>JAJYVJ010000155.1 GCA_021792045.1 Thermoplasmata archaeon | reverse complement strand
CACCACTGCACTTGGAATTTTCCCTTATGAATCTATGTAACAAATTTCAATTCAACTCCTAAATTCTGAGATATACTATCTTCATCCTCGCACTTTTTGCAAGAAGTTCTTCTACTACCTTTTGGCATGGAATGGATCTAATGCACAATATTTAACCTGCCATTACAAAAGACGATGTTAAGGCAAACAAGACCAATTTTGAAAGCAATGGGAAGTTAAAAGATTCGTCTTAATGTCTTTCGTTTGTTAAGGATGAATCAGGATATTGACCGTGTGAAGAATTAAAATCTATTAAGGAAGATGCGACCGAGTAAAATAATCGTTGAGCTTTTATGGATGTGAAGATTGTTGAAAGGATCTTTACGGAATACTTTGCGACTATTTCACGGATATAAAATCTATGAGTTAATTTATGGATGGTTTAGTTAGATAATCACAACCTACTTACCAGCTCTTTTTCTAATCAGCAAAACTAATGCAGCGATCACAACAATCGAAACCACGGCAATTATGGAGTATAGATATGCACTCGATGTAGTCTTAGGAGCAACAGGAGGAGGTGAACTCTTTGATACCGGCTCAAAAGCTATCGTCTTAGTTAAATTGAAGTTGTCTATCGTGAAGTCTAATGTTATATTTTTAAATGATGGGGACGAAGCAGTTAAAGTATAATTTCCATTTTGTAAATAGATAGTTATGCTCGAGCTTGTTGTATGAATAGTCGGTTGACCTGATACATTCAGGTACCACAGGCTCCCTGCAATTAGACCAGTTTCTTTTATAATTACAACAAAAATATATTCTGAGAAATCTGTCTTAATTGAAACCTCTGAAGTGTTAACCATGAATGAGCCGCTTGCATGCGAGGGCTTGAAGAGAAAATCTGAAGTCGATACAGTGTAATTATATTCGGTTTCCGCTGTGCCCTGGAAGGTAATCGTTGACTTTGTGGATGAGAGATGAGTACCATTGGATAGATTCACAAACCATGTAGTACCGGATGGAAGACCAGATTCCTCTATTGTTACAGGATACGTATACAATGACAGTGTTACATTCATGCTAAAACTTACAGTGACATTCAGTTTACCGTAATAGGTATGTGAAATTTTCGATTGTATAGTGAAATTATATGTTCCAGCTGGAACATGGAAAGCCAATTCATCGCTGCTTGAAGACAGGTCACAGCCATTGGAAAGGTTCAGGTACCATTCTGTTCCTGCTGGGAGATCAATTACTTTCATAACAACATTGTAAAGTGTTGTGTACGCTTTCGACGTTATTTGCGTTATATTGTTAGAATTATGGTTGAGAACACATACTTCTTTGCTTGAAGGATTGTATATAGTATATATAGGATAATTCCCCGCCTGGAATTCTCCGATACATGTGTCGTTGAAGAGCACTGAAACCTGGCCGTTAGAATGCAGAAGGTAGATGTTGTAGTTGAATGGATCATATACCATCTGAGAGACGGGACCGCATATCAGGTTTGATACCTTGATTGAGGCGACCGCCTTATCGCTTGAATTCAGAACGGATATATTTCCAGATCTAAAGTTTTCAACGTATAAATAGCCATTATGTGGATCAAAGAGCAGCGAGGTGGGAGATGAACCAACAGTAACAGAGCCTATTAATTTACTCTTGTTTGAGATTATGGAAAGGTTCCCGTAGCATGTATTTGTTACGTAAATGTTGTTATTTAATGGGTCATACGCGATTGCACTGTTGGATGTATCAGTCCTAATAGCATTTTCAGAAAGTGTTGTGCCAGATATACATACAACTATCCCATTAAATGTAGCTCCATAGATGTTCTGATTTGCTGGATCAAAGATTAAACCTAAAGGACAGGTAATATTCGTGAAATACTTTTGGACAGAATTATCAGTTGCATTAATTTCAATTATGCTATTATTGTCAAAGTTTGAAACAAAAACTAGATTCCTGACGGGATCATATGCCATTCCACAAAATCTACTGATTGAAGCATTGATTGAAATATTGGTTATAAATGTGTTATTGTCCATAACAAGAACACTTGAATACGCATCTTCTGCAACATATGTATAATGATTTTGCGTATCATATGCAAAAGAATTAGGTGATGCTGGTGGCAGCTTTATATTACCGACCTGCGGCCTTATTGTGAAATTAATTATTAGAGACGCGTTCTCGCCATTAACCGTCACAGTATAAAGTGGAAAATATGTATCATAAAGATCTGTTGATGACGCATTGATTATATACGATCCATTAGGCTCCGATAATTTGATTAAGTTACTGGTAGAAGAGGCTGCATATGTTGAATCAGCACCGATATACCATGCAGTTCCACTGGGGAGATTTCCTTCATTGGCTTTGATTGTATAAGTAACGAGACTGAAACTGACGCTTATATTCTTAGGAGAGCCATAGACAGTTAATCTGCCAGTAATATTAGAAGGAGCGTAGATCTTATTAGAACTGGATATCATATAACTATAGGTTCCATTTGGCTCATAAAATGTGATACTCCGGTTATGCGATGAAAATGACTGTCCGTTGCTGAGGTTCACGTACCATTCAGTTCCGCTTGGAAGATTTGCATTGGTGAAGTTAACTTCATACGCTGAATAGTAAGCATTTGAAGAAGCCACAATAATACGGTAATTGCTTGAACCCCCATTTGAAATATACAGGTCGTTAGTTACTGGAGAATATCCAATCCCTTTAGGGAAAACACCCACGTAAGGATATGCGATCATGTTATATGTCTGGTTTATTACAGCAACGTTTCCGCAGTAAGTTGTGAAATAGGTATAGTTGTTGTAAGGATCAAATATAGTTGAACTTGGGCATGAATTTAAGGGTATGCAATCTTCTAGGGAACCGCTTTGATTCAGAGCGATAGCTTCTTTAGAATCAGCTGACCCGATGTACAGATAACCGTTAGATGTGTCAACCGTCAAACCTGAAGGTTCAAAATTAAGTGGAATTGAAATGTTTATGGCAACAGAAGAATTTATTCCTGCAATCAGGCCAACTCCAACCGACTGGTTCTCTGCTATATACACCTCCTTGTTTAAAGGATCGTATATGTTTTGTGAAAACTCATCTGAGAAACCATTTGGAAGAGATAAATTTGTAACGAAGGTACCATTACTTGCGATTACATTTATCTGAGGATTCTGATAGTGTGAAACGAAAACATAACCGTTGACTGGGTCAAAAACAATACCAGTTGGGCCAGAAGACACTGGAATCCTATGCAAAAGTGAAAGAGATGGACTATAAATACAGACCTCGTTATTTAAGCAGTTCGTAGCATAGACATTTCCGTTTTGTGGATCAAAAGTAATAAACTTGAGCTGCACTGATGTTATTTTTTGTTGGATTTCATTGCTGCTGTTTATCATTAAAAGCTCACCGATACCGGCAGCAACAGTATAGATATCTCTATTGTACGGATTGTAGTTAGAATAACAGGTCTCATACGTGCATGAAATGTTTTGGACAAAAAATGAACCACCTCCAATGGTCGTTGGATAAGAACTAAAACTTTCAGTGTTTTTGGGCAAACTCACCAAATAATTCGACGTATAGGGTGGCTGAAAAGCCTGATCTGATGATCCAGAATTTATTTGATAAGATGATTTTGCAGATAATTGGGAATTTGGACTGACTGAAGCAAGCACAGTAAGCGACGAAAATAATAAAAAGATTATAACGAGGACAGAAAAAACCCTATTGAGAACCACTTATATAAATATGCATGTTGAATATAAATATTAGTTTTCTGTTTATACGACAATATTTCATCTTGGGGATATTGTACCAAACATTACAATTTTATAAATAACTAAACAAGAAGCAATCCTTAAAAAAATTTCGGCATACTTAACTTCACTTTTGATATTTATAAAGAGCGGCTGAATAGCTCGGCAAATTTCTAAATGATTCTTTGGGAAATCAGATTCCATGAGATTGAAAAAAAATAAACTATAAGAAAAAAGCGATATAATGGTAAGAAAAATTTTCCAATTATGGTAGCCTGTAAGGAATTGGATTTTTCTCGGTAATTATTTTCGTCATAAATTTTAATAAAATCCTCATAAGATATTTACCTATTTGTAATAGTTGCTTGCCTTA
>JAJYVJ010000154.1 GCA_021792045.1 Thermoplasmata archaeon | reverse complement strand
TTTTCATAAAAAAGGTCGAAAAATCCTTTTCCAACTGTTCCGAAGCCAACGATCAGAATCTTGAATTTGTTCTTTGCCATGAAGAGTAATTTTATACAGAGAAATAAGTTTGTCCTAGAAGAGAAACTAAAAGAGCCATAATTTGGAAATGATCATGGTGTAACTTTGGATATAAGATCCTGGAAAGTTTCTCTCATCCTGATAAGCTTAGGTGCTCCATCAACAATCATGACCTCAGCAGGACGAATGTTTCCATTATACTGGCTGCTCATACTGTAACCGTACGCACCTGTGTTGTAAACGATTATAAGATCACCGATCTCTGGATCTGGGAGCAATCTGCCTACTCCGATTATATCAGAAGTTTCGCAAACTGGTCCCACTACTGTGCATTTAGGACCATTTTTCCCAATAAATTTGTTCACCAGTGAAATTTCATGATACGCGCCATAGAGTGCAGGTCTGAGCAGTGTGCTCATTCCTATATCGGTACCAACGAAAAATTCGGAACTATTTTTTATGTTTGTAATCTGCCCAATCAACACTGTCGTGTCCGCTACAAGATACCTCCCCGGCTCTATTATAATTTTTAAATTTTCATTGTCTACCTTATTTTTGTCAAAAACCGATCTGAATGCACTAAAAACTTCAGCTATATCCAGCGGCTCTTCTTCAGGCCTGTAAGGAACGCCAAGACCACCGCCTGCATCTATGAATTCAAATTCAATGTCTAATTTTTCCTGAATTCTTAACATAACTTCCATGGCTTTTGAAAAGGTATTTCTGAAGACTTGCGGATCAAGAATTCCAGAGCCTTCCGTATAGTGAAAGCCAAAGCGCTTCGCACCCATATCCTTGGCCTTACGGTACGCATCTAGTATCTGATCCTCGAGAATCCCAAACTTCGTTTTCAGGCCACCAGTGGTGATCCCTGGAAAATAGCCATGTCCAGTTCCAGGATTGAATCTAAATGAAATAAGGTCTGGCAATTTAGCCTTCATTCTCTCCAGCTGGCCGATGTCATCGAAGTTTATGGCTATATTTTGTTTCGCAATCTCATCCATTTCAGATTGCTGCAGGTTATTGGATGTGAGCATAATTCTTTCGGACGGGATACCCCCTTTCAAAGCAAGATTAAGCTCGTTCAGATTTGATACATCCGCGCCAGAGCCAAGCTCAGAAAATACAGATATTATGTGTGGGTTTGAGTTTGCCTTTACCGCATATTTTATTTCAAAATCCTTGAAATTATTGCTCAGGGCTTTTCTCAATCGCTCAAAATTTTCTCTTATTCTGTTGGATGATGTCACATATAGTGGCGTACCAAAACCTTTGGCAATCTCCTCAAGATCGCAGCCATCGATCAGCATTCGTTCGTTGTTAACCACAATGGGAGAATAACATTTCTGGGACATCTATAGATATTTTCTCCCAAGTATTAAAGTAATATTCTGGCGTCCACGACAATAGAGCCATCGACGTTGACTATCATTGGATTTGCATCAATGCTTTTTATTTCAGGATGCTCATAAGTCAGCCACGAAAATCTAACTATGGCATCCACAACAGCCTCGGAGTCCAGTGCCTTTCGACCACGGAATTCCTTCATGAGTTTTCCGGCAAGCGTTTCATTTATCATGTCATACGCATCCGACCGACACAAGGGAGCAACCCTGAACGAGACATCTTTTAGGACCTGTACGGTTATACCGCCAGTGCCGAACATCACTGTAGGGCCAAATGTTGGGTCATTAACGGTGCCGATGATTGTCTCTATTCCGTCCTGAACCATTTCCTGGAGAACAACACCATCTATTCTGGCATCTTTCACGTTTCTTCTTACGTTTGAGACTATCTCATCGAAGGCCTTACCGACCTCGTCCACAGAAGATAGATTCAATTTAACGCCGCCAACGTCCGTTTTGTGCAGTACGTCGGGACTTTCTATCTTTGCCGCGAGAGGAAATGCAAGATCTTTTGACAATTTTTCCGCTTCTTCTTTTGTTTTGGCAAGAATTGTGTTATTGACCTTTATTCCATAGAGTGAAAATATTTCCTTCGAATCCCTCTCGTCAAGTGAATTTTTTCCGGATAAAATGAAGCTGCTTATCCTGCTTTTTACCTCATCGCTCTGCATTCCCTGCGGTTTTTCAGGAGAGTTGCAAATCTTGCTATTTAGAATGTTGTGCTTCCTCAAAGCAGCAATAGCCCTTACACCCAGATCAGGAGCGCTGAACGAGGGAATTTTATTCTCTATAAGGTAATCAGAAGCCTTGTCTGAAGCTTTGCCACCGACAAAAGCAGCGACAAGTGGGACACGTCTCTTTGTTGAAGTAAAAGCATCTTCGATCCCTTTTGCAGCCTCAAGTGGATCGAGATCCGCGACCTCACAGTACATGGCAAGAACTGCATCTACAGACTCATCTTCCATTGCAGTCCTTATCGTGTCCGCGTACATCTTCCTTGTAGCCATTGCACTCATGTCTATTGGGTTTCGCAGGCTACCGAAAGACGGGATAATACTTCCAATTTTCTGCTTAAGTTCATCAGCTGGATCATTCAAAGGAATGCCGTTGGCCTCAGCAGCGTCCGTAGCTAGAACACCGATTCCTCCTCCATTTGTTACTACGATCAAATGATCTCCTTTCATTTCAGGTTGCAATGAAAGTGTAAGTGAAAAATCAAAAAGTTCGTCTATACTGTAGGCTCTCACAACACCAGCTTGCTTCAGAGCACCATCGTAAACTTTGTGCGATCCCGCGAGTGAACCTGTATGAGAAGCGGCCGCTACAGTCCCGTGTTGTGAAACTCCCGATTTAAGCATTATTATTGGCTTTGCGATTCTCTTTGCTGTTTCAATAAATCTACGCCCTTGTTTCAGACCTTCGGTGTAGAGAGATATACATGATACATTTTTATCGGAGTTCAGAAAATCCGTTACCTCTGAGAATTCTAAATCCCCCATGTTGCCTATGCTTATAAGATGGGACATACCTATCTTGTCTCGCAGTGTTCTGGCGTCGAGCGCAATGATCATCGCCCCGCTCTGGGAAATCATCCCTATAGATCCAGGGTATGGAAGATAAGGAGCAAATGACGCGTTCATCTTTATTACGCTATTGAGAGTACCGACTACGTTCGGTCCAAGCAGACGAACGTTGTATTTCTTGCACACTGAAACAAGTTGCTCCTCTAACTTAACATTTCCAACCTCAGCAAAACCGGACGCAACTACTATTATTCCAAAAATTCCTTTCTTTCCACATTCCTCGGCTGCGTCAGGAGTAAATTTTGCAGGAATGGAAAGTATCGCTATATCGATTTTATCAGGATAATCAAGCACAGATGTGTACGCTTTGAACCCAAGAATTTCCCCTCCTTTCTTGTTTATTGGAATTATTTTACCTTTGAAGCCACCATCCTTTAAGTCCTTAACAATCTCGTAACCAATCTTTGTCTCGTCACTCGAAGCACCAATTACTGCTACACTTTCAGGATAGAAAAAACGATCTAAACTCATAACCAGTTATTTTATGATACCTTATAGAATTTGACCTAGCCATGTGATATCTATTCCAACAAAAGGATTTCATTTGTTTTATATGCAGGTGGGTTCGATTTTTACCATCTTATTTATTCTACAATTCATTATCTTTTAAGATCAATAATGCCGAATTCAAAATATCTCATCCAAAATTATGAGGAAATCGGGACATCAAACCTGCGCCGAAAGATCCTTGATTTGGTTGATCGCTCAATTTCTGAATTCTATCCTGCGACAATAATGAGAAAGGAGATTGATTCGTTAAAAGCTGTATTTAAAAATTCAAAAAGACTCTTTATAATAGGATTTGGTAAATGCTCTCTTTCAATGTTCAGAGGTATACCAGATTCGTTATCGGAAATGGCAGAATATAGTGGGGTAATTGTCCCTAAAAATCTTGAAACCGGAGATTACGGAGGGCGTCCTGAGATTTTAAAGGGGAATCATCCTATCATAGGGACAGATACTGAGGTCTCCTCTAGAAAACTTCTTTCTAAATTGAGTAGATTATCGGAAGATGATACTATCATTGTGCTTATCTCTGGTGGCGGTTCCGCACTCTTCGAGATTCCGGAAGACGGAATCACGTATGATTTTATTGCTTCTATTTCAAAGTGCATGATGAACAATGGAGGGAACATTGACGAGCTGAACGCTGTAA
>JAJYVJ010000153.1 GCA_021792045.1 Thermoplasmata archaeon | reverse complement strand
GAATAAGGATAGCCATTGCTGTCTAAAAAGTTAACTCAATTCGGAGATACTGTTCGTAACCTTATCAAATATTAGTTGATTTTCTAACAATTCATTAAGCCAAACCGAAAACATGAAATTAGATAGAATCATTCCGCCAAATGTAACTGAGAAAGCCACCATACACCGAGTTTAAGAGAGCTTCAACATTACTTTACGGTTTCTCATCCGTGGTCTCTTTTCCAATTTTCATGCTTAACGATGGAACCATGATGGATCTCGAACTGAAGCAAAAGAACCTGATCAGGTCCGTGACCTGAATGGCGCTTGATGTGCCAGTTACAAGACCCTTTGTTTATTTCGCTCCGACTTTTTCATTGAATAGTTTCCCACAGCCGATCTTTTTCAGTATTTCTGTGGAAGAAGACCTAGGATTCACGGACGTTGTCCAGTGCTCTTTTTCCAACGTGATTTCTATTCTTCCACTCTTTGAAAGGGGTCCAAGACTTTCTGCACGGTTCCTCGCAATTCTCTTTGGCCGGATTCCTTCAGAAAATATACCAAAGCAGCGATAAGGTATATGTCGTGACCGTGACGAAAACATATGCTCTTGCATGCCCCTCCAGCTGGTGCCTTGCGGGAACAATCTCCTCCTACGTCTTTATCGTAGGGAATACCTTCTTCATTAAATCCTTCTCCAGATACATGTTAACCATCCCTTCAGCGGAAAGTTATGAAACTGTGCACAGGATTGCAGATCTGCTGTCTAGCTTATCCGATGCGTTCATAGCATGCAAATGATATAGCCATTCAATCCTTTTCTCGCCGCCTTTCCTGTTTATCCTCACACCCATATAAGGTCTCCACTCACCCACAATGCGTGATATATCATCGTGGATCTTCCTCCATCGCATTTCACGCATTCGGTGGGCAGGTTATCCGGTTCCTCGCAGATATGTGAAAGCTCTGGATTGAGGCGCGCCCTTTCATTCAATGCTTTCAAGGTATTCAGGTATACTGCTATGCTTGCCGATGCCGCAAATATCCCTTCACGAGAGCTGCATAGACATTGGCCACTTTCGTCTTCCCGACAAAATTCTGCGGTATCTGACTTATTTCTGGAATTCCGGATGATCTGTGTTGCGGCAATCACACTCTTCGGAGTTACAGACAGGAGTCTCCATGATGTGAGTTCGATATCCTCCGCCTTCTTCATGTATATGTTTCTGCGAACCCATATTATTGTGCCTGTATATTTGCCATCTTCCAGTTAAGAGAGCGCAGCTCGCGGATTCTTTATGGTGGCTACACTATCAACGTCTAATATTGAACCCACAAACACGGCATGGCATTCAGACTGGTAATTCCCATTCGAAACTATCATGACGATGCTGCTTTGGTTGATGTGAAAATGTTTCGGATTATGACCTTTTTTTTACAAGTCTAATGTTTTCCGACTCTGAGGATACAGACGATAAATCTTTCAATATGCTATCTCTGTTTCTGGTGGGCGACTCGAAAAACCTTGTCAGAGAGGTCATGTCTGATCCGACGATCCTCAGTTTTTCCGAACTTGTATACTTGTGTATTCCGATACACCGACACATTTCTTCTTCTCCCTCCCCCACCTCGTTGTGTCCCTGTAAAGATAAGTAGAAATTTCCACTCTTTTTGGCTTCGATAGGAATTCCGCGTTCCTCTCCGATTTTTTTGGCAATCTCCTTGATTTCAAGATTCATGTACTTACGAAAAAACTAAAAATTGGGGACAATGGAGATATTTAATGACTTATTCCATAGAAAATCTAGAAGTTATGATTATAATTAGAACCAAAACGAGAAAAATTAGGAAATTTCTGTAGCATTAAAGTAGTTTTCAGGAGCATAGAAAGAATATTCACTTCCTTGCACAGTGAAGGTTACTGGGTGAGAGCTTTCGTATAGAGGAATCGTGTAGTTTGAGCCGTTATGTGATGCAACAGAATTGCTGAAGCCATAAACTATACCAGCAGGGAGTTGAAAACTGGCAATAAAACTGATGGAAGAAAACTGATTCAGTACTGTTGCAGTGAGGCCTATGGTGGATGCTATAAGGCTAAGAGACTCCGCGACGATAGCGCCTTCCCCAAGATCAATCTCGTTTACAGCAGCAATAGCGTCCACGATAGTCAAACCTAGTGAGAGAGAAGAAGAAAAAGAAGAAAATAATTTCATTGCTTCCGCTGTTTTCTTAAGACCGTTTGTCGCCTCTGTCCATCCGGCTGTCATTGCCCAGAGTGTGCCCGACTGATAAGCCTCGCCATTTCCTTTTGTTTTAAGTTGTATTGTACCGTTACTGGATTGCAGAAGTGCGTGCTGCACTGTCCACGCCACAGATATAGGGACATCTTCGGATTTTATCTGAATCCCAGCTGTTGAATTTATATTTATTATCTCCCCTATTGTAGAGCATCCATCATAAATCGCTGAAACCAGTGTATCGGATATAAGGTGCAGACAATTCGGATATATGTATTGGTATATAAGTTTATACGTATAGGTATTACTGACGTAGTGTGAGAACTGATATTCAGCACCCTGAATCCCAACAAACGCAGTTGTGCGGTTCATGGCAGCTGAACTATTATCTCCTAAGATTTCTGATATCTTTGTCGGCACAGCATTCGTTTCATTTGTGCTTATAGGGGCATTGATATTAACGACGTGCATAAAAGAAGGCGATGTTGACATTGTAGTGGATTCCTCGCATGAACTGGAGACGTAGACCATGTTTGAATTAAGACCAATTGTTCCATTCAACACGAAAATTGAGCCCCAAGGACCACCAAGGAATTCCCATCATCCGCCTTTCTGCCTATGTGAATACCCTCAAGTGAAAGTATAGAATAGAATGATTCTGTGTGTTTGAGTGTGTTTACGCTTTCTGTAACGTATTTGGTTATTAATTCCCCCTTTCCGCTACATGATGGATTAACAACAGACGAGCTCAGATCTGGTTGAGAAATCGTGTCAGATGACGTGTTATTCATAATTACTGTCTGAATTGGTTGTGAAGGGAAAGTAAGATTAAGTGTAAAGTTAATATCGGAAATGTATAAGCTGCTAAACCGAGATAAATTGAATTGCGTACCTTTAAGAAATGACGAGAGTACAGGTTTAACGTTCTTTGTTGTGTTGAAATGGATAATCCTCTGCATCGATGTATTAAAAGGAAGGTTATTGTAGTACTGGTATATCTTTGCTGTTCCATTGCCAACAACAGTTTTGAGAGCCTCAACTGTTAATGACGGGTAATTAATACCCTGGTAGCTGGTAAAAATATCCGTCCATTCTTTTGTTATGTTGTTGAATACTGGATTCATAAAGAATGAACTTGTGTTGTTTCCTGGCGTCAAAGTTGCATTTAAAACCATATCGTCGGCACCGTTGTTCGACTGATTGGACGTTAATACATTATGCCCATAAACGGAATCCTTGAAAGACGTGGGAACTGGAAAGAACATCTGAACATTAATCGTTGTATTATTGTTGAGAACAGATTTTCCATTATTGACCAATACGTCAACCTTAGGGCCAAGGTAACCTACTATCCTTGAGGATTCTTTTGTAGGAGGTACTGTTCTCGACAGCTCATAGTAAGTAAAGGATGATACCACTATAATAGAAGCAAGAACTATCACAGCAATCTTCAAAGGCTTTGAAAACGGCGGTTTGCCTTTACTCAATTCTACCATATTTAGTTATAAATTTATTATATATCGTGTCTTTACATCTATTTTATTTTTGCTGAATGGTCACTGTGATATTCAGCCATTTTTTAAAAATGTGAGTGTGGGTGCACTATCCCTTCAGCAGTTGATCAAGTTTCATGATCCTCCCCGTCTCCTTTCCCCTTTCTGATTTGAAATCCAATCTTTCAATTACCTTCTTCCCAGATGCAGCATATACGACCATCACATCCTTCATCATATCGACTGTCGATGGAAGCGATATGCTTTCATCAGATCTGTGCATCTCGTTGTATATAAGAGAGAGGAAGAGGTATGCGATAAGCGAGAAGAACATGTGAACCCTTATCTTCTGCGGTGTCCAGTGGTAGACAGGAAATGCAATTCCCACTGTGTTTATCGTCCTGAAGCAGTGCTCGACCCTGTTCCTTTTCTTATAGAGATCGATTATGCTTTCCGCATCCATGTCCGTTATATTCGTGAATACTGCATTCTTCCCCATCATGGATAAGCGTTCATCCATCCTTT
>JAJYVJ010000152.1 GCA_021792045.1 Thermoplasmata archaeon | reverse complement strand
TCAAAAAATAAGCTAGGCTTTGGATTTATAGAAGAGGAAAAGCAAGGTGACTTTCATGGATTCTAAAATTGATGTTAGAAACTATAGAATCTTCGGTTCAGATCTGATGGATTGTTGCTATAGGGATCTATTCTATCCGGGGTCTAGGCATGAGGAAACTACTGAAAGAGGGCCACTTAGGGTGATTCTAGAAGACTATCTTATAGTTCCAGCGAAAGGTGGAAGCACTTATAAGTTAAAAGAGTGGTCGGATACAACATACTTCACTCATGTTCTCAATTCTATGGTAATTTCTGGAAAACTACTTGATTTTAAACTTACGAGACAGTACATAACAGATTCAGGAAACGCAAAGGAGCTCGAAAAATATATCCGATTATTTTTTGCCGCTGTCGCAATGCATGATGTTGACAAGCTATTTTTAGAAGGGATTGAAGGAGCGAACAACCTCGCCTCAGTTCTTGAGAAGAATAGACAGGACATCATAAAAATTTGCTCCTATTATCTTGCCCCTCTCGGCCTTCCATCAGAGTGGTGGAACGATCTATCTTATCTCATTTTAAGGGATGAAAATAGGAGCATGGATTATGCAAACACTATCCAAACTAGCCTAGATAGAACTCAGCTGGCCACAATCAGCCAATATGTGAGTCTAGGGGATCATGTTGGCGGTGTAAAAGCTGATAACACTGCCTCTATTTTTTCTAAAATAAAAGAGCAGTTGTTGCCATATCTTAAAAGCTTAGATGAACAAATCAATTTAATCCAATTCTCCGATCTGCCTCAAGTCCTTTTGATGGAGCGTTTAAACACTATTTTTGACCAGTTCTTGAAAGAAAATAATAGGCATGTTTTGGTGAGTTTTCCAGATGCAATCGCATATTTGGGAAATCCCATTGATGACTCTGAATATCACAAGATCTATGAAAAGTTTTTAGAGGAAATTGGTGGCACCAAAGATTACATTGAAAACTTGCTTGATAGCTTTGCTCCAAGCGGTAACTCAATCAGATTAGATTTTTCAAAGGAGGTAGAGTCGACGTCAGAGGTAATCAATACCTACATTGAGAAATTCAAGGGACGCTTATTAATCTGGCAGGGAGAACAGTGGAAGGCTTCGCATCCTGATTTTGATGCCAGAGCAAGGGTTGCAGGCGTTCCAATTATGAAGGGGGACAAAAATGGCAAGCCATTTTTTTAC
The DNA here is from genome assembly GCA_021792045.1 of Thermoplasmata archaeon. The sequence goes on along the minus strand of JAJYVJ010000152.1, from coordinate 3,084 downwards.
ATTGATCTTCCTGAGGAAACTGACGAAGAGGCTGATAAAGACATTCAAAAGAAAAGGCTGATAGGCCTAATTGCCTGTGCACAAAGAGTTCTATACGCATGCGATGACACAATAGATTTAGCTAAGACCAGAGAGGATGAATTGTCATATGAGGTCTTTGGAAAAGGAATATTTGAAAAGGCAGACATATTGCAAAGGAAAACTATAGACGCTATTAGCCACGCAGGACTCTTTAAGGAGGCTCCACTCGATCTTGTCAAAGAAGAATATAATAGAATCTGTAAATCCATCTCCAGTGTTCTACTTCCTAGGTTTGAACGAGCTAAAGTTATAGACTACAGCGAGTTTTTCAATAGGGCGATAGGTAATAATTTTCTGATTCAAGATGCGCCGGACAAAGCCTCAATGTGCGTATATTGTGGAATTTTTGCAGAAACTCCCCTAAAAGAAGAAAATTCATTTGGAATCAAGGCAACTAGCGGAACGGGCAGAAAAATTACGGTATTGAAGTATGATGAGAACAAGTTCAACGGCAAAATCTGTAAATATTGCCAGCGAGAAAACACCCTTAGGAGAGCAGCAATTGGAAAAGAGAATGAAGCACTATGTTTGCATGTCCATCTTGGGGATTATTACGTACCTGTCGATCTAGACAGTATAATAAATTCATTGAAGGATGTCTCAAGCAGAATTGGTGATATCAAGTTTGAATATGAAGAAGAAAATAGATCCACAAAAGCTATATTAAGAGTCGGAAGAAGGTCAAAGAAAGACCTAGGCTATCATATGATAGTCTTTATCGCTAAACCAAGCAAAAGGGTTGAAGAATTCTACCTCCTTTCTAATTTGCTGGATTTTATGCTAAAAACTGGCGTCAAGGTTCGGCTTACATCATTGATATCTTCAAAGAAGATTTTCAAACCAATGTTTGAATGGGATAATGCTCCCGGTTGGGTAAAAAACCTAAAAATGAATGAGATCAGGATAGATCAGTTAGAATCTGTAAATAGGGAACTCAAACTTATGTATGATATTTCAAGAATAAGTGGTTCAAAGAATTCTCTGGCCTGGGTGATTCACGAGGTTAACCGTGGTAAAAGAGGAGTCTTCCAAATATTGTGGAGAAGCATTTTGAGCAACACTGGCAATCCAAGTTTGATCAGGTATCCGAAAGTGAAAGAAGGAGTCGAATGGTATATGGAAAAATATGAAAAGGAAATAAACAAGGCAGGAATGGAAAAAGTGGTGGATGAGGCATGCGGGGTATCAACAAAAGGTCCGACCTCTAACAACGACAATACATGGATTATACGAGAGGCCATGAAAGTCTACCTAAGATACCCCAAAAACTCGGACAGTGATTTGAAGGAAAAAATCGCAGGAAAAATCTGGGATTACGCAAACAGGCAGAAGTTTTCAGGCAAGGAGACTCAGATGCATTGCCTGGGATTCTCAGAAGCGTTCGTTGATCTTATGAGATTCGAGTTCAAGCAGAGGATTCCAAGCAATGACTATAGGAAGGACCTGATATCGCAATTTGCCCTGATGTATAATATAGAGAAATGGAAAAGAATAAAGAACAAAAAAGGAGAAAGTGAAGTAAATGAGTGAAGAACTTAGGGAATACATGTATTCCAAATTTGGTGAGAAATGCTTTGCGAAAGAGGAAGAAGACGGAATACCGCCAATGGCACAAAACAGAAGGAGAGTGCTTACGGTATTCGTATTAAGAGAAACAATTGGCCCTATGATAAACAGAAGTGATGATCCTGAAGCCACTGTTTCATTTGTAATGCAGACTTCGCCAGACAAAGAAAAAGAGGTTATTGAGATACCAGCGAGGAAATTTAAGTCAAAAGAAAAACTCATGGGAGTCAAGTTGTGCCGTGCCTTCAAGGTAATTGACCCAGATTACGAGTACAACAGCGTTCGCTCTATATCATACCTAGCTAACCCAAATTCTGTAATTTTTGGCGATAGTGTGGTAGAAGGAGGGGATGCTGGGCAGGCAATGTTGCCCTCGAGGGTTCTATATTCAAGCTCTTACTCCATCAGAAGCAGATCAGAGATTACTAAGCAACTTACGCATAACTCTTTATCAGAAGCAGGTACAATGTGGGATAGGATAAAGGGAGAAAACAGGACCAGTCTTTTTAATACAGAATACATAGTGCCTGGGGCATTCTTCCCTTCTTTTATTACAATGCTTAATCCAACACCTGAATCGTTGGTTCATTTACTGCTTTGCCTAAAAGAGAGAAGCTATGGCGCTCAAACATCTATTACCGGCCCGAACATAAAAAATAACATTGTTGCCATATATGCGGGAGAAGAGGAAATCCCCGTAACATCTTACACTGTATCAAAGAACTTCAATTCCGAATGGGGCCAGGATCCAGACAAGCTAAAAGATTCGATTAATAATATTGTTGTTGAAGCGATGAACAGTGAACATTCAGGCAAGATTGTCTCAGGTCAGGAACTCAGAGACTTCATTGCCAAGGTCGACAATCTATCCCTGGTAGATCTCCAACAGATTTACCAAAGACTTAAGACAGACTCCCAGGAACTTGTGAAATACTCAAAGATACTACCGCAGGACAGGAAGAAAAAGACAAGCACAAAGAAGAATGACGATGCGGAAGGTGATGTCTAATCCAATGAAAGGCTATGAAGTGACACTTCTCTCCCCATTGTATTATCGGAGCAGAATTGAATCTGGAGCTGCAGGAGCAACAATTACTGCACCATGGATAGGTGACATTGCAATGATGTACGCGATCAACAGTACGCTTAATCTCATCAATTTGCGTTTCGGATACGCCTCACATAAACCAAATTACAGAGAAATAATGGACGCTGGCTTCGTTCTCAGTGCTTTAGAGCCAGTTTCAGAGGTCTCTTTCACGAAAGTATTTGACATAGCTACGAGCTTCATGAGTGAGGGATACCCGCAGGGTAAAGCCATAGTTGATTCAGGAAGGGCCCCAATGAGGAACTGGATGAAGCGCCAAGGTCTTGAACCTGGAAACACTTTTTCTTTCATTTCATGTTTTCAGGATGGACTAGTCAGGTTTCCTGAAA
>JAJYVJ010000151.1 GCA_021792045.1 Thermoplasmata archaeon | reverse complement strand
GACAAAGATTGTAATACAATCATAGCTACCTGGTACCACGACGGGAACCCTATTTTTGTTGAGCTTTATCCAACAAAGTCGCTACTATCTGAACTCAGGAAATTCTTTAATACAGCATCCGAAAGAACTGCGCTTATTTCTATAACTAGAATTTCAAAGTCAAAGTACATAGTAAAGCCTACTGTTGTAGTATTAAATCATCGCACAAACAAGCTAAATGAACTCAGATAACGCAGGAGATATTTACAACCACACATCGTAAGCTGATTTAAAACAGTCGAATATTACGTAGATAATTTTAAATTTCTAAAACCTATTTACAATAGATGAAAAATAAAAATCAAAATCATAAACCAGAAGAAGAATTTTTCCCTAAAAAGATTATTGTGGCCTTCGATGGTTCAGTTCCTTCGCAGAGGGCCTTCAAAACTGCGATGTCTATAGCAAATAAATACGGCTCAGAGATTACAGTTGTACATGCCGTTGCTTTTCCGATAGGCGGTTACGGCACTGGAGAAGCTTATTTTGATTGGGATGAGTACTATTCACTCGCAAAGAAAAATGTATTAAAGATTCTCAATCCGTTGATTAAGGAGGCAAAAGCTGAGGAGGAGGATGTAAATAGTGTTTTTACCAGTGGAACGACCTCAGTTGCAGAATCTTTGCTCGAGGAGTCTGATAAGTTAAAGCCTGATCTCATAGTTATGGGATCAAGGGGGCTTGGAGGGTTCAAGAGCTTATTACTTGGCAGTGTCTCCAATGCCGTTGTCGCACATTCAAACTGCCCGGTATTAGTAGTGAAATAGATATCAATTTTTTATTTTGCATAGCGATCAGGTCCGAAAATCGCGTTTTAGTGAGATTTTTACCTGATCGAGAACAAGGGCAAACCCAAAAGTTATACCGAGCGCTATGAGCACATATATGTAAGACAAGGGACTCACAAGTATTCCAAAGACTGAGAGGAGCGATATAGCTATTATATCGAGTATACTCGCGACCATAAGAAAAGTACTTGGCCTGGAGGACCACATACGGCCTCTCTCCCGTACCACATATACTGTTAGCTGACCGCTAAATACCAGCATGTCGAATATGAAAGTGTGGATTTCTAACTGTGTCATTCGGAGGTACAGAGCTACCCATAATGTGAAAAATGACTCTACAAGGACGGTTACGGATAATATCAGAGAGGACCGTATTAGGCTTCTCGCACTCCATTTTTCAGGATGCATTGAGTACCTTGCATTGTCAGTTGCTATCGACATTGTAACAAAGTCGTTGGCAAACAGCAGAAGAACTATATCAAACGGTGTTGTGACAAAAAAACGAACCACAAAAAACGACAGTGTCAGAAATATTGCAACCTGGATTGTCTTAACGATCTTGTTTATGGTGTAGGTAAGCATTCTTTGGAATATTCGCCTTCCAACTTTTATTGCGTTTACAATGTCGCTAAGGCCCTCATGAGTAAGAACCATGCTGGCAGAGGCTTTGGCTACATCTGTAGCATTGGATACAGCTATCCCCACCTCAGCCTGCTTGAGTGCTGGAGCGTCGTTGACTCCATCACCCGTCATTCCAACATAATGTTTCCCCTTTTGGAGTTCCCTCACAATTAGTATCTTATCTTCCGGAAAAACCTCCGCAAAGACATCAGTGTTAATTATTTTGGAAACCTCGGATTCCGAACTATTTAATCCTTTTAACTCGTCAATACTACACACACGTCCGCCAATACCCACTTCCGTACCGATCTCATTAGCTATGGCAGAGTTGTCACCGGTTACCATCTTTGGAACAACGTTAAGATCCTTTATTTCTTGTATAAACGCTTTGCTGTCTTTTCTTGGTGGGTCGTACAGAGGAAGGAGCCCAACAAGATCGCACTTTTTGCCATCCCCCATCTTGCCCACTGCGATTACCCTGAATCCCTTCTTCGAGAGCTTCTGTATTTCCCGGTGATATGTCCCTACGTTGACAAAAGTTGCCATACTGGCAATGATCTGAGGTGCCCCTTTCATAACACGTATCGTCTGATCTGGGAACTTGATTGTAGCTTCCGTTCTCTTAGTTTTAGGGTCAAATGGTACGAATTCTTCTACGCTGAATTCAGATATAGCTACATTGGATTTTTTAAAAGCGTCGATAACGGCAAGGTCTATTGGATCCTGGCTCGATTCACTTGAGGCAAGGTATGCATACTTCAACACATCCGAATCCTTGTATACGCCATAGGGTATAGGTATTCCTGCAGTAAGCTTATTTTCTGTGATGGTCCCGGTCTTATCCAGATTTAGGACATCCATTGACGCAACATCTTCAGCAGAAACGAGTCTTGTTACGAGGATTCCATTTCCAGATAATTCTCTTGCACCGAGAGCCATTGCAATGGTAAATGTTGCTGGTAGTGCAACAGGAATCGATACAATTAAAACAATCAAGGCAAATGGAATTACTGACGAATAACTTACACCTGTAAGGAGAGAAAATACAACAAGAATAGCAACAAGAGTAACATCAATAGCTATAAGGTACTTCACTATGTTTAGTATGAGTTTCTCGAGATGAGATTCAGATCCTGCAGCTTTCACTAATTCCGTTGTCTTTCCAAAGAATGTTTTTGAGCCAGTTGCAACAATGATTCCTGTTGACTCACCACTTTTCACTAATGAACTGGAATAGACCATATCGTTATTCCCATAATCCACGGCAATAGACTCTCCAGTCAGAGCAGATTGATCAACTAGTACATGTCCATCAATGATCTTGATGTCTGCAGGAATTATGTCTCCAGACCTTACGTGGATTAGATCTCCCGGGACAAGAGCACTGGCTTCGATAATATTCCAGGATCCATCACGCCGAACTCGAGCTTTGACATTCAGTCTTTGCTTTAGTAACTCCACAGCATTTTCTGCCCTTTTTTCTTGGGTAAAAGCGATAATGCCGTTAAAAACAAGGAGAAAAGCGATAATGTACATATCTAGAAATTTGTGCAAAACGTATGTTAGGATGACAGCTACCTCGAGCATCCAAGGAACTGGCGCCCAGAATTTCTTTAAAAACGCGAATACCGGATTCTTCTTTTTCTCAGATACTTCATTTTTTCCGTATTCCGTAATTCTTTTTCCAGCTTCAGCGCTGGTTAAACCATCAACACTTGCAGATAATTTGGCCAAAGTTTCGTCTATTGTTAATTTCTTGAACTCGTTATCTTCAGCCATTGACTTGTGTATTGCAGCAAATTATTAGAAACTACCTGACTATTCACCGTAATCCTGACCTCCAGTCAAAGTCTGTATAAGACGTTTATAAGTTAATTTGGTCAGTCTAAATGAATCGCTATGCCCATCAACTGTCAATTCTTAATATCCTCAGTCGGATGCAGTCTGCGCGTCCTTAAAGATGTTCAATTACCTTTATAAAATAAGGCAGCGACATTCACTTTTATCTCCCCTTTTTTTATCTTGTCCCCATCTGCCTAGAACGTATCGTGGTCTCTAAATTATTAGTAGATTGAACCACCTGATCTTTCTCAGCGTCAGATTCGCACATTGGATCGTTGAGGAATTTTTTAGCTAAGTCAACGTGATTCATTGCCTCTTCAAGATTATTTTTTTGGAGATATATATTGGCAAGTGTTAATTCGGATCTTGCCGCATCAAGAATTCTCTCCGGATTGCGATACGTGGTGTCTGAATCTATCCTTGATTCTATATGAACTATGTCTTCATTTTGGGTTGCAGAACCGCTGTTCGTGACTTGATTTTTCTGATCTCGAATATAGCGTGATCTCATCATAGAACTGATTACCATTGAAAGAACGAACACGATTATTATGCCTATAAACATATCCTCTCCAGTAATAATACCGATAAAATACAATAGATAGAGAACACCATATCCGGCTATTAGGATGATCAATGACATATACCTTTGAAGAGGAGGCATAGGCTTTATGTTAGCAATATTAGGATTGGCTTTATAGTAGCGCACATAATTAAGGAGGCGGCTTGTTTCCCGCGTCTGTGGGCATGTAGGATCTTGAAGTGTTTTTTCTGCCTCGCCCATCATTTCGTCTGATTTTGGAACATTACCTATCTGCCTATAGAGTTGTGACAGCTGAAGTTCAATTTTTGCTATCGTTACACAGTTAGTGCCGTCTTGACTCTTTCCCTTTTCGTTTTCTAATGCAGCCTCTAACTGCGTGATCTTTTCTTCAATTGTAGCCAAATAATTCAGCTCCGTTATATGCGTCGTATCGACTATATTAAAAGGAGTATAACAATTTGCCTTAAATAGATTTTAGATCGGTATACTTGTTAAA
>JAJYVJ010000150.1 GCA_021792045.1 Thermoplasmata archaeon | reverse complement strand
GAAAAATCCTCTCTGCAAAGTACGCGAGAGAAAATAACATTCCGCTAGCAGGTGTTTGCCTTGGCTTCCAGGTTATTGTTATAGAATACGCAAGAAATGTCCTTGGTCTCAAAGATGCAAACAGCACGGAATTTGTACCGGATACAAAGGATCCTGTTATAGATATACTTCCAGAGCAGAAGGGAGTGACGGATAAGGGTGGAACAATGAGATTAGGTTCCCAGAAGGTTCTGATACGGGACAATACACTTGCAAAAGCTCTGTATGGAAAAAACGAGATATACGAACGGCACAGACATAGATACGAGGTGAATCCGGATTATATTGAACGACTTGAACGATCAGGTCTGATTTTTTCAGGCGTAGATTCTGAAGAGAGAAGAATGGAAATAACAGAACTTAAGGGTGAAACTTCTCTCTTCGCAGTACAATTCCACAGTGAGTTCCTCTCAAGGCCGACGAAACCCTCGAAGCTTCACCTTCATTTAGTGAAAGAGGCCCTGAAACATAAGGACCATTTACTTCAAACAGAAGTGACAAATTGAACACTTATTCGCATTTCTCGATAAAATTAAATCTGCGGAGAGGATATTTAAAGGAAAAGAGCTTAGAGATGATACATTTTGGATCTTGAGTCCTATCTCGAAAAGTATCAACGGTCGATAATAAGCCAGCTTGACAGAGAATACACCTTGGCAAAAACTGTGAGGGCCAAAGGGCTTGATGTATCAACAGAAGTCGAGATTCCTCTTGCCACAGATATGGCTGATCGTGTAGAGGAACTCATCGGCGTGCCCGGGATAGCCAGTGAAATCCGCAAATTGTCGAAAGAAATGACACGTGAAGAACTTGCGATAGAAATTTCAAGAAGCGTAGCCAGAAGGTACTCGGAGGCAGAAAAAGAAACGGCTCTTGACAAGTCTGTCAGAGTTGGACTCGCAATCCTCACGGAGGGGATATCTGTCGCCCCGTTAGAGGGCATTTCAAGAATCAAAATCAATAAAAACACCGATGGCTCGACATATGCATCGATTGTATATGCCGGACCGATTAGAGGTGCTGGAGCTACCGCACAGGCCATGAGTGTTCTTATTACAGACATAGTTCGCAGGGATCTTGAGATAGGAAAATTCATTGCAACTCCCGAAGAAGAAGATCGATATATAGAAGAGGTACAGGACTACAATAGAAGAAAACACCTTCAATATCTCCCTTCAAAAGAGGAAATCCGTGAAGTTGTGAAAAAATCACCAATATGTATAGACGGTGAAGGGAGTGAGGAAGAGGAAGTCTCAGGTCATCGTGACATGCAGAGAATAGAAACAAACAGGATACGCGGCGGAATGTGTCTGGTTCTCTGTGAGGGATTGATCCAGAAAGCAAGGAAGGTTAAGAAGTATACTGACAAACTTGGGCTAAGTGAATGGAATTTTCTTGGCTCAGGAGGGGAAAAGTCAACAAACGAGGAAAAACCTGTAGCGCATGTTTCTGACAAATTCCTGAAGGATATTGTTGCGGGAAGACCTGTATTTTCTCATCCTGGAAGACCAGGTGGATTTAGGCTACGTTATGGAAGATCACGCGTCTCGGGACTTGCTGCTGTGTCTATAAACCCTGCTACGATGGTGATACTTGATAGCTTTATAGCCGTAGGATCACAAATAAAGACCGAGCTTCCTGGCAAGGCAGCTGCAATAACACCATGCGAGAATATCGATGGCCCAATGGTACTCTTAAATGATGGACGCCACATTAGAGTTAACGACGAAAAAGAAGCGAGGAATGTAGTTAAAGACGTGGAACAAATAACAGACATTGGGGAAATCCTCGTATCTTACGGTGAATTTTTAGAGAATAACAGAAGGCTTCTCCCTGGATCATTCAACTTAGAATGGTGGTTGGAGATTATCCGATCTTCAGGAAAATCTATTGATTCAGAAAAGAAACTGGATCATTTTGAGGCCGTTGAAATTTCCAGGAAGAATGGCATACCACTTTATCCAGAATATGATTATTTTTGGCATGATTTGTCTGCTGAGGAAATCTTATACCTAAGAGAAAAAGCCATGCAATCATACATAGACAACAATATGCTAGTGCTTCCAACGGACAAGAGAATTTTGGACATCCTCGTCAAACTGGGAGTGGAATTTAGATCACACCTTAATGTGTCTATAGAAAACTATTACCCATTTATCGTTTGCCTGGGACTAGATTTAAAAGACCGCAAAATCATTGTAAGAGAACAAAACGTTAAAGGAGATGATCCTGTTGCGCTGGTGAACAAACTCTCTGGGATTAGGATAATTCCAAGATCTCCGACAAGGATAGGTGCAAGATTAGGAAGGCCTGAAAAAGCTGGAGACAGAAAAATGAAGCCGAAAGTCCACCTTCTCTTTCCCGTTGAAAATTATGGAGATTCTCGTCGCTCTCTCAAGAATGCGGAGAAGAATACACTTTCAGGGTATGAAGTCGAAGTGGACCTTAGAAGATGTAAAAATTGTGGATCAGAGACATGCGTTCCGAGGTGCCCAAACTGCGGTTCGCTTACAGAAGATACCCACACAATAAAAAAGGTGAAAATCAACCTTTCGGAAATGATCAAGTCAGCAACAGAAAATCTGGAGGTCACCATTCCAGATAAACTCGAGATAAAAGGTGTTAAGGGACTAATTTCAAACAGCAAAACTTGCGAACCCATAGAGAAGGGACTCATCCGCGCACTGCACGACGTAACAATAAATAAAGACGGTACGTGCAGGTATGATATGTCTGATATACCCATAACACATTTCAGGCTCTCCGAGATTGGCCTATCCGAAGAGAAAGCCATAGAACTCGGGTATGAGATCTCTGAATTTATTGAGATTTTCCCCCAGGACATTATTATGCCCCTTTCATCAGCGGGGTATTTGTTGAGAGTATCGAAGTACATTGATGATTTATTGGTTAAATATTATGGCCTCGCCCCATATTATATGTGCGAAACCGCATCAGACCTGATAGGACAGCTTGTTATAGGCTTGGCACCGCACACTTCCGGAGGGATCGTTGGTAGAATTATCGGGTTCGCAGATGTGAGCGGTTGCTATGCACATCCGCTTTATCATGCTGCCAAGAGGAGGAACTGCGATGGCGATGAGGATAGTGTTATGCTACTCCTGGATGGCCTGTTGAACTTCTCCAGATCGTTCCTTCCATCTACGACTGGCGGATTGATGGATGCCCCCCTTGTTCTGACAGTAAGACTTAACCCGGATGAAGTAGACAAAGAGGCCTTGAATGTGGATACGATGTACACCTATCCGCTTCAATTTTATGATGCTACAATTGAAGGGAAGATGGCCTCGGAGATTGAGAGTTTCATGATCACAACGGGAAAACTTTTGCAGACCACTGGAGTTGCCATGGGAATGGGCTTTACGACCCGCACAGAGAAGATAGATTCTGGAGTCAAAATTTGCTCCTATAAGTCTATAGGGACTATGGAAGAAAAGATCGAGAGACAGCTCTCTCTGGCACAGATTATAAGGGCAGTAGATGCCGACGATGTCGCGGTCAGGGTTCTAAGTTCGCATTTTCTTCCAGACATATTTGGTAACTTCAGGAAATTTTTCTCTCAGGAATTTAGATGCAGCAAGTGCAACACCAAATACAGACGAGTCCCACTTTCGGGAAAGTGCAGGAAGTGCGGCAACAAAAGTATAATCCTTACAATACATAAGGGTAGCATAGTGAAGTATTTGGACGAGACAATAAAGGTTGCAAAAGAATATAAAATGCCCTGGTATGTTACGGCCCAAGTGGAAAATATATCGAGAACGATAAAGGATACGTTCGCTGATGATGATAAACCAGAAATCACGCAGGACAAGAATCACTCCATCAAGATTGAAGAGTTCGAGGGCGATGATGAATGATAGGATCATTATTTGTTACAGGCCCTGCAGGAACTGGTAAAAGCTCATTCTCCGGAGCACTGAAAGAGTGGTTTGTGGAAAGTGGGTATGATGTCGCACTAGTCAACCTTGACCCGGGAGCTGAATATATCCCGTATGATGCAGATTACGACATCAGAGAGCTGATTTCCCTGAATGATGTTATGTCACAGTATAATCTTGGACCAAACGGAGCCCAGATAGTTGCTTCCGATCTTATCACTGAAAATTCGGATGCGATAATAAAAGAGCTCTCGGTTTTTGAAGATTACTATGTTATTTTTGATACACCTGGGCAGATAGAACTCTTTGCCTTCAGACCCTCGAGCCCAATTCTTATAGATCAACTTACTGGAGGCAAGTCTATGCTAGCATTCATCACAGACTCCGTCCTATCAACATCCCC
>JAJYVJ010000149.1 GCA_021792045.1 Thermoplasmata archaeon | reverse complement strand
GCTGCAAATCTTGCAGCCTGGGCCTCCAGAACCTCGCGCACCTCATAAAGTGATATGATATCATTCTCTGACATAATGAATACTGAGTAGTAACGCCCCTGTTTGCAGATCAAGCCTTCGCCCTGAAGTTCCATAAGGGCTTCCTTAACAGGCGTCCTGCTGATATTGAGTTTTGCGGCAACAGTATCCATATCCACAGTTCTTCCTGCCTTTAGAGGGCCGCTCACAATTGATTGAACTATAAAATCGTAGGCAGTTTTCTTAAGATTCTGCCCGTTCTGCATTTTTAAAGTAAAAGTCTCATGGTATTTAATTTATTGCGATATAGAGACATTGATCTTTCTTCGTCTTGGCAAATAATAAGGGGAATCATAACTTTTGAAGACCCTGACTTTCCTTGTTTATAATTTGATTGTTCCGGAGGCATACTGTACTACACCCACTACAATGTGTATGTTTAGGATTAGAATGCGTGGATTCAGTAATTTCATAGGCAGAAAATACCATTGAATCGCCTGACCCTGTGGATAATGAATTGGCCAAGTAAGAGTTATGGGCAAAAGTTCCGGCATGTACAACCTGTTCAATACAAATATACCGTAAAAAATTGACTCAATATAAACATATTAGAATAGATTCACAGATAATCTGTTTTTACAGTTCCTAAGAAGATTAATAAAGAATTGTTTTGCGTTGAACTCTGTCCTTATAAAAGATTAGGAACAGCAGACGTGATATTAATTATGCTGGGCCGAATGAGCGTCGTTACAGGTAGGTATATAGAAAGTTTAAGCTCATCTTAAGCCTTACTACGGGCGATGAGAGATGAGGAATCTAAAATTTTCCCCGGTGATAACGCCATTCGTTCACAACAAAATTGATCTAACTAAACTCAGATATCATGTGAACAACCTTTTTAGCAAGGGGATCGACGGCCTTTTCCTATGCGGATCTACATCGCTCTGCCCCTCACTTTCCTTTGAGGAGAGAAAGTCTTTAATTTCAAGCCTGGATGATCTATCGGAAAGGATAATATTCCAAGTAGGCTCCCTTAATCTCGAGGATACGCTTAAATTCGCGAAGATAGGGAAACATGCAGCAGTTAGGGCAATCGCAGCATACCCCCCTTACTATTATGTCAACATACCAGATTACTTTCTAGAAAAATACTACATCAAGATATCTTCCGTGTATCCTACATTCATTTACAATTTCCCGCAGGCCACAGGACACGATATTTCGCCATCTACAATCAAAAGGATCAACGACTCTGGAGGGGATATTGTGGGGGTTAAGGATACTGTAAACGATCCAGCTCACATGTTGAGTTTCAAGCAGGAGTTCGGTGACAGTTTCACTGTTTTTAGTGGCCCTGATTTTCTTGTAATGAATGCCGCTAGGATTGGCATAGACGGTGTTGTATCAAGCTCCACCAATTACGTGCCAGAATTAATAACTGCAATATTCAAGTCAGAAAACTTGAAAGAAATGTTGAAACTCCAAATGAAAATAACAAGTCTTGTCAACATATCAAGGAGATTCGGACAGTTATCAGCAAACTACGTTCTCGTAAAGGCCCTGCAAGGATACGACGTGGGAAGTCCTAGAGAACCAATCTTTCCCTTACAGGAGGAACAACAGAAAGAACTTTCGGAATACGCTCTTAAAATAATTCGTGGTTGATTGGGTTCAGAAAACATTTTGAGTTACTATTAGGTCTTTTCTCAATGATTTTAGTCCTTCCACCTGTCATCTCATAAAATGCACAATTGTAAATAATTCGTGAATCCCTCCAGTACTGAATTTCGAATTGAAACTGTAAAACAAGTCGGTTATGAGCTTTACCAATAATAGGAGAATCAAAAATGCGATTGTAATTCAGATACGAATAAGTGGCAGTGTGCCCTTTGATTCACTTAGAACCACGAATAATAGAACAGAGGAATGAGAGAATGTTGCAAGCTTAAAAGGGAATTAATTGACAGAGGGAGCATGTTCGCGAGGCCCTAGCAAAACGGTTGTTCGACGAAACATCAACTAATGTTTCTAAAAAATGCCGATGTTATTTATCTTTTCAATGTATTGATTACAACGACGAGCATCGAAAAAAAAATGGTGTTGGGGCCAATCGCTCAGATCTTAGCACAAATCAAGTTTCTCTTCAGATATGAATTAGTGGATGTCGAATGTTAAACGACAATGACCAAGATAGTTGCAAAGATTGGGGACTTAGTAAGAAGCGCTTACATAAATTCACAGAAGAGCATATAGTTTTTTTCCCTTTAGTAACGAAGCATTAACAGGGTGTAATCAGAAAAAATTTTAAGCATGTTTTTTGGAGATACGTCACCAGTAAGTCGAGCTATCCGAATTTTGATTTTCAATATTTGCAGTATAGACAACTGCAATATAGAAATAAAAATGTATTGAGGTTTAGCTTTTTTAAAAAAGCTAAACCCATTAAATAATGTGTATATCTCCCTTCTCTGAGATCTCCTCGAGTGTTTTGCCCTTGGTTTCAGGAGCGAGAAGTATCGAAAGGACAAGACCACCAATACAGGTAAGGATGATCACAAGAAGCTGATCTCCGATTACAAGACTTGGGAAGAAAAGTCCAGTCAGCACTCCTCCCAATCTGCCTATCCCCTGTTTCCATCCTTCTGCCGTAGCCCTTATCCTGGTTGGGAAGAGTTCCGGTGAATAGACCATGTGAAGACTCCCCGGCCCTATACCCTGAAACATTGCGAAGAGTACAAAAGCTCCAAGCGATAAGATCTTTAGGTTCGAAGGGGCAAGAGCAAGTATGACTATTGTAATGAGCATTCCAGCCCAACCTGTAAGTGTCGAATTCCTCCTTCCGAATCTGTCAATCACCAGAATACAGATTATATCACCGACCACAAAGAGTATCCAGTACAATGACGACCCGAGCAACCCTGCTTCACCAAAAGAAGCAAGGATGGACGGACCGTAAATTGAAGCGTTCACAAATGCAATTGCAAAGAAAAAGTAAAAAAGACCTATGAAGATTGCACTCTTTGTGAATTTTGTGAGTAATTCCCTATAATAGCCTGAAGCAGGTGGCTTGACATTCGAGTCCATAATGAACTTCTGTGTATCAGCGGGCATTACTCCTCCCGTAACTTTTTCTATAGATTCTATGGCATCTTTCTTTTTTCCATGCTGAAGAAGCCACCTTGGCGATTCGGGCGTTCTCAGTCTGGCTGCAATTGTGATAATAGCAGGAATTGCTGCAGACACCAGCATATACCTCCAAGCTACGGTAGCGCCAAGTGGCAGAAGTGAATATCCAACAACTGCGGCAACGACTCCGGCGATGTTGAAGAACGTTATATTCATCACGAGGAACTTTCCTCTGGGATTCACGGGTGTGAATTCGCTAAGGTAAGATGTGGCAATCGGATAATCCAGACCTATCCCCAAGCCTACTAAGAATCTTGCGAGAATCAATTCATAAGCATTAGTTACTATCCCGGATATTATCGCAAACAAGACGAACAGTATCAGGTCAATGATAAAGATCAGCCGACGACCCAGTCTGTCCACAAAATAGCCTGAAAACAATGCACCGACTAGGTTTCCTACAATCACAGATATACCAATCAGACCCACCAAAAAAGCCTGGTCCTGCAATCCGAAAAGGGTCTTTATGCCCCCAAGCCCAAATGAAATGATCACTATATTGTAACCATCCACAAAGATACCGCCACCGGTTAGGAGCAACATCTTGTAGTTGAACCATCTGGACTTCTGCTTGTTCATCTGACTATAGGCCCTATCTTTCAATTCGTCCCAAGATTCAGTCATTGCAAAATACAATTGGTAAATGTATATAAATATGTCGCAATGACCATTTTTTAACAAATAAGTTTAAATATCAACAAATTACCGGTATACTACTGTAGCGCATAATTTGTTCCATTAATTTTCATTTAATCATACAACAATAGTGTTGATTTGATTGCTCTCATCCATCCTCGGTAATACCTATCGGAATCGCTTTTTTTAATACCGGGAAGGAATTCTTTGTCTACGTGATTGAGTTTTCTGAGTCCTTCTATGTTCCAGAATTTCTCAGCCAGGCCGGCCATGTAGGCAGCTCCGGCTGATGTCATTTCAAGATTGCTGTACGTCAAGACTGGAATTTGAAGTATATCAGCTTGAAATTGCATTAAAAAATTGTTTGCTGTTGGTTTTCCGTCAACTTTCAGATCCTTTGCGTTAATTCCAGTCTCTGACTTTATTGTATCCACAATGTCTCTTATCCTGAAGGCTATTGATTCCAGGGCACTCCTGACAATTTCTGCCTGTGTTACTTTTGGTGTGA
>JAJYVJ010000148.1 GCA_021792045.1 Thermoplasmata archaeon | reverse complement strand
TCTATTTTGGGGTACAGAGCTTGAAAATAAAGAATGTATGATTCATAATTCCTGATGCCAAATTTCAGTACCATGCTAACAGAATTGTTTGTGTGAGATAGAGTCTTTATCAGGCTTTTGTTGTCGAGTACCTTTGAGATATTATAGATAGAGGCTATGAGTGTTTTGTTTGTGGAATGAACATAAAGTTCAGTAGTATTCTCAAACACATTTATTGATAGAGGCGAAATTTTAGCATAACTCAGGTTGATATAAACAGAAATGTTTGCATTTGGATCGATATAGGATTTTGCATTGATCGCAAAATTTTTGCCTTTTATATGAGCATTGACAGATTGTTCTACGGAATATAAACTACCTACGGTTATTATATTACTGGAATCTTGGGAAACAAATATTCTCCTATCGGATAAAAGCTTAGTAAAGTTGAATTCAGAGATATTACTTAGGCCATTCGCAAAGATACCGGAAGCGTTTGTATTATACGCTTTGTTCAGATAAGATTCGTTAACCGAAACGTAGTAAATCGCATACCCGTTGTACTTTGTGTAAAACGTAACATTGATTATTTCCTCTGTAGAATTTAATCTGCTATTGGTCACGGAATTGTTTGAAAGTGAATTATTGGCACCAGAAGGCTGGATTTTGTTCATCAAAGAGTCAATGCTCGTGCCTATCACAACGCCAGTATTGTTAGAGTAATTTCCAGGTGTCGAAAAAACATACAAAGGCGTACCATTGGCGTTACCAAATACCACGACTTGAGAGTTTGAAGGTACAAAGGATACCAGCGAAGGTACAGTAGGTGAAAGATCCGCGACAACGTAATACACCATGGGAGCAATTACTCCTATTGTAACAACGATCGTAAGGATCACTTTCAGTGTAGATCTCATTTGTTGTATATTTAATCCAATGATTTAAGCTCTGTGAAAAATTATTCTTTATAGACAAACATATCGTTGGAAAGCTCTCTCGCATTTATTATCATGAACTGATCATCAAATTGATTCAGACCTACGTTCAGCAAACTTGTTTTGCCCATTCTACGCTGTCCATATATGATTATGAGCGACGCAGCCTTAAGGGCATTTTTTATCGTGTCAAACTCCTTTTCGCGGTCGTAGAATTCGTCAACATTTACCTTTACCTGTGAGTTGAAGTAATGGTATTTTACTGGCATCATGCACCAGTTACTGGCGTCATATACCAGTTAATAAACATAGTGATATGATGATTTTCAGAAATTCAAAACAATCAAAAAATAGGTTACTTGTCAGATTCTGAACCGATAAAAACGCTATGTGAATCAAATATTATCTTGTGATTCCTCGATTTCTTCGCAGAGAATTTAAATTCTTTTACTTCCAGCGGAGAATTCCTCCAAATAGGCTATTCTTTTCTTCGTCATCTTTTGAAGTCTCTTTAAATATGAGTTATACTGCTTTTCAGATAGTGGTCTCAGCGGAATTAATATTTCGTTCTGCTTTTTCACTAGAGATATAATATCCTCAGTATGCCCATAATTTTCTGTTAGGTATCTATCTTGGCGCTTCTCGAAGTACATTGACAGTGCCTTGATTACAAAGGGGGACAGGAAAATGATAACAACCACTGCAAACGTCACCAGTAGAAGATAAATCTGTTGAAGAGCAGTAAGGATAGCACTGGATGTTTCCATAATCAAAAAGATCGCATCAAAAATGAAAATAAAGTAGGCGGCTATAGAATAGACTAATTTTTTACCATAGTTGCTCTTCTTCTCAAAGAATTTCATAACCAGAAGTGTTTCGATTTCGGAATCAGACAACCTTCCCTCAGCTTCTTTTGCAACGACGATCTTGAATTCCTTGCCTGTTGTTGCGTATGCCAATCTCCTACCTCGAATACTGTCGCTTATATATACGTCGGGAATGTATTCTGCTTTACCTGACAATGCGTTCCTCAACTGTGATGTGTACTTTTCACTGAATTCCAGGTTGCTTATGTTAGCTGGCCTGTTTTCTCTGTATTTGAGATAAATCGGAAGATAGAGAAGCAAACAGTCTACAGGAATAACAAGGAGAAAGTATAACGAGGAATACCTAGAAGACATTATAAAAACAGCAGGAACAGCTATCAAACTTGAAAGGGCATAACTCCAGATCGCCATCTTTCTAGAGGATGATTTTGGCAAAGCTGAAAGAATGTCACGCCAAGATATAAATGTAGCAATGATTGCACCAGCAAATGAAATTATCAGACCCAGAATAAGTGATATCCTTCCGGAAATGACAGCCTGAGGAGTAACCATGATCGTTGCAATGAAAATTAAAAAACCTAATAATCTATTGATATGATCCCATTTCATGATGCCTGGAATCTCATAAAACAGATATATAAAAAACTTAGTCCTATGGCCATCCTACGTTCTGCATTTCTTTTCTCCCCTCTGAGCTGAGCTAATCTGATAATGCTTACAAGATGACTAAAAAATGTTTTTATACCAATTTTATAGTATTGTTTTGGTAATCATGGTAAATATAAAAGAAGAAAACACAATTTATAAAACGTTTGATAACACCGAAGTAAAATCTTTCATAGCCAGACCAGATGATGATGGGAAACACCCAGCAATCCTTGTCGTACAGGAGATTTGGGGATTGACTGGTTTTATAAAGAGCGTTGCTTCGCGCCTTGCAAAAGAAGGTTTCGTTGCTATAGCTCCACACCTCTATTCCAGACCTGGACAGAACGAATTATTCACGCCAGAAAACATAATGGATGCAATGAGACCAATGTGGTCGTTACCACCGGAGAAACGCGGAGATCAGAAAGCGATTCAGGAATTACTTTCCAAATCAACAGAGACGACAAGAAAAATAGTCAGTGATCTTATGTTCAACAGAAAACCGTTAGAAGAGACAATGATTAAGGATTTGATAGAGGGATACAAGTTTATCAGGGACAAACCATTCAGTAATGATAAGACTGGAATAATAGGATTCTGCATGGGAGGCGGACTTGCATTTCAAGTTTCCACAATGGTACCGTTTGATGCGAGCATGATTTACTACGGTTCAAATCCTAGAAATATTGATGATCTGAAGAATCTAAAAGGACCTGTTTTCGGAGCTTATGCAGGCGATGACAGTTCAATAAATGAAGGATTGCCTGATCTGATAAAGGGAATGTTGAAGCACAAAAAAACTCTGGAACTAAAAATATACCCAAACACCAAGCACGCCTTCTTCAATGATACCGGGCTGGCTTATGACGAAAGTGCTTCCAAGGATGTTTGGCCACGGACCGTTAGGTTCTTCAAACAATATCTAGGTGATTGAAATGCCGGACAGTGAAAAAGGCATACTCGATGTGTGTTTCCTTACCTGGGTGTCCATAACGGAAATGGAAAAAGAGAAGCCTGAAAGGAAAGATATAAAGCATTAACGCTTGGACCTAACATAATTACTTTGGCATCCCATTGGTTCTCAGAAATTCGATAAATTTGTTTAATGCTCTGGATCTGTGAGATATTTCATTTTTTTCTTCAACTGTCATTTCAGCCAATGTGAGATCTTTACCCTTGGGAATAAATATGGGATCGTAACCGAATCCGTTCTTTCCCCTCTCAACCAGTGAAATTTCTCCTTCTAATTTTCCAGAAAATTGAAAGAAGCTCCTGCCATCCCAGTAGGTCAGAACAGTGAGGAATACTGCAGAGCGTTCATCATCTAGAAGTTTCAAGACAAGCTTATTACCTAGCTTCTTTGATACATATGATGAATATGGTCCAGGAAAACCGTTGAGGGAAGTTATGTAGAGTCCAGTGTCCTCCAAGAAAAATGGTTTGCCCCTGAAACTTGAAAGTTTCTTTGCACTATCCAACGAGATTTCTTCTGTTGTGTCTGCCTGTATTTCCTCGTATTTCATCCTGACCCAAGTAATGCCTAAGTTGCATTCATCCATCCTAGCCTTGATCTCCACAAATTTGTGCCTATTGCTTGAAATGAGTTCAATCATACATATCTCCTGCGCTTCTCCAGATTATTCATTTCCTCCATTACGAGCTCAAATTCTGAATTTTTCCTTGAGTATCCGTTGACAAAATAACTGAACAAAGTTTCTGGATCCCTTGATACTACACGTAACGATTCCATAAAAAGATAAAGGTCTACAGCGAGTTCGTCAAGTGTCGAGTTAGTGGTACCCATGCTTGCGTCTATCAAGTAAGGTTCGTCTTCTTTGACGAGTATATTTGATGTTGTAAGATCGCCATGCGTTATACCTTTTGAATGGATTATTCCAATTGATTCGCCTAGTTTCTCTAAAACTGAAGGTACATTGTTCCCGCCCTTCTCGAGATAGTTTGACAATTTTTCCCCCTCAATCTTTTCATAGAGGGTGTATAGTTTTAAAAAATCTATATCGTATACAATCGGGACAGGTATTCCAAGTTCGTTCATTTTGTATATCATGGTA
>JAJYVJ010000147.1 GCA_021792045.1 Thermoplasmata archaeon | reverse complement strand
TTCCCATTTGCTTATGGACAACCGGACATGCTCTGATCTGGGATACAATCCATATTCAATGCTTCTAATTTTCACCATGATATACATTCCTTATTTTTGCAACCATTCATCAGAATCCGCGCTTTCCAGGATTGGGAATACCATCTCCATTTGAGCATCTGATTTAACGGATACCTGGGCTGATAATTTCATTATTAAAAGCAATTGGTGAATGAATAATTACTTGAGGTAATACTAGATTTTGAATTCAACTCCCTGAGCCAGTGGCAGTTCCTTGCCATAATTTATTGTAATCGTCTGGCGCCTCATGTAGTTCTTCCATGCATCGCTTCCGCTTTCCCGTCCTCCTCCCGTATCCTTTTCTCCGCCGAAAGCTCCACCTATTTCAGCCCCGGCGGTCCCCGTGTTCACGTTGACGATACCGCAATCAGACCCGCGGTGAGAGATAAAGTACTCGCTTTCCAAAAGATCCTTTGTGAAGATAGAGGAGGATAAGCCCTGTGGTACAGAATTATGAATCTGAACGGCGTCCTCAAGTGTGTGATACTTAAAAACGTACAGGATTGGTGCAAATGTTTCAGTTTTGCAGATCTCCATGTCAGGTGTTGCCTCTATAAGGGCAGGTTTGACATAATAACCATCAAGACCCTTTATATTTGCACGTGTTCCGCCTGCAAGCAGCCTGCCACCCTCTTTCTGCGCTTCAGAAATTGCGGATTCAAATTTCATGACTGCAGATTCGTCTATCAGCGGGCCGACAAGAGTGCCACTTTTTCTTGGGTCACCGACTGAGACTTCGCTGTAGATTTTTTCCATCTTCTTTATAAAAGCATCATATATCTTATCGCTGACGATAACACGCCTGGTTGATGTACATCTTTGGCCCGCGGTAGCCAGTGCCCCAAATGCTACACCTTTAAGGGCTATCCCCATGTCAGCATGATCTGAAACGACAGCGGCATTGTTCCCGCCAAGCTCAAGAATTGATTTCCCAAGCCTTTCAGAAACAAGTTGAGATACTTTCTTACCAGACTGGACAGACCCGGTAAATGAAATGAGCTTGATCCTTCTGTCTGATGCCATTTTTGAGCCAATTTCTTCACCGCTCCCTGTGATGAGTGAGAAAATCTGGGGTACTCCCTCTTCCTCAAGTACCTTGCTCACAACATTCATAATGGCAACGGCCGCAAGAGGAGTCTTTGAAGATGGTTTCCAGATTGAGGTATCTCCACATACCGCGGCTATAAATGCGTTCCAGGACCATACTGAAGAAGGGAAATTAAATGACGAGATAATGCCTATTGGACCCAGTGGAACATACTGTTCCATCATCCTGTGCCACGGTCTCTCGCTCGCAAGAACTAGGCCTTCTAACTGTCTGGATAGCCCTACTGAAAAGTCTGCAATATCGATCATTTCCTGAATTTCGCCCTTTCCTTCAGATATTGTCTTTCCTGCCTCCAGAGTCACAAGCATCCCGAGATCTTTTTTTGCATTTCTGAGGGCCTGTCCAATCTTCAGCATGACTGAGCCTCGTTTAGGTGGCGGTATCTCGACCCATTCCGTGTAACTTTTCTCCGAGTATGAGACGAGCTTATCATAATCGACAGGGCTTGTTGGTGAAACCGATGCAAGAAGAGATCTATCTATTGGAGTATATGACTTAATCAAAGCATTGGTTTTTGGTTTACTCCACTTACCATAAAAAGTTCCAGAGTTGATTTCTTCAAGTGATAGCCGGGTAAATAGTTCCTCTCTTTTCCTGTCTGGTGATGCCATTGTAATCATGACCTAATTGCTTAAAGGTATACTATTTTAGCTTTCAAGCCATATTTCCAATTCTATCTATGACTATCATCGCAAGGTCCATAAGGAGGTTTATGTCTTCTGAACTGCCACTCTTGTTTAGAGCTTTCATGGACTCTTCCACATAATATTTTGCCTTGTTGAAGGCATAGTCTATTGAGCCAGTTTTCGCAAGGATTCTCTTTAGCTCGTTCTTGTTGTCTGCGTCTCCAGTAGGGAATTTTATTATTTCCACCAGTCTTTCGTAATACGAGCCAGCATTCTTAAGTGCATGGATTGTTGGAAGTGTGATTGCGTTATGCTTGATATCCGCAAAAACTGCCTTTCCAAGTTTAGCTTCCTCTCCAACTATGTCAAGGATGTCATCTGTTATCTGGAAGGCGATTCCAAGGTTGAAAGCGAAGTCGGATAGATTTTTCTTTAATTCTGGAGGCGAATGTGCAGCTGTCGTGGCTGCCAGTGTGCAAACAGAGAAGAAATAAGCGGTTTTCTTCGAGATTATTTCCAGATAAGCTTCTTCAGCCAGATCGAGTTTTCCCAGGTTCATGTATTCCAGAATCTGACCTTCCGCCAGCTGGGATGCACAATCTGACATGATCTTTGATACTTCATAACCATACCTCGATCCCAGTTCATAAGCCTTGGCAAATAGATAATCGCCAACTACTATTGCATTGTCCAGACCATATAGGGAGTTGAGTGTTTTCTTCCCTCTCCTTGTGGGTGCATTGTCTATAATATCGTCATGAATCAGGCTTGCAGTGTGAATTAGTTCGCATGAAGAGGCAAGATCTAGAATTTTTTCATAGGGTTCAGTGGAAGCGATCTCGTAAGCGAGGATCGTGAGCAGTGGACGGAATCTCTTCCCACCTGCTTCAACAATATACTTGGACATCTGGTAAAGTTCTTTCTGGTCAGTATATATAGATTCTATAAGCGATGTATTGATTTTTGTAATTTTTTCGGATAGGCTACTCTCCCATTCTACCAGAAAGTCCTTCATACTATTTGCAGCACCATATCACGACTAAAGATTTAATTTATACGTGTTCTCCGTAAATAAAAAAATAAGAATTTAGGAGAAAATTACCGAGTGAGGAGTATTTCTATTGAAGAAACGTTTGACTGACCTCGTTCTCCTTCCATGACTTCAGTATCGAGCTTTATAGACTGGTACTTGAGCTCTTTGATGAATTTATGTTTTGTAATCTCCGCAATATCAACAGCCTTGCTTATTGACTTTCCCCTTGCCTTTATGGTGATTTGTTCCACATTGTTGTTGAATTGCGTTACTATTGCCAGAACATAGTTCATTGTAGGTTTTTTTCCAACGTAGATGATGCTTAACTCTGCCATAGAAATCCTCTTTGGTCAAAGTAATTTACCGTATATAATTATATCGTGCCTGAGGACCCATTATCATCGCTATACCAATCTGATCAGTGTATCTGTTTCTTTTACGCCGTCGATGGATCTTATCGTATCTGCGGCTCTATTGATCTGATCCAGTTTCTGCGCAATAATTCTAACGGAGAAATCGTAGGACCCTGAAAGTTCATAAATTTCATTGAACCTTCTTCTTAACTCTAGAAGAACCTTTGCAGAATCTTCAGTTCTGACCCTTACGAGGATAATTGCCGTTAATGCCCCGGATCCGAGCGAGACTGTGAAGTTCCTGATTACTCCATCGTTGAGCATCTTTTGGATCCTGTGCCTTACAGTTCCCTCTGAGATCCCAAGATTCTTTGCGATTTCGATGTTGGAGATGCGGGCATTCCGATTCAGAAGTTCAATAATCTTCCAGTCTCTTTCATCCACGTACACAGATGTGTTCTAAGCAATTTAGGTTATGGTTTTATGTCTGATTGATAGGAGCTAAATTATAAAGAAACTAGAATCTAGCGATAAAGCGATTTCCCCTGATCATCTGGCGAGGTTTTTCTCTTCGATATAAGTTCCTTGGGTACTTTTTGAAGTCGTATTATGTTTGTGGCCTGCACCATATATATAGGGAGACCAGAGTTTGGATCGTTTCCAGATCTTGCGATTGAAACGATTTCCATCTTTATTTGTATAACTGAACCGTCCTGAAGTCTTACCGTAATCCACTTTGGTTCCTCGTCTATGTCAAACCCTATCAGTTCAGGGTCTCCGGGCAGTCCACCCTGCATTGCCATGATACCTCTATGTCTATTTGCATAATAGAATTATCCTATTCAATATGCACTTTCATTATACAGTAGAACCATTGCGATCTTAGCTTATCCAAGAATAAAGAAGATATTAAAATCAACCTAAAATAAAGGCATTAAAGTCAAAATATAAGTTTCAAAAGTGAGTCTAAAAGTGCTTATTCGTTGGATTGTTGTGTGTCCAGATAAATATCTTGAAGTTTAAAGATCTCGCAAATAAATTATTATTAGTTCTCTTGATAAGATGTTTCGAGTCGACAATTGAATCCTAGTATTTTTAATATATTGCCGGAGCATAAACGGACTCACTGCGAGGGTAACAAAGCCAGGTTAAATGTGCAGGACTTAAGATCCTGTCCCGCAGGGGTTCGTGGGTTCAAATCCCATCCCTCGCATTACCCTTACACAACAAAGTATAGTACTGAGTTCTCGACTATTTGTGATTCGATAAATGCGCTAAAGCACAACATTTGATTCGAACACAATTTAATTTAGCTTGAACA
>JAJYVJ010000146.1 GCA_021792045.1 Thermoplasmata archaeon | reverse complement strand
TGATAAAGCTCTTTACTTACACCTTTTATAGATACGTCCCTTTTCTTTTCTTCATCGTTTGTCATAAGTGACTAATTACAACTTAGTATTTAGATTTCATGTTTTCTAGAAATCTTATATATCGTATAATCAAGTACGTCCTTGGAGCTTTACCTATTTCATGTAATTTGGAATAACGGGTATTTAACTCGTTCAGGCACCAAAAAAACTTATATGCTCATTGCATGGGGAATTTCATGGATGACGACTCAGTTGACAAAGGACGACGTAATTTCCTTAAGGCCATGATTGTTTTGTCGGCCGGTGTTGCTGCAGCTAGTGTTGTTAGAGGTGTTATTGGGAATGTTATTGCTCCTCGTTCTGGCTTGACCTCATTCCCAACGATGACTCTTGTTAACAGTTCGACAAATAAACCAGTTCATACAGACGATCTTGAGAACAATAGTTCAATAGCCTATGTTTTCTATTATCCTCTTCAGAATGATCCAAACTTTCTGATCCGCCTAAGGAATAAGTCAGGGCAAGATGTTACAGTTCTTCCAAGCGATGTGCTAATTCCCGCTTCCGGAACAAAATTTAAGTCTCCACCAGGCGTAGGGCCGTTCAAATCAGTTATTTCGTTTAGCGCTATATGTGAACATCTGGGATGTGTCGTACCAATCATACACTATTATCCTGGAGGGGCCACGATTCCTGGACATCCCACTTTAAGTAATGAGACAGGATATATTCATTGCAGTTGTCATGGCAGTACGTATGATCCATTGCACGGTGCTGCAGTTGTTACCGGGCCAACGCAGAAGCCGCTTCCTAATGTAATCCTTGATTACGATGCATTGACTGATACCTATAAAGTTAAGATGATGACTGGTCCAACAATCTACAGTAAACCAAACGATCTTTCTGGAGGAACACCATTCCCATCCGGAACAACAACTACAGGTGTTGGAGAGGTAGCAGTTTAATCTACGGAGAAGAAATTATGGAAAAAGAAGACCAAAAGCAGAAACCTGGAAAGTTTCAGATACCAAAGCTTTTTAAACCGCCAGAGAAAGGGGCCTTTTTGGGTCCAGATCCTATGCATATAGACGAATTGCCATTGAAAACGGTACCTGATTATATGAGGAAAAGAGGGTCCATATGGTACTGGACCGGTGCGATAATTTCTATTATATTCGTCTATCAAGTTATATCTGGATTACTGTTGCTGATATACTACAATCCCGCTGATCCATATGCGTCAACGGAGGCTGTGATAAACACGGTCCCGTTTGGTTCTCTTATGTTAACTACGCATCTTTACGGCGCCTATGCGATGATTTTTGTGATATATATACACATGTTTCGAAATTACTTCTTCGGAGCTTACAAGAAACCCAGGCAGCTTCAATGGTTAAGCGGCGTTGGTCTTCTTGCTACGACAGTGGGTGTGGGATATTTCGGATATTCTATGGTTGACGATGTTCTTGCCACAGATGCTACAGATGTTGGGCGCGGAATAGCAGGGGCAGTTCCTTTTATCGGAAAATATCTAGATTCTATCTTTTTCGGAAATGGCACCAATTTAAGTTTATTTCAACACATGCTTGCTTGGCATATAATTTTGGTCGTTGGTATCTTCGCCATATTCGGCCTTCATTTTTGGTTGGCTGAAGCAAACGGTATGATGCCCAGGCATAGAGATTCTAACTATAAGGCTCCGTCTGTAGATACAGAGAAACCGTGGTACAAAAAATGGTATCCATACAATATGGCGTTTATAATTCAGATAGCGCTTTTCACTTTCGCATTTATTATAATCATTCCTTCAATACTGGCATTAATGGGCAATGTTCCCACTCTATTTTCTCCTTTTCCACAGGTTCCATCGTCAAGTCCTTTAGCGGCATTTGTCCCACCCTACCCTCCTTGGTTCCTCTTATTCGTGTACAAGGCTGTCGATTTTCAATTTTTCAACTTCGCCGGACCATTGTCTCCATTGGCCGCGACTTTCATGTTTGCCGTTATACCTTTGGTTTACTTCTTAATGCTTCCTTTTATTGACACTACAGATGATTTGCACCCCCTATCTAAGCCCATGATAACTTCATTTGGTATCTTGGGGATAATTTACCTCATTTTATTGTCTGCTTGGGGAGCATTAGCACCCGGTATTGCTATTCCAACTTCCGAGGTGGTCATAGTTCTGGCCATTCCATTTGTCGTCGTCGTCTCCGGGATATTTATACTATCAAACCAGTACAAAAAAGGTAAATTCAATATAACCCCAAAGAAGATATTTTCATCATTTTTTATATTTCTTTCAGTTATGATTTTTGCTGCTTATATGTTTGGGCAGGGGTTCTTTTCTGCCATATCAAATCCTTCCGGAATGAACGTTTTTGCTACACTTGTATCAGGTGGGGTCATGATGTTTGGAGCAGTAGGTACATCGAGATCAGCCAGAATATCGGAACACTTTGATGAGGCACCGAAAAAGATTTCCCGCAATCAGTATCGAATGAACAAGGATCTGGCTATGATTATATCTGCACTACTGTTAGTTGGTTCTATTGTAATCGCATACTTCACTTTTCAAGTACCAATTGTCGGTATAGTGGGAAACGCTCAATTTGGCATAGGTATGGGATTCCTTATGATAATTGCAGCTATTATAGTTAGAATTTACAGGGCGGCGTTTTACAATGAATAATGTGAATGTAGATGGTTTTAGTGGAATTTCTTTCTGGAGGGAAGATAGCTTAGGAATTGTAGTCATCAAGACAAATAAAAACTTTAATGTTACACGTAACACCATAGATGAAATTATTTTAGCACTTACTTCGGCTTCTCTGGATAGCGAGGTAAAAGCGGTTGCTTTGACAGGTCAAAACAATTATTTCGCTAATTCAATAGAGGCAAATAAATACGAGACACTAGATTTGTTGGAATCTGTGAGAACTCTATCTCTTTCGTTGGCATCGTTTGATAAACCTGTATTTGCGCTCTTAAACGGCCCGTGCAAGAACAGCGGATATGAAATTGCCCTGCTTACTGATTATATAATTTCCACAACTAATAATGAGGTAGGTTTTAGCAACGATTATGAGTTCATCATGGGTGGTTCAGTAACTTCCCAGAAATTTAAGTTCATTGCAACCGGCCTAGCGAAAGAAAATTTAAATGTTGATGCAGTGGTCGCAAGAGAGAATTTTCTCGGCGACTCCGTAGAATTACTGAACAAGATCAATTCCCGTGTAATGGTACAAACTAGAAAATCGAGACTCAGACACATACGCGAAGTTATAGACGATGAGCATCTTCGTTACATTAAGAATAGATATGCTGCTTTACTGAAAGAGCACGAGATTCGTCAAAAAGAGGTGGTTAATTAATGCCGTCTAACTTGAAAGGATGGGTAGCCTTTATAATTGTTACCATAATATTACTTGGTGGTGTTTTCAGCTGGAATCATGTTTTTCCGGCCAAAGCCAGTGGTATAACTATTAATGGAATAAGCGTGTCGTCCAACTCCACTTTTTCGGGTACATTTGATGCCGCAAATGCAACATTTGTGACAACGATTGATAACTCCTCCTCAAACGCGTATTTCACTGTTACGCTCGTGTCAAGCGTAAGCTCTGGTCCGTTGAATATATCCATAAGGCCTGGATATGTTATCAACATGTCAAAATTCAATAACACGTTTGCAAATATATTCTCAAAAGTTAATGCTACAGTTAAGAATAAAACGCTTGCAACTACGCTGGCAACGACATATACTTATCAGAATATTACTTACGCACTTTATAAACCAATAAACGTGACAGGCATTTCATTGAGCGGAGGAAAGGCCACTTTTCACTTCTCTTTGTCATTAAATAAAACTGCACTTGAAAATTTTGGCGCGGGTGATATTAGCGTTGGTGCTATAAACATAAATTACAGTTCTTACGGTGGCGTTGGGGCCATAGTTTTTACAATGAAATAGTAATTAAACTCCTTCTGGGAAGTTACTCATTATTTTTCCTGTAATTACGTATTTTTTGGTATATTGTATCATAACATTGAAATAGCTGGATTTTCATCAAGAGACAGAACAAGAAGCGGAGCACAATGGAAAATAGAACTGTAAGTATCATAATACCGACTATTAACGAGGTCGACAATATACGTAAAATAATAGAAAAGTTAGTTAATATAGCAAAGGGTAATCCAACGTTGGGAATAACGGAAATAGTCATTGTAGACGACAAGAGTACAGACGGGACGCAACAGGTTGTTGAAAAACTTACAAATGAAATTTCAGAATTATCCCTTATTCTATTGGAACGTAACAGGAAACTTGGTCTTCTTAGCGCTCAGATAGATGGGGCCAGTATTGCAAAGGGTGAAAAAGTAATTATGATGGATGGCGATTTACAACATCCAGTAGATATTATTCCAAATTTGATCATAAATTCTAGAGGACGCGATTTGGTCATAGCTTCAAGATACAATGGTG
This sequence comes from Thermoplasmata archaeon, assembly GCA_021792045.1. Next base: position 19 of record JAJYVJ010000146.1, on the reverse strand, counting down.
GGAAATCCGTTAGGCTTCC
>JAJYVJ010000018.1 GCA_021792045.1 Thermoplasmata archaeon | reverse complement strand
ATCATTTGGTGTCTCGGCAAGAAGTTTAATCATCTTACTAATATAATGCATTCATTATATAAGGATCTTTCGGTCCATAATGCTGCATCCACATAAAAGTGTGGCACATCAGACTGAACTGTTACGGAAAAGAATATGTTTTATCATGCAATACTCCAAATCATGCAGGATGGTGGAGATACAAAAGTAACGGAATTGACAAATCAAACCTTTGACGAATTTATAAAAACTCATAAATTTGTTGTGATCGATTTCTGGGCTGAATGGTGTGCGCCGTGTCTGATCCTTTCCCCGGTGATTGATCAACTAGCTGAGGAGATTTCTTCTGTATCATTTGGAAAACTGGATTCCCAGAACAATGAGAACACAGCAAATAAATATAGCGTTATGAGTTTGCCCACAATTATGTTCTTTAAAGAAGGAAAGGAAGTAGATCAAGTGATTGGAGTAAGCTCCAAAGGGAATCTGGAAAGATGGATTAAGAAAAATGCGATGTGATCACGATGGGAAATTTACTTCTTGGAATTGGTGGATTAAGTTATTCCAGTTTTATGGAATGCAATCCTAAGTTTCTTTTTTCGTTGTTCGGAGCAACATACAGGGGGGTAGTTTTAAATAATGATTCCCTGCATCCCTCCCCAGCATGGCTCTCTGTATTAGAAATGAGAGAAGTACCCGGAGATAGTTTTGTTTCTTCGCCGAATGATGATATGGCTCTCGTAAAGGATACGCAATCAAAAATTGTTAACATACCGATAACTGATCCGTCTCTCGGTCCCGTAAGTATTTCTTATTCTGCGGAAACATCAGCGGAGAAGGAGATAGATGACGTGAAGAGAATAGCTTCGGAATTATTAGCGGACAACAATGTCATTGCCTCAATAAGTGCTATCGATCGTTTGATGTTAAACGGAGAGCAGAACAAATGTAGGCTCTATGAACTTGTGGATTCCGCCATAAGGAGCATGACCGCAAAGGCAGACGATTTCATAGTCTTTTCGCCATTCGGTGGAGAAGTCAGGCATGGTAAGTACGTCAGAGATATTCATGGGATCTATATGGGTACCATAGATAGGCCTTCAGAATTCGAGACTCTCCATCTAATGGATATTGGAACACTGTTTCGTGATCTGGTAAGTAAAAAGTAAAATTATATCTATCAATTGTGTTTCCAATACTTAAGGCTTACTGGAGCAAACCTCAGTGAAATTCCAGGAATTTTTTTCACATTTGAACGTCAGTATGTGTCTTGTGAAGATACCAACCGTTCCAAAATACAGAAATTCATTGAAAGAAACCTTAATTTAATGGATGCTGATCATAATATGTTCTTGTAATAAGGGAGTAGGAGCATCCTCTCCAAAGGAGACTCGGCAGTTCAATTGTTATTATATCACATCCGATTTGAACGGCAGGGGATCCCATGTCGGAAGTAACTGATCAAATCTGGAGTTCCCATGAAATAGGAAAGCATTTCCTGAATCATCATAAGAATGAGATATGCAATCAGTGCAGTGAATATCTGCACAAGGATTTCGTTGATCTTCTTCGATATGAGATGATCCAGCTTCATGCATGTAGTGAAATATTTATCGAATCTTTGGACAAATTGCAAAATTAAATATCAAACACTTTTGCTTATGCCTTATATATGACAGAGAACAGAATATACAAACCTGAGGAAAAACTAAAGGTCATCCTGGAATGGATGAACGGAACCATATCGGTGGCGGATCTGTGTAGGAAATATGACATAAAGTCTGAACGATTCTACTACTGGAAGGATCAGATCACGAACAGTGCCGCTGAGATATTTGAAAGCAGGGGCAGGAAAGTTGATGAGAATCGCATCATTCTGATGAATGTTAAATCAATTCCTATTATGTTGAGGAATCTTCCGAACACCGGGAGGTTATGTGACATTATGTACGGATACATGAGGGAATAGAACATTTCAACGAATACCTGATATGATTTATGCTATTAAGCTTGGAAAGCTGTGATTTGTTTGGTCTACTTTCCATTGCAATGTCTATGGGTTCCTGATTCCTCATAGCGGATTTCGCAAGGAGAACTGTCTGATTCAGAAGATTGATCTTCTTCAAGGCTTTTCTGATCGGGTCTGACATAAATTAATAATTACTTTATTGGATAAACATGACATGTGTCAGACCAAAGATTAAATATTAGAAACTAGTATGTTATGAAGTGACTTTAGATACCTTTAGCATTAAGCATGACGGAAAAACTATCAACCTCAGAAAATCGGAGGATATCCTGAAAATACTAGGGAAAAAATATTCACTTATTATAATAGGCGTTCTCGGAAACTACGATTCAATAAATTTCAACGAACTTAAAAAAATTGTTGGATGCCCCAGGGCAAATCTTCTTTCAGCAAGGCTTAAAGAAATGTCAGCAGCTGGAATAACTGAGAGAAGAGTTGTGGGCCTCTATCCTGTCTCGGTAAAATACCAGTTGACGGGCAAAGGGAAAGAATTAAGGGAAAAACTTATTCCATTTTTTATGTGGATTGATTGTAATTGCTATTTCAAGTAGCTTATGAAGTTTAATCTTTTAAACCTGGTTTAATCATTATTCCTTCCCAATTTATTAATGTCATATCACTAACCCATTGACAGCAGTGATTAGTTCAGAAACTTTAGCCCTGACAGTTATTCCTGGATTTATAGAAGATATAAGAATCAGGTTTGAAACAATTCACTGGTATCAAAAAAAGAAACGTACCATATCTCAGTGTCTAAAATGAGAATTATAATAGATCGGAAAACAGGTGTATTAATATGGGTGACTATTGCAGAAGTGCTTGCCATGAGTCTCTGGTTCAGTGCGTCGGCGGTATCAGCTACGCTTACCTCTGTTATGAATCTTTCTCCGATTGAAACTCCACTGATTACCTCGTCAGTGCAGGTAGGGTTTGTGGCAGGCGCAATGATAAGTGCCATACTCGGATTACAAGACCGGTTGAATTCCAGAATGATCTTCACCGCGTCTGCGGGTTTTGCCTCGTTTTTTAATTTTATGTTTGTTTTCTCTGTTCATTTTATCATACTAGCTTTTCTATTAAGATTCTTAACAGGACTTTTTCTTGCAGGGATTTATCCCGTGGCTGTTCAGTTCATATCGTCATGGTTTCCAAGAGGTAGGGGTCTGGCAATAGGATTACTTATCGGTGGGCTTACTCTTGGATCTGCATTGCCGGAATTTATGGTGGGGTTATCTCTGGCGGGAAACTGGAAAACCCTCATATTCATAAGTTCCGGGTTTGCAGTTCTCTCTGCTTTTATCTCTATTCTGAAGTTTCACGATCCACCTGTAAAGATTCAACGGTCAAGATTTACATGGAAGCACGTATCAACTGTAATAAAGAACAGATCTCTAATGTACGATAATATCGGATATTTTGGACATATGTGGGAACTCTATGCAATGTGGACATGGATACCCACCTTTTTATACCTGAGTTGGAGAAACTACTATGTTAATTCTCTGCTGTTGATTTATTCCACAATTGGTGCTTTTACTGTTATAGGGCTTGCCGGACTCATTGGATCAATATTGGGGGGTTACATCTCAGACAGAATAGGCAGGACAGCGGAAACCATCATATCAATGTCAATTAGCGGATTGTGCTCTGTGGCTATCGGCTTTACGTTCGGTCAGTTGCCCATCGCAACACTTGCACTTGCGTTTGTCTGGGGAATAACCGTGATATCGGATTCTGCGCAATTTTCAACGGCAGTTACTGAATTAAGCCCTCAAGAATTCACGGGTAGCGCACTCACATTTCAAATGGCAATAGGCTTCCTTATAACTGGCGGTTCCATCGATCTCATAGGTTACGTGGTTCCTATTGTGGGATGGGAATTCGCATTTTCTCTCCTCAGTATTGGACCATTCATTGGCGTAATCAGCATGTTCAAATTAAGGAAAAGACCGGATGCCGGTTTAATGGCATCAGGATTGAAATGATCGAAAGCATAGGGATTTATACATTGATAGGAATAATCACCGGAATTCTTACTGGAATAACCGGATCGAGCGGAGTAATCGTTGTGGTTCCAGCCATGACCTTCCTGGGGCACACCTTTCACATAGCTGTTGGAACAAGCCTTCTAGTGGATGTAATCACCACTGCCTCTGTAGTTTATGTTTACACGAGAGGCAGAAAGATAGACTGGAGAATAGGCCTTATACTTGGTGGAGGTGCACTTGTTGGAGCACAGATAGGATCCCATGTGGCTATTTTCGTAAGCGATAGGCCACTTGAGATTATTTTTGCACTTATGGCCCTTCTAATGGCCTTTCAATCTTTCAGGAGAGCCAAAAAAAGTCTTAAAGTGAAACACAGGAACCTTTCACATCCATATACCATCGGGTTTCTAATAAGTCTCCCTATCGGAATTCTGACCGGTACTCTCGGAACGAGCGGCGGAATAATGTTCATTGCAGTTATGATGATCCTTTATTCCATGGACCCTAAAACCATGGTCGGTACTGCAACTTTGGCAATGTTTGTTTCTGCACTCAGTGGAACAGCCGGTTATCTGGTGTTCAACAGTGTTGACCTGCTAGGCGGATTTATAATAGGAATCGTCTCTCTGATATCTGGATTCTATTTTGCTAAAAAGGCTCTTGGGATGAAGGACAGCACGATTTATTATTTCCTGGGTTCGGTCTTCCTTGTCGTTTCACTTCTTGAGTCTGTTACGATAGTTACAGGAATATGATACATTTTCCTTATGAAACTAAGAGACAACCTTGAATATAAAATGGCAAAGGCATGAATTTATCAAATCAATTTATATAACCGTATTTCTAATATTTAAGTTATTGCATCCGGTTTTTTATTGAAATTTCATGAGTTTTATCGATACCGGCATGACAGACTTTCTATTCTGGTTGATTCAGTTAGTTTTCTCACCGAGAAATTGTATGAAAAGGTTATTCCCAGGAAAGAGGATCACAATACACTCTTACAAGGGAGAGTAATGGTATTACTCTTCGGGGAGGGGTCGGAATGCCCGGCTATTTCATTTTCGTTATATTTTTGGTGATTAAGTAGCCATTCCACTCACTTGTTTCGCCACAAGCGGTATTCCATGCCTGATTATATTTATCATTTGAGGTATCCCTTGCAATACAACCAGCGAAGACTGGAGGATTAGCAAGATACGCAATGAGTGCAGAAAATATCTGAATCATTATTCCGTTGACCTTCTTCAATATCAGGTGATAGAAGACACGTTTTCATATTGCTTTTCGAGAATCTTGCTGACAACATCGATCATAGACTATTAATCACACCATAAGATAAATATGATAACTGTCAGACAAAAATCTTAAGTATTGGAAACTGAATCGATCTATCTAAATAAAAGCATTACAGAATCCTGTCTCTTGTTTGCTGATCCTCTGCGCGCTGATCGTACGGGTAAGTAACGGCCAGTTCACTCGCATTATTCAGCTCCCTTATCTGTGTCTCATTCAACGACCAGTCCGTTGATCCTAGGTTATCCTCAAGCTGATCAATTGTTCTCACTCCAATTATTGGAGAAGTTATATCCCTATTGCAGAGGAGCCAGTTTAATGAAATCTGTGGAATCGATTTGCCAGTTTCCTGACTTATTTTCTCCAACACTGAAAGAACTCTTTCGGTTCTTTCATTATCAAATCTGCTATAATTCTCCGGAGCTGAAGAATCCCCAATACGTGTACCTTTCGGTGCGTTCATAATTCCGTTTCTGTATTTTCCGGAAAGAATGCCTCCTGCGAGAGGACTCCAAGGCAGCACGGCTATCTCATCTGCATGGGCCATTGGAAGAAGTTCAAACTCAACCGCTCTCGTAAGCAAGTTGTAATTAGGTTGCAAACTCACGGGTTCATTCCATCCATTCGCTCGGCATATCTGTAGCGCTTTCTCGAATTGCCAGGCCCTGAAGTTGCTTACGCCAATGTACCTTACTAGTCCGTCTTCTACAATTGTATTTAGTGTTCTGAGAGTTTCTTCAAGAGGTGTAAGTGGGTCCCACGCATGAATCTGAAGAAGATCTACATAATCTGTGTTCAGTCTCTGCAAACTCTGCCTGATCGAATAAAGTATATGCTTCCTCGACAGGCCGACACCATTAGGGTGATCTGCTGTTCTGAACCGGACCTTTGTTGCCACAAACATCTCTTCCCTGTTATTCGCTGCGAGCCATTTCCCTACTATCTGTTCGGATCGACCGGAAGAATAAACGTTGGCTGTATCTATAAAATTGCCTTTTTCTTCAGTAAACTTTGTGATTATTCTCATGGCAGCATCTTCATCGGTCTGCCATCCAAAAGTCATTGTTCCAAGACATAACTCGCTGACAAGAGCGCCAGTCTTACCAAATTTTTTCATCTTCATATTTTTTTATTACATCCGTGCTTAAAAGCGTATCTATTCCAGGCAGTTATTCTGGCCTACTCATATCCGAATTATGAAAAAGAATAATAGATACAAATTGTTAACATTCATATGGAATTAAATTGTTATCGTGTATCGTTGCCCTTAATTGTTCCTTTCACAACTAGCTTTGGAACACAAAAATTTAGGGACGCGTTGATTTTTGAACTTAACAAGGATGGCACAACGGCTTATTCTGAATCCGTGACGGAAGAATCTCCGGGCTACAGCTACGAGGACAATGTAACGGCAATTCATGTAATCAGGGATTTTCTGACAGAGAGCCTCAGGGATCTTCCGGAACCGAAGGAATTCTTAGAAAGGACGGGATGGATCAAGGGACACAATATGGCAAAGGGAGCATTAGAAATGTTGCTATGGGACTATTACTCAAAAGAAGCTGGGATTCCACTTTATAAATATATAGGAGCTACAAAGGGAAGTGCAGAGGTTGGGGTTTCCATAGGAATGGACGAATTAGATTTAATGAGGGAACGTGCAAAGGATGCTGTGAAGAGAGGATACAAAAGGATAAAAGTCAAGATAAAGAAAGGTATGGAAGAAAAGATCGTTTCATCTGTAAGGTCTGCTATTGGGGAATTTCCAATGAGTGTTGATGCGAATACAGATTATACTCTTGACGATATTGACACCCTTAAATCTCTGGACAAATACGGCCTCAAATATATTGAGCAACCTCTTTCCTATGATGATCTGATCGACCATTCAAATATAGCATCGAAAATATCAACACCCATATGTCTGGATGAATCCATAACCTCGTTTGAAAAGGCGAGGAAGGCCATTTCTATTAACGCCTGTAAAGTTATAAATATAAAACCTGGCAGGGTAGCTGGATTTACAGAATCATTGAAGATAGCAAAGTACGCACATGATCATGGTATTCATGTCTGGGTTGGAGGAATGCTGGAAACTGGCATTGGCAGGGCATTTAATGTGTCCCTCGCTTCTACCAGTTTTGTTGACTATCCCGGGGACACATCACCGAATGACAGGTACTTCAAAAAGGATATTGTAAGGAATCCTTTCACAATGTCTGATGGAGTGATGAAGCCAAACGACGTCCCTGGCATTGGCGTAGAGATAGATCACGGGTTCCTTGTTTCTGTCACGTCTGAACGTTTCAAGCTCTTATAGCGACCACGTTATCTTCATGTCTCTCGCAGCTTTAACTTCATCAACCCTGCCAACGGCAAGATTCTTTGGGAGTTTGGAAATCTCTTCATTCGATAGGTCCAGTCCCCTCACGAGTATTTCTGCAAAAGCATCAAGATCCTTCTTCGATGCACTTTCTGTGGGCTCGATCATCATGGCTTCATGAACTATTAGTGGGAAGTATATGGTCGGTGCGTGTACTCCATTATCTGTAAGGAATTTAGCAAGATCCAATGCCCTTTTGCCCGTATTTTCAGTTGAGAGGACAAATTCATGTTTCTTAAGTTTCTTGAACGGTATATCAAATTTTTCAGAAAGTTTCCTTGAGAGATAGTTTGAGTTTAGCACAGCTCTTTCCGATGCTGACTTAAGCCCATTTCCGCCCATGTATTTTATGTAAGCCCATGCTCTGAGTATGGTGTTGAAGGAACCGTAATAGGAGCCGACCTTGCCAATGGATTTCTTAGCGGAGTAATCCAGGAAGTAGCTTTTATCGTTTTTAGAAACTGTTGGAACAGGAAGGAATTCTTTCAGGAAATCCTTGACTGCAATTGGGCCAGCACCAGGGCCACCACCACCATGTGGCGTTGCAAAAGTCTTATGTAAATTAAAGTGAACTACGTCAAAACCCATCTTCCCTGGCGATGTTATGCCCATTATTGCATTCAGATTTGCTCCATCGTAATACAGAAGAGAACCGTTTTCGTGGACTAACTTCGCTACCTCAACGATGTTATGTTCAAAGATTCCAAGAGTATTTGGATTTGTAATCATGAGTGCAGCGGTTTTTTCTGTCAGGGCAAACTTAAGGGCCTCCAGGTCAACAGTGCCATCCTTTCCGGAAGGGATCTCCACGACGTCGAATCCCCCCATGCTGGCAGAAGCAGGATTCGTGCCATGAGCCGAGTCTGGTATTATGATTTCCCTACGCTTTTCAAGTTCTCCAATGTCCTTTAGATAGTTCCTTATTATCAAAACACCAGTAAATTCGCCATGGGCACCTGCCCTGGGTTGCAAGGTGATGGCGTCCATGTCAGATATCTCCTTGAGATACTCCTGGAGTTCATACATTATCTTCAGGTACCCTTGGATTGTTGTCTTGTCTTCTAAGGGGTGTCCATTAGTAAACGCCGGGAATGAAGAAAGCTTATCGGCAAATTTTGGATTGAACTTCATAGTACATGATCCAAGCGGGTATATCCCCTGATCAACGGAATAGTTCATCTGGGAAAGACGTGTAAAATGCCTAACAACGTCATATTCAGCGACCTCTGGCAATTTCAGAGATTTTCTTTTTAGGCTATCCGGTATTAACGTTTCGGATTCGCTCAGATAGTCCGGAAGCTTATAGTTGTTCAAAGATAACATCTCTGATATAAGTGGTTCATCATACTTTGCTTGTTGATATGGCATTATAGCACCTCCAGGGTGTCAATAAGTTTTTCTATGTGTTTCTTTGTGGTACGCTCTGTTGCTGAAAAGAAATGGGCGTTGTTTATACTGTCGTACTTTTCATTTATTATTCTTGACATTTTCAGACCGCCGAGTATTCCCTTCTTTGCAAGTTCCTGTTGAAGGTTATTCTGGGCTTTATTAAAGCTTACAAGGACATCAGAAAATGGTACGCCTGTTACGGTATTGGGATTTACAAGGCCGTGTTTAATCAGTTGATTTTTCAGACTTAGAGAGGTCGAGACCGTTGAGTCTGCAACTTTTCTCAATCCATTCTTTCCTACAACGGATAAATAAGTAAGGGCCGTTAGTGCCATCAGGGCCTGATTTGTGCATATGTTACTTGTTGCTTTTGCCCTGCGTATATGCTGTTCCCTTGTCTGTAGAGTCATGACAAAAGCCCTTTTGCCATTAGTATCCAGGGTCTCTCCGATAATTCTGCCAGGGGATCTTCTTACATATTCCTTCTTAAAGGAGAATAGTCCAAGAAGTGGGCCACCAAAATTTGGGTGTATACCAAGCTGTTGTCCCTCCGATACGGCAATGTCCGTGCCATACTGCCCAGGCGGAATAACTGATCCCAGAGATATTGGATCATAATATGATATCAGTAAAGCGTCTTTTTTTATCTCCTGGATTCTGGGAACGTTTTCGTCAAGAATCCCATATGCGTTTGGTAGCTCACAGACAATGGCAGCAGTACTGTCTGTTATTTTTCCCTGGATATCATCAAGATTTATGTATCCAGTTTTGTGATCTAAAGAATATCTCAAAAACTTAAGGTCTAAGCCTTCGGTGTAACTCTCTATAACTTTGACCTTGTCATCGTACATGTTTGCTGGAATCAGGATCTCCTTTTTTCCGTTAATCCTGAAAGCCATTCTTACCGCTTCGCCTAGTGCACTGTATCCATCGTACATGGATGAATTCGTCATATCCATTTCCGTTAGATCAGATATGATACTCTGGTACTCGAACAATGACTGAAGCATTCCTTGGGATATTTCTGCCTGATATGGGGTATAGGAGGTCTCAAACTCAGATCTGCTGACGATCGCGTCAACCGAGCTTGGTATAATCCGGTCATAGATTCCGTTTCCAAGAAAATTATAGTATTCTTTATCCCTGTTCATTCGCGAAATTGAGTATGCCTCTTCTATTAGCTCATCCTCCGAAATTCCTTTTGGTATCTGAATGATCTTTCCTTTTATGCCTTCTGGCACATCAGCAAAAAGCTCATCCACATCCCTAATATCAAGTAATTTCATCATTTCAGATTCTTCATCAATGGACATCATACTTTTCCCAGCATATGTAATATCGCAAGTGTGTATTTATTTTAACTGCAAAGCGTAAACTTGTCGTGTTAATTTATTAAAAATCTAAAGCTGCAGGAAACCCAGTTTTGGCACAGAACTTTATATAGTTTATAAATTGGTAACTATATTAATAAATCATTGATAAGTTCTATATGTTAAGAAAAGAACACAACAATTTACAGTTTTACAAGGGAAATTTCTTTAAATATTCCATCTATAGAATTACGAGTCTCATAAGTCTTGGTCCAGTGTTCATAATTGCAAGTTTCATGCTGGCTTCCGGTTACATGCAGAGAGAATATCTTGGAATGATCAGTATTTTGATTCTCTTTATTGAATTGGGTCTCGAGCCATTTTTTGGATTTGCTATAGACAAATTTCGAAGAAAGATCGTGCTAAAATACTGCGCTATTGGCACGATTGCAACGGTCCTTGTAGTTTTCTCTTTAGCCATTAAATTTGGATCGGGTAATGAATTCATACTTTTAGGTTTATTAGTCTTTGGAGACATTATTACAGGTCTCGTCTTTTCTGCTCAGAGGTCACTTCAACAATCAATCTCATCGAAATCGGAAATAGGCAGGAACAATGGGATATCGGAAATCACGAGTCAGATTCCACAGGTTATTGGTGCATTGTTGGCGATACCAATAATAATTTATATTGGTTTCTTTGGAGCTATTCTATTCGCCATTGCAACGTCTTTTCTGGCTATCTTGCTACTTTCCAGAATCAAAGAAGAGGTTAAAAAAAGTAAGCCAGCAGAAAATTACACAAACATAACAACACGGAGTGGTTATAAAGCTACGCTCCATTTTATGAAAGAGAATTTAGCTATATTGGTTTTCGTAACAACTTTAAATTTTGCTTTCGTTTGTCTCATGTCTGGCAATTACCTTACTCCTGTGTACATTTACAAGCTCGGTGGAAGTGCATACGACCTAGCAATTGTAGAAACAATCTACGCCCTATCCGCAGTTGTATCTGGATTAATAGCTCCAAAATTTGTAAAATTTGGGGAAAATCTACCGTTAATCTGGATATTCATAGGACTTTTCGCCCTGGGAAATATACTGATTTCTGTCAGTGACTCTCTTTTATTATTCATGATTTTTCAACCTATATTTTTTGGTATAGGCAACCCATCCGCCAGAATACTCAGGAATACGTTTGTAATGAACAGAATCCAACATGAGATTTCTGGAAAATTTTTTGCTGGAATAAACATAATTTCAACAATTTCAAGAATATCCTTGATGTCATTTATGACATTGGCAATAAATACAATTCCAATTGAACTTTTTTGGAAGATAAACGGAATCGCTGTAATAGCCGTGATTTTCTTATCAATTTATATGTCGATTAAAAATAATGAAGTGCGCAGATTCGTATCTATGGAAGGCACTACAGCTAAAAATGAGAAATATGCAGAAGATATTCATGGATGATCAGCAAAGAAAATTCATATCTGAGGTATCATTTATGTATGGCTTGATTAAAGAAGATTCACTGGCATATTCTGAGGCACTTGCATACCCGACCATTGGAATTATCTTGCTATCGGGTATCTCAGACAAGAGCAACAGAATCCCTTTACACACTTCTGCTGGGATAGCTTATACAGGGCTTAACTCGGAAATTTACACAGATACGATAGTGTACCTAAACAAAGGTAGGCAGGAAGGTTTTCTTGACGGTAATTCGGTTGAGTATTCAGATTCAAAAAGATCACCTTTCACAATTATCAATAATCACAAAAGTAGCATACTTAGGTATCTGCATTTAAGTTCGGAGAAGATCAATGTGTCATTTCGATCTGAGAACAGGAATATACTCAGTGGAAGTTCCGATGCAGGTGCAGCTGCAATAGGAGCTGACATAGTTCATCTTTCCGGTGGAGTAGATGATACGGTAAAATTCGAAAACGAATTGAGGAGTATTTCTGAAAGTGTCGGAAGAAGTTACCGCGGCGGTTTGACCCTCACATTGTCTACTGGAAAAGAATGCTCAACTAAGGTGCTTCTTCCACCAGAAAGTTTCAAGGATTACATCATATTAGGGTGTAATTTCAGAGATCAGCGCAATCCATCAGATATAATTCACGAATCAGCTGTAAGACATCCTGCATACGCGGAACGAGTGAAAAGGGCAGGAGAAAGAGCCGTGTCTCTTAAAAAATACGCTGAAGAAAAGGATATTAAATCTATTTTTGAACTCTCAATGAAAGACACTGATGATTATCACGCTTTACTCGAACAGGTCAACGTTAGGGTCATAAATGGCAGGATGCGGAAGCTGATAAACATGGTCAGGGAATTGAGAAGGGAGACATGGATGACATACATAGTTACGGGGGGTAGCAACGTATTTGTCCCTATTGAAAAAAAGGATCTAAAAACAGTGTCAGAAAGCCTAGGCGATCTGTGTGATAGTTTGATTCCGATGAAAGTGGCAGGAAAAGCTCATGTCATAGATTCTTCAACAATCAGCAATTGAAATATGGTGAATATGCCTGGCAATAAAGTACGCTTTCTATATGTAAGAACTCATTCATAAGTCTGATATAGAAAAATATTAATTGTTTGTTTATCTTTACCTTTTAGAGATGGCAGAAAAAAAGAATGAAGGTTTTCAGTCCGGAGCTGGGCTTATACGATACTTTGAAGAAGAAGAGATCAAAGGCCCAGCGCTCGATCCTAAACTTGTAATTTATATCGGGATCGCTATGGCTGTCATAGTTGAGTTGGCTAAGATATTCTGGCCAATATGATGCTTTCATCAATCTTATTGCTTGAGCACATCTTTCTGGAATATAGTTATCATTAGGTTTTGCTGAGATATAACTATTGATTTTCGGTCGCAAAGAATTAAATTCAATTTGTCATTGCCCTTGTAAGCTCCGGTGGTGTAGTCCGGCCAAGCATAAGGGACTCTCAATTCCTCGACTCGGGTCCAAATCCCGACCGGAGCACTTTATCAAGAGTTCACTACGCTGCATCTGCGATGGGTATGTCCTATCTATTATTTCCCTACTATCGTGTCTAACTCCTCAAAGCATAAATAAAATAATTAAAAGCAGACTCAATTCAATTATATTTTTAACCATCCAATAATAGTAAGAGCTCAGAAAGAAATGGATTGAAAAAGAAATAGGGAGGATGAAACATGTTGATTTCCTTGAGTGAGCTTAAAAAACTGTACGAAGATAGTGGATCCACATCAATGAATCTATCTATACGTATACTAACAATTATTGGCAAGGAGATCAAGATCAGAGACCAGATCTGACAATAAAGAAGAACGTTGAAATAGTGTATGAAAAAAATGAACGCTATTTAGGAATCTCGGCATAATTAATACTTCAAAGAAGTATGTCGGAAAGAGAGTCAACGTCAAAGTGCTAGGGGAATGATGATTTTTCTCGCCCTCTCTTTAGATAGAGTTCTTATATGTTAGGTACAATGCTTAACAACGTATTGTGATATATGGATTTGATAATGTATGAGCGAAAAAACCTCATGGCATGGCGTGGAAAGGAATCTATTAGAATGGCACCCAACTATCAACCAAGATAAATGTAGCAGTTGTGGAATGTGTATATTAACGTGTGGAAATGATGTTTTCAGGTGGAGTCGTACAGAGAACAGACCACTGATGCAAAATCCTGGGAAATGTGTTCTCGGCTGCACGACTTGCGGAAAGTTGTGTCCAGAGGATGCGATTGAATTTCCAGGTGATCCTAAACAATTCATAAGAAGTGTCATTTTGAAATACAAAGTCTTCCCGGCAGTAAAGCAGGAGCTGAATGAAAGGATAGAGAAGTTTCCTGACCATTCAGTTCACTTGGAGGTGGTCAAGAATGAATGAGTCTGCTACACAGAATCCATTTGCAATATGGCACGGGATTCCCAGATCAACAATAAAATGGGCCCCAATTATAGACGAGGATAAGTGCACAGGTTGTGGTATGTGTGTTGTTACCTGCGGGGAAAAGAGGAACGTCTTTGGTTACGATTTTGAAAGAAGAAAGGCTGTAGTTATGTATCCAGAAAATTGTATGGTTGGTTGCAATAACTGCACTGTTGCCTGTCTCTGGAGTGCTATAACACATCCTGATGTTTCCGAAGTGAAGGAATTGTCAAAGGAACTGCCGTCTTCCCAGCTAAAGAAAGAGATGGAAAATAAGTTCAATGTAAATCCTAGCCTGCTGGTATAAATCATGTCATTTTTTTTATTTTCAATGCGATAGTCGCGTTGAATTTTATTTTTATAATCCCGTGTCTTTTAATCATTGCACTTATGAGAAACAGCGAGTATCATTCTACGATCAATAAATGCATATGCTTGCGGATAGAGAAAGGAAATAATTTCACACGAGCTGTGGAGTAGAATCTTGTCCTAATACAAGTGTAGGATAAATTGAGCATAGTTACGCATAAAAGTGCTTGTGTGGGATGTGTTTCATTAGATTAAGAAAACGTAGATAAGTCGATCATTAATATATTCTAGTTTCAATGGCCTTAGAAATAAGTTCACATTGCATGACATGGAAAGCTTCCGTACGAAAGATTAATTAGTATATTCGAATATACTAATGATATACAATGAATGGAAAAATAGCAATAGTTATAAATTCTGGGCTAGACCAGCGTGCGAAAGTTATGTCTGGATTGCATGTAGCCAAAAGGATACATGATGCAAGAAAGGAGAATGGAATCGAAAAACTTGAGGTTTTCCTTTTCACAGGAGGAGTAAGGGCCCTAGAGGAAGGTAAAGACAACAGTGAGGTCATAGACGCAATAAGGGAATTGAAAGAGGCAGGTGTAATTCTCGAAGCATGTTCCAACCAGGTAAAGAATTGGAATATGGAGGACATATTCATAAAAAATGGGATAAACATAGAATTTGCACGGGACGCATTCTCCAGGTACGCAGTAGAGGGATATACTGTAATATCATTTTGAAGTTGTATGGCAGTAGGTGAATATGATGGTAAAAAGAAGTAATATTTCGTTCCGTGTTCTTGACACTGAGTCTAGTCACGGAAGGTATTCAAAAGAATCAAAGGATATACGTTTTGAAGATCTAGTTAAGTTCCATGGACACGCTTGCGATGGACTTTACAGAGGATCCTACGCTCTTTCGGTAGCGCTCGGTGCACTCTTTCCTGATGGAATTGTTGATAGGACCGACATCAGGGCTGTGTCAAGAAATAGCCCTTGTCTGGGCGATGCAGTCGCATATCTCACGGGTGCACGTGTGCGTTTTGGGACTCAGGATGTTGAAAATAGACCTGGAGTATGGTATATAGTTCAAAAGATATCTACGGGTGAAGCTGTAAGTGTATCTGAAGAAGAAGGGTTTTTTCCAGAAGAAATCTCGAAAGTGGAGTCCTCACTTTCTTCGCTCTCTGGAGAAAAACTTTCAAGGAGACTTAATCAGCTCAAGGAAATGCAGGATAAATGGATCAAAGAAGTGCTTTTGAATACAGAGCCTCATGAGCACTATCAAGCAAAAAAAATAACTTATTCATGGAAAGAAGTGCAATATAACAACAAAGGGATAAGGACGGATATTATATTTAAGGACGTAATTTGATAATATGTTGCCAGCGGTAAAAGATCCAACTCTAGATTCTGTAGCAGGGATAATGAAAGCTCTTGGAGATAGAAACCGCCTTCATATCCTCTCACTGCTTAGCAGGAAGGAACTTTGCGTGTGCGAAATAACAGCGATATGCCATCTCTCACAGTCAAATGTCTCACAGCACCTTGCTAAGCTTAGGTCAACCGGCTTAGTAAACGAAAGAAAGAATGCTCAATGGGTCTATTACTCTGTTAACAAGAAGGACTTTCCATTTTTAGAAGAAGTTATTAAACTTCTTCCGGAGCCAACAGAAGAGCTTTCAAAGATCGATGCTTTGAGAAATCATTCCATATGCAAATTATAAACTTGGAGCTTAGTTCCAAATGAAATTATGATAAATATATCTCACATAACACCTATTTCGGCGTTTCCCATTGGTATTTTGTACATTTGAGGTGGGCATTTTTGCATAATATTGTGTCTGATCCCAAAATTATCTCACGAGATACTCCTCACAAATCCATTGATTAATCTTCAAAGGCATAGGTTTTCGTTAGTAATACGATAGATTCTTAAGTAAAAAAAAGGTAACAAATGCATCGATAAACGATACATGCATATTTTGTTGCCATCATGGGCCTGCACCCGGAAGACTACTATTGAGGATCAATCGTACTTCTATATCATCTTAGCGAAGTGGCGTCCAGAATTGCAGGTGATTATGGGCAAGGAATTTACAGAGAGGGATAGTTGTTGAAGTTGTTTTTAGGCCGCGGTTAGGAAGGTTGTTATTATATATCGTCATGCATAAACTGTTTTTTTTGTCCTAGGTATCTATTTTTGATAGTCCAGAATACAAAGAATAGATTGAGCCATTGAACATTTTAAAGAATTAAGTGCTGTTATTGTTTTAAATCGTGATACTCTAAGACACGTTGATTTTTCGTCAATTCTTAAATAGTTTTTAAGACTTACTAACCTATGGAGCCTTTTTATTTTAAGTCATTTGACCGGGTTTTAGGCATTGCATACGACGTCCCGAGTTTATATTATGGTGTCAAAT
Organism: Thermoplasmata archaeon; assembly: GCA_021792045.1. The sequence continues at coordinate 4,718 of JAJYVJ010000018.1, read as the reverse complement.
ATTTGTCGGTGTACGATAAAGCTGCTGTAGAGTATCATTTAAAAGAAGGACATATTTCTGCCTGGCTTGACTACATTGGTGAACACGAACTTTCCAAGGAGATGAGAGGGAGGACCGATATTGGATCAGCGTTAGAGATCTTGGAAAAAGCAGTTGGCGAAGAAGACAAACAACCGATGATGGGTCACATGCATGGCAAAATGGGCCAAATGCGTGGAATGGATCAAATGCATGAGGGTATGGGACATATGTCCGGAGAAAGTCCAAACTCAGAGAGAATGACGAAATAACCTATTTGTAATTAATAAATTTCAGTAATATATATGTATAGTGTCTAGCTTTTTTATTCGACAGATTTTGTGTTGGGACGCTTAACGAGTAGAACAAAATTCTTTGTGTCTACTTCTCGAATAAGTTTTGGAAGGAAACTTGTTTCTTGTGTATCTCATTTCTTGTTATAATTTAACTCTTCTTGAAAGATCTCAAAATGCGGTTTTCCGTCAGAAATGTATAGAATCGTTTACAGATAAAGTACGAACGTAATAACTAGATTGATGAACAATATAACGAATTAGTCATAATGCAAGATTAAGACCCAGGTTAAAATCATGTTAAATTAAGGCGAGATTCTCTAATATTCTAAGTGAAATATTCTAATTTTTTTCTTCATTTGTCTGTTTATGGTTAAATGGAATCGTGCTTTTTCATGATTCCATTCAATATATTATCTGTAAGTATCTTAACATAACTCTCAGGGTTTATTTCGTTGTCATTCCACCACACAACATAGCAAAGGAGTGATCCGAAAAATGCCTTCTTGACTGGGGTAGGTATGGACGTTACTGTGAGATCTTCCAGATCTGAAAACATTCTGTCCATCTCCTGGAAGCACATTTCCCTCAGTGAAAGCTCAATCCGCCTGTATCTCTCCTTGTTCGCAATGGTCATCAGCAGCAGATTTCTGAGCTCGGGGTTTTCGTATTTCTTCAGGAATGATACCCCGAAGTCCATGAGTAATTCCTGGGCACTACCGTGCTTTCTTCCGTTCACGCCGGTGATCTCCTCTACTGGCACTGACCGGAGGGCAGCTCTCTCTATGAGGATATCCTTCTTCTTGTAATAGAAGAAGACTATACCCTTGCTGACTTTGGCCTTCTGTGCAATCTCGTCAATCGTCGCAAGATCATAACCTTTCTTAGAGAAGACCTTGATTGCGGCATTCAGAATCCTTTCCTCCTTATCGTTATTATTATTCATATAGGTGTTAATGCCATTTAAGTATATTTATTAATCGGTTGGTCAGTATTTATTGACCAGTCAGTCGGAATGCTTAAATAGTTATTGACTATACAGTCAAGTATGACAAATACACAGAATAAAAGTTTGAGAAAGGTTGGATTGGATTTCGGCCTGATAAGCGGAGCGGAGTGGCTGATCATAATAGCCGCCTTCATGGGCAGGTTTCTGCTCCAGTTCTATCAGACCTCGATCGGATCCTTGGGATTGGCATTTGGCATGACTTCGTTTGAAATCGGGATAGGCTTTGCGCTTTTCACGCTGGCATTTGCAGTTGCTGCGTTTTTGATGCGCAAGTTCAGGCCCAGCGAGCTGAAGACCGTTGAGATCATATCGCTGGCCCTTCTTGGAATAACAATGCCACTCTACATATTTGCATCGGGCTTCGCGGAAGTCTACACATTGATGATCATCGACGGCTTCATAACAGGGCTTGTCATGGATTCATTCATGACAATGGCCGGAATGGCTTCAAAGGACCAGTCAAGGAGGCAGGTCGAGCAGGCCTCATTCTCCTTCTGGGTTGCCCTTGCACTCATAATAGCGCCTTTCGTGACAGGATATCTTCTGCACCTGGGCATTAAGGAGATATTCCTGATATTTGCTGTGATGGCATTCGTTGCAATACCATTCGTGGCATTACTGAGAAACAAATATGCGCTTCAGTACATGGAGGCCAAGGGACACAAGGGTAGCGCAAGCATTGCATCACTGTTCAAAAACAGGCAGTTCAACTGGGCAGTCATAGCGGCATTCGCCTACACAATACCGTTCTACATCATATTCTCATACGGTGTTATCTATGGCGGAGTCCTGGGACTTTCAGCGACGACAGTATTCTATCTCTTCGCGGTAATGTTTGTAGGCGATGTTGTCACACGGTTTATAATAAGATTGAAGTCGCCGGTACAGAACAAGAGGCCATATATGGTCTTTGCAGTGACCATTGCACTAATCTCATCAATATTCCTTGCAATGAGCGCGCTTTCAGTGGCATTCTTCATTCTGGCGTTCCTAATCGCGGCAATACCTGATGGCATAGCATGGACTCTAGGAATACAGATTGCCAATACCACATTCAAGCCTGAGGAGATTGGAACTTCCACATCGTTCTTCAGCTCCTCCATGATGATAATGTCGGTATTGATGCCGCTGATTGGCTATATGTTCTCCGTGAAATACTTCGGCTTCACCACGACGCTGTGGATATTCGCAGTGGTTACCGGTGTATTCTTCGTGTGGGAGATCCTGCTCAGGCCCACTAAGTCTTTCGATAGCCAGGAAAATGGCCAAGTGAAGGCATGAGGTGAAATCACGGCAAAGATACTACTGGTGATAATGGACAGGAACGAGTAGAAAATAACGATGCAGCCGGAATCGCATGGGATGGGGACATGAAAAGTCAGAAAACTGCGCTTATCGTGGGCGTACTTTACACGGTTGTGATCATTGTTACCCTCACCTTTTCCATAAGGGCCAGCAACAATATGGTTCAAACCACTATACCACTCTTGGCCAGGTATGATCTTTCCTACAGTCAGTTCCTTGTGGGCGTGCTTGTGGCATCCCTGTCGGCTTCAGCGCTGGTTTCTTCTCTTCTTAACAGCGCGATTCGGGTCCGGTTTCGTAAAAAACTCTTCGTACTAGCCTCGATTGTATATCCGCTAACAATATTCCTCTTTTCCTTTTCATCTCCCGTTTCAGTACTCGCCTTTGTAATAGCCAGCGGCTTATCCTATGGCTTCATATTCCCGAACATAATGACCTCTGCAGGACTGTTTCAGGACAGGAAAGTGAGGGAGAGGATACTTGCAATCTACACTCTTGCACTGGGAGCCAGCCTCATTGTAGGACCCGCCTTGGAATCTCTAATATTGGCCCGTTATTCTCTTAGATCAGCCTTTCTGTTTTTTGTTCCCCTGGGAATTATCGGAGCAGTCCTTTCCCCATTTGTCAGATTCCCGGAAGAGAGAAAAGTCGAGAGGAGATCATCCGTATGGACACATCCTGGATTCAAGGTGGGAATTTACACCTTCCTGGTATACAGTATGTCAACAGCACTGATCCTTTCATTCGGGGGAATATTTGCGAAGCAAAGCTATGACGCTCCCTATTCCCTAGTCATTCTCCTTTTCGCAGTTTTCTTCACGGCTTCTTTCGCAACTAGAGTCTTATTTTCCATTCTGAAAATTGGAAGTATATTCCCGTATGTGATGCTGATGATGTCCATTTCAATCCTTGGGCTGGTGATGGTTTTCTTAAGCAACAATATAGTGATTTATGCGTTCGCCTTTATTATTCTTGGAATACCCCATGGTCTTGGCATGCCTATTGCGATGTTTTCAATCGGGCGATCATTTACTATGGAGGAGAGGAATGTAGCTAACAGCTACTTTACCTCTACCATGATGCTTATGATGGTAATCATGCCGGTTCTTGGTGGCATTTTCCTGAATATAGTGGGGTTCAAATCGCTTCTCCTTTTTATTACGCCTGGAGTGATTGTGCTAATGTTGCTCACGCTGAAAACTTTCATGTCCCAGAAAGCGCAGAGGGGAACTTCTGAAGGGGTATGAGGTCATGGTTAAATATGCTCGCAGATGCGGTATGATAATCACCATGTTGGCACATTGAAAGGCAACGGCCGCTACTAAAACGAGCATGTGGAAGAATCATAAGATGGCTTTATGAAATTAGTGTTAATCTCTCACTTTGATCCATGCCTGGATTGAAATGGCACTTCATCTGTTTTTACATCTATTCATCACATTAGGTGCATTTGTACACTTATTTTCTATTTTCGACATAAGATTTCGAGAAACTGCTATTACTGTGGTTCAACGAACGGTGTAAATATAAGTGATTGGCATCAAAAAAACATAACGATATTGCATGTTATTTTACACATCAATAATTATATAGGGGTGCTGAATCGCGTATCGGAATGTCATTAAGCAAAATTTATGTTATACTAATAGCAATAGTATTGGTAGCGGTTGCGATCGGGGGGATTTTTCTTGTCAGAGATCACTATCTCAATCTGCTGTCCAAGAGTCCGTCTAAGAATTCTTCCGGTCTCTTGTCTCCGGGGTACCTGAACATAACTGTGGATAAAACTATTGATGACAGTGCATATGCTCAGTATTTGATTAAGCAAGATTTGGCTCTAGGCAGCGAAGGATCTGCACTTATTAATGCATCTGGTTTGTCTTTAAATAATACTAGAATGCTTTACAACCTGACCATAACTTACCATGGCGTTGGAACTACTTATTTTGCCTTTGCTAATATACAAATACATACCACCGAAGGGAATGCCACAGAATGGAATTTTGATGAGGCACCTGTTACATCGCTGTTCGGGTCGAATGTTGGATATGTGGAATTGAGTAACGGCCAGAGTATGTCTGGGCAAATCGCGG
>JAJYVJ010000001.1 GCA_021792045.1 Thermoplasmata archaeon | reverse complement strand
AAAATAATACCGGATTCAAGAACAATCTGGCTTTTCAGGGGGTAACTATCATCCATTGAAAAAGATAAGGTCGTATGGAAACATATACGTAGGCAACTGGAAGAACGAGGCATCTCAATAAAGAAATACGCAATACAAGATGTGCTATTCATTGGATATAATCCCGATAAACACGGTAAAGAAAATACCGCATCAATAGCCATAGAGAAAAGGATGACAAGGGAATAGAAGAGAAAGGCGAAGATTAGAAATACGGAGAAGAAAGGACTGAGAGGGGAAGAACGTAAATATGGAAAGGCATGGAGATCTAAAAACGGCACATCGAGAGGGAAGAATTCAGCATCACACCTCGGCAACAAGCTTCGTACTGTACGGGGAACAGATGTTCCGCTAATCAGGGAATTTGTTGTTACCACGGCATAATTGCACGATTCACAGGTTGATCTCAGCATATCCGGCATTTCCCCTTAAAAGAACAAGAAATATACGGGTGCACATTGCAAAGGCATCAACGCAGCCAGGGACAAGGCATCAAGAAAACGTTCTCCTGGAGAGAGACCCTATTCTGTCATGAAGGGGACAATGCACGGAATTTACACGTTTGTCACAATGGCAAGATTGTACAAGGTCAAGACAGTGTTTCTCTGCTTTGGTTACAATGCACTCACCATGATCACATTGAAAAAACATGGTAAGATAGCGTAAGCTATGAAAAAATTATAAAAAACAGGAGAAAAAGAATAAAAAAGAGATAAATTAAGAATAAACCATGCCTGATCTGATGAATTTGTGCAAAAAAAAAAGAGATGTATTCAGTTTTTCGTATTTTAATGGAGAATAATCACTGGGCTATCGGAAATCGTCTAAAATAAAGCCACCATAACGAAAAAGTTCCTTGCACCGATTTTACTCCACATTCTGTAAACCAAGATAGGTTGTCTCGATTGTTTGCTATGATTTTGATAAATATTTTGCATTCGTCTAATACTTCTTTTTTATAAACTAGTAGCTTATTTCGATGGCTTGTTAGGAAAATCTCAAAAAAAAATATGTTCAAGGCTAGAGCATTAATCGTTATTCTCCCATAGACAGTCTATGATATTCCTAACTCTCAAGCAATTCATCTGACCATTTGCTGTTGGCTCGCCAATATGGCTGTAGATCAATCTTGATCCGAGGAGAGAAAATGCAACTCGATTAATAGGTTCTCCTCCGAGTTCCATTACTGCTATGTTATCGTTCTTCGACAAAATGCCAAACATGATTGCTTTGCTTCTATTGTTGGGTTTGTAGGCAATTTTGACATAACTGCATTTCCCTCTTATACTGTCAATTTTCCTCTGAATAGATATTTCGTCTGGCACTCTATTTACGAAATGTGCCGATGCAATGAATGGATAAAGATCCTCAAAGTCAGACATCAATGAGATCTCTGCATCTACTTTGAATCCTGATGCGATGGCTTCCATTAGGAAATCTTTTCTCTCATCTCTTGGAATATCGTACACACCCCCCTCTTCATGAGCTCTGACAGTTAGTATCACTATGTCGCGGAAATTCTTGATTTTGTTAAATATGCCGTAGTCTATACTAGGAAGGTAGTCTAGGCGTAGTTCTATAAGATCGCATGAATGCCCACGCTTTAACAAAATATCCAATGCATCCTTCGTTTCTCTTACGGGAACGGATCCAATAATTATCGGTTTCATTGTTCTCTTATTAATCTCAGATCTCCTCCAAGTTCAATCATATCAGAAAAAAATTCACCGTTGCTCTTATTAACGCATTCGGCATTAATAATTGTACCTCCGAAATATAGAGAGAGCACCGTTGAAAGCATAGCTATTCTGTGATCATTCATCGTGTCAATTGTGGCATCTCTTACAGGTGGCCTTCCTGAAATTGATAAAAACTTGCCTGAACGTGATTTAACACCAAACTTTTGCATCACCGACATGATCGACAAAATTCTGTCGCTTTCCTTTGTTCTGAGATTCTCTATTCCGTCCATCCGAGTGCGTCCTTTCAGGAACGGGGCGAAGGAAGCAATGGTTACTGCCATATCTGGACTTTCATAAATATTACTTTCTATTCTGTCTCCTGCTTTTTCAGAAGAGACTTTCCATGTCCCGTTTGAAAAACTGCTTTCAATATTAGAATTGGAAAGTATCGAAATAATGCTGTGATCGCCCCACCATTTATCTGGTTCCGGAAGATCTGTGATGGCAATTGATCCACCAGTTGCGTAAGCAGATGCTGCATAGAACGAAGATAATAAATAATCACCAGGTACTTTTCCAGAATATTTTTGTAGTGTACTCTCCTCCACTGTTATTGTATTTTCTTCAAAGAAAATTTTTGCTCCAAGCGATCTTAACAAACTGCAAGTAAGTTCTATATAATGTCTGGAAGTAATTGGCGGGATTATGTCTATTTTTCCGCCACCAAGAAGCAGCAACCCGTATATCAGACCAGAGATTGATTGACTACTTTCCCATCCTGAAATGCGGAACCGATCTGTTTCATAACTACCTTTCATAGTCAAGGGAAGTTTATTCGAGGAAAATTCTAGTCCAGCTTCCGAAAGCGCTATGATTTCTTCCTTAAGTGGTCGATTTCTCAATGATTGTTCACCATCCAGTTTATATTCCCCTCCAAGAAAGGCGAGAATTGGGAGCATCATCCTCAACGTTGTTCCTGATCCACCAAACCACAGCTGCTTTTTGATATCTGGCGTACTTTTTTTCCTTGAGAATTTTCCATTGCTTATTTTCACGCCCAGTTCTCGAACAATGTTAACTGATACAAGTAAATCGTCTGACTTCGGGAGATTACTCAGATGAACGTCTGTTAGTAGCGAGGCGATTACGAGTCTTATCGCATGACTCTTTGAAGGTGGTGCCGGCAATTTTCCGGAGATTCTTGATCTATTAATCCTCACATTCAAACTCAACAGGCCTCGTCACAATAGTTCTTCCCAATTCAGAAAATTTTTCGACCAATGGGCCCTCCTCCCCTTTTCTGAAGAGTGCAAATACTGAGGGTCCATTGCCAGAAATACCTGAAGCCATGGCACCAAGCTTTTCTGCTAGTAGCACAGGTTTCAAGTCGTAATTCATGCACTGTGCAACAAGTCGTCCATTTAGATTCATTGCCCCAATAATGTCGTTTCTTTTAGCCATGTTCAGAACATCTCTAAACTCCTCTTTGCGACTCTTGAGGCTCAATGGATTAATTGTTTGTCGCTTGCCATTTGCAAGAATAACAAAGACACTATCCGGATCAAAACAAATTCTCTTTTCTATAGTCATAGATGCATTATTGGTAATGAAGCACCCCCCATAGTATGCACTTACAGCATCATCAAAAGCCCCGGTAATAGATATACCTATTCTACGTGAAATAACAGCCGAAAGTCTGGGTGGAAAAACATTAATCCCAGAAATCGACGATATTGCTTGTATTAGAGCAACTGATACAGCACTGCTGCTCTTCAACCCCATCGCTGGAGGTATTGTTGATGTTATTCTAGCGTCGAATCTGTTGCCTGTGAGATTCTCGAAGTGATCAAGTATTGCTTTTACAAGTCCGAAGGATGGTTTAGGATGCTCATTCACGCTAGAACATACCTCTACCCCAATGTCTACGGCTACGGTTGACCCGACGTTGAGCGGGATTGCGTTTAGCACAGAGACTCCGCCGTGAGCTATTGAGTGAACTCTCTCATGTAATTTTTCCATTTTTCCTCCATTTCTAAAGCAGGTCCCCTTTCGATACGCGAAGCAGGTATAATCCCTTCATAAAGAAAATAATCTGCCAAAACGATAGAGACCATCGCCTCAACTACAGCTACACCTCTTATCGCAACAACGGGGTCGTGCCTACCAATCACGGAAATTTTCCGATCCTCTAAGGTGTCAAGATCAACGGTCCTCGCGGGTATCCTTATAGAACTTGTTGGTTTAAATGCGCATCGGACGACAAGTTTTGATCCAGTCGTTATGCCGCCAAGGATACCTCCAGACAAATTTCGTTCAAGTGAAATAGTACCATTGCTATTCCTAACAATGGAATCTGACGCTTCGCTTCCTTTGAGCTTTGCACCATCAAATCCCAGTCCATACTCAAATCCAACAACAGCAGGTATGGACATTATCGCGTATGCAAGGGCTGCCTTAAGTTTTCCGAAAACTGGATCTCCCAGTCCTTCCGGTACATTTGTTGCAATAGCCTCCACTATTCCACCAGCACTATCTCCCTCAAGCGAAAGTCTTTCTACAATCTTCGAAAATCTTTTGTCTGTTCTCTCGCTTTCTGCTCTCGTAGGAAAGTGCTTTGAACTGGCAGCACGTTCAAATGTGACACGGGCAGAACCACTAACATTCCCAATAGATTTTAAGTACGAACCAACCTGTGTTCCCCGAAGGAGAATAAGCTTCTTCGCGATCGTACCGCCTATAACTCTGGAAAGCGTTTCTCTGGCACTACTTCTTCCACCTCCAACATAATCCCAATTCTCCCTCCCATACTTCTTTATGAAAGCAAGGTCGGCATGACCGGGTCTTGGTTCATGTTTTACATTTTCATATAGTGACGGTTGCGGATCCTCGTTGCGTACCAAAACGGTCAATGGTGAACCTGTAGTGTACCCCCCATAGATTCCGCTCACAATTTCCGGTATATCATTTTCCCTCCTTCCAGAAACAAACCTTCTTCCTGTTTTTCTGAAAGAAAGTTCAAAGGCTAAATCCTTTTCCGAAATCGGGAGGCCAGCTGGAATACCGTCAACAACCGTTCCAACGTATTTACTGGCACTCTCACCGAATGTTGTGATTAAGAAGTGCCTCCCCATCGTGCTAACCATTTAATGCTTCCTCCCATGATAAATCGATTCTCTTGCCTAGCCAGATAGTCTCTGTTTCAATGACTTGTTGCAACAGTATCGTTTCCCCAGTAATGATTACTGGTCTGGATTGCAATCGTTTCTGAAAATTCATCCCTCTATCTCCATAGTTGAAATTTATTGCGTATCTGCAATTTATAGCAGGAAAATCTAGAACTGAGGAAGAAATAGTATTTACTACAATGTCAGAGGAGCAAGCCATACTTAAATCCAACGGTATAACAGTTATTTCCGGAAGGGCCAGGCTAAGGAGATGGTCTGAAATCGCGTATCCTTCTTTTTGGTTTCTACAGACTACAGTCACCCGCACTCCAATAAAGGATAGAGCGACCGCTGTTGTTCTTGCGGTTGCACCCGATCCAAATATTAATGCTTTATCTCCATTATTGGGGATTTTTGATGATCTCATTATCTTAAGAAGGGCCCTATAGTCTGTATTGTACCCAATCCCTTTATACACAACGTTAACGTTCCCACATAATACCGCTTCTGGGTCATGCTCACTTAACATCTCGAACACATCGTTCTTATACGGCTTGGTTATGTTAAATCCGTCATACTCCTCTTCTAAAAGTTTGACGGTAGCGGATAGCTTGTCTCGACCAACATCAAATATGCCATATTCCGCAAAAACACCACCTTTTTTGAAAATAGATTCGTGGAGCCTCGGTGAGAGTGTATATCCAATATCATGTCCCAGAAGCGCAAATCTGAGTTTTTTTTCATTCAATGCTCGAGACAAGGAAATCCTCCAGGGTTTTCATAGATATCTTTCTCACAGTCGCCTTACCGATCTGCTGAAGAATCGGTATGAAAATGCAATCATCCTCAGCCTTTTTGTCCTGATACAACGCCTTTCGCAACAGGTCCATGTCCAGGTTTGTTTTTAAATCATCAACACTGACAGGAAGGGAAAATGATTCTAAAGCTTCCTTTATAGAAACGCTCAGATTAACTGGCAATTCAAGTATCTGCTCTGAAAATGCAGCCTCTAGTAGCATCCCAACTGATATTGCTTCTCCGTGTGATACCTTGAAGTGTGAAGCTGCTTCTATAGCATGACCAATGGTATGCCCGTAGTTCAAAATGATGCGGATATTGCTTGATTCCAGAGAATCCATTCCAACAATCCTCACTTTATCGCCAATACAAGAAAGAATAGAATGTCTCAAGGTCATTTTTTTTCTGTCTAGGAGATCATTCCTTCGTTCAAGCATTAATTTCAGAAGATTAGGATCCATGATAAATCCGTATTTCAGCATCTCAGCTATTCCATCCTTGTATTTGTCTTGACGGAGGGAGTCAAGAAATCTCAGGTTGACCCAAACAGAATCTGGAAAATAAAAAGAACCAACTATGTTTTTAGTGCCTAGAAAGTTTATTGCAGTTTTGCCTCCAATTGCTGCATCGATCATACCCAAAAGGGTCGTGGGAACATTTATTAATCTGACGCCACGCTTAAAGATAGACGCTGCAAAACCCGTAGCATCAGTAAGTGTTCCACCTCCAATCGCGATGACGTAGTCGTTCCTGCTAAGATTATTTTCCATCATAATTTTCACTATAGAAATTACATGGTTGAACGATTTTAAGCCCTCACCGTCTGCAAGTGAATAGGCGTCTATATTCTTTCCAGCGATGTCTTGTAATAGATATTTAAGGGAACTGGAATAAAAAATCAATTTTTTTCCGTGTAGAGAATCTATTTTGGAAAATACGTTTTCCACTATGCCATAAGACATAACAGCACTGACACTGAAGGAGTATCTCTTCAAATTAATGCCTCATTGCTTTCTCTAATTTTCGTATACGCCTCATTAAACTTTTGAACTGATCCAGTGTTAACTGTTGTGAACTGTCGCTCATTGCACTTTTCGGATCTGGATGCACCTCAACAAGAAGCATATTCGCTCCCGCAGCCACAGCTGCGAGTGCGAGTGGTATCACGAGATCTTGCTGCCCTGCAGCGTGACTTGGATCAACGCAAACTGGGAGATGAGATTCCCTCTTAAGAACGGGGACGGCACCAATGTCCATCGTAAATCTTGTCGCATCTTCGAATGTTCTAATACCGCGCTCACATAGAACAACTGAGCTGTTTCCTCCCTTCATAATATATTCTGCCGATCCAAGAAGTTCATTCAAAGTATTGCCCATTCCCCTTTTAAGAAGCACAGGTTTATCAATTTCACCTAGCTTGCTTAACAATGTAAAATTCTGGGCATTTCTGGAGCCCACTTGTAACATGTCCACATCTGCAAATAAGGGCAGCTGTGAACTGTCCATTATTTCAGATACAATCGGAATTCCGGTCGCTTCCTTGGCTTCAAGGAGCTCTTTGAGTCCTTTTTCACCATAGCCGAGGAATGAATATGGGCTCGTCCTTGGTTTAAACGCACCTCCTCGAATTATATTCGCGCCAGCCTTTTTTAGTTCAACCGCAAAATCTGCAAGACCTTCGAAATCTATTGAGCAGGGTCCTGCAGCAACTTGGACATCGTAAGATCCTATTGGTGAATTCCCAACCTGTACTATGGTATCATTCTTCTTTGACACTCTATGTGATAAAAATTCATGTCCGCCAGCCTGGTTGTTCGCTGGCTCTAGCAGACCAGTAGAACTTTTGGAACTTAAAACAGCCATGGAATTCACTTCAAATCTACTAACTTCTTTGAGTCTATTTTCGGAAGTTTTCCGTGAGAGTCACAGGTCCGTGTTGGTTCACTTAATTTGTTATTCTCCTTTACAACATTCCGTACTTTGCCTTTATCATTCACCAGTTTTATAGATCCTAGTAATACATATACCGTGCTACATGCTTTCATACCACACGGTATCTAGTACTCCTATTTTAAAATTTGTAGGCAGGGAGTTCATCCTAGCCAAAAAAATGATAATGAGAGGTAACAATTAGATGGCATATTGCTTCTCGCATTCCTGTATGCTGAAAGCGTGATTGTTTAGCGTGGAAGATAAAACACCCCTAGCCTAAGGAGAATCCGATTCCCAGAAGATCCCACCTCGAGCCTTCAAATAAATAAACTTCCTGCTACCAGCTGCAAATCTTCGCCGATACTAATTTTTTCCGTATCTGGACGAAGATTCCCCAGATTTAAAGAACACCAGCATTAAAGCATCGCCAGCAAATCAATCAAAATCAGTTCGATATGTTTTTAAAATAACTACACATCGCGACATGATGATTGATGTAAAATCCTTACGCAGCAACCCCAAGGTCTATTACGAATCCTGCAAGGCAAGAGGCTTTGACACCGGAGTTCTGGACAAATTCTTTGACCTTGACGTGGAATGGAGGGAAAACTTGAAGCTGATTAACGACCAGAAGCATCAGAAAAATTTGTTCAGCCTTAAAATTGCTGATCTGTCAAAAAAAGGGGAGAAAACAGAAGACCTAAAGAACTCTGTAAGGGAGATTAATTCAAGAATCATAGAGCTTGAAAACAAGCAAAAAGAGATAGAGGAAGAAAGAGACAAACTTGTAAGAGAGATACCAAATCTTATTGATGAAAACGTCCCCACATGCAAAGGGGACGAGAACAGCGTACTTGTCAGTGTAAATGGAACAGCAAAAGTTTATCGTGACGATTTACAGGAATTCAGGAAAGCCAGCGGAGACCGTAGTGATTACATACTTATTGATAATAAACCGAAGAGTCATGTCGACCTCGCACTCAAACTCGGCCTTATTGATCTGGAGAGGGCGGCAAAGGTTTCTGGTGCCAGATTCTATTATCTAAGAAATAGGCTTGTGAAGCTTGAGCAGGCCCTTATAAGCTACTCAATGGACTTTCTTTCGGAAAGGGGATTTGACGTTGTTGAACCGCCGTTCATGCTCAATTTCAAGGCGTATGAGGGAGCCACAGATATTGAGACTTTCAAGGAAATGCTTTATAAGATGGATGGAGAGGACCTGTATCTCATAGGAACCGCAGAACATCCCTTAGCCGCACTTTACATGGATGAGATCCTTGAACCTGATCAACTTCCGATCAGGATGGCAGGAGTCTCACCCTGCTTCCGAAGAGAGGCTGGTGCTCATGGAAAGGACACGAAGGGTATATTCAGGGTTCACCAGTTCTTCAAAGTAGAGCAATTTGTTTTCTGCAAGCCGGAACACTCATCTGGATTCTTTGATGAAATTCTCGGAAATGCAGAACAACTGTTCAGGAACCTTGGTTTGCCATACCGCGTAATAAACATATGTTCTGCAGATCTGGGAAACCTGGCAGCAAAGAAATACGATATTGAGGTATGGTTCCCCTCACAGGGAAAATACAGGGAAGTTGTATCGGCCTCAAATGACACGGATTATCAGGCAAGATCACTTAACATCAGGTACAGAACCTCAGAAGGGAACAGGATACCGCACACTTTAAACAGCACAGCAATAGCAAGCACAAGAACTATTGTTGCAATAATTGAGAATTACCAGGATGAAGATGGTGAAGGATTTTCAATTCCGGAAGTACTTGTTCCATATACGGGATTCGATCACGTGGAAAAATAACTATTTCATTCTTTCAGCATATGCCATTTTTGCGGAAGTCGTAGAAAATTTCTTCCATCGATCAAGGAAGGGAAGCTCCTCCTCCACAACCTGATCCATTACATTGAGGTAGAAGAGGATCCCGAGAGTGGCTGTGTCCCCGTCCCTGACCGCGGTGATGAGATCTCTTGTGGAATTTGTACAGTCTCCACCAGAAAACACCCCCGGAATAGAGGTCATTCCATGCTCATTCACTATCGGTTGTCCCTGTGGCGTCAGCCTCAACTTTCGTACCAAATCCTCTTCCATGAACGAGTAATCCGTCTCCTGCCCCGTGGCTTCTATAACGTAGTCCACATCCATCTCAAGAACCTTATCCTTCTTTGGCACTGGCTTTGCACGGCCGCCTTTTTCAATGAGCATTTCATTTTGCCAGTAACGAAGTTTGACGGCCCTGTCGCCTTCCTTAACATATTCAAAAGGCGTAACCTCCCAGACATATTCTACCTTTTCCTCAACGCCTTCATCCATTTCCTCGTCCGCGTTGAGCGAGGGGTATCCAGGCCTGTCGACATCTCTTCTCCTGTACAAGATCTTCACACTTGTTGCACCAAGGCGTATGGAAGTCCTTGCAGAATCACTTGCGGTAAATCCACCACCTATGATCACTACGTTTTTACCAACATCAATAGGCTCTTCAAAGCTGGCCTTCCTTAAGAATTCAGTCGCGTGAACAACGTTCTTTGCATCGCTTCCAGGAGTCCCTGTCATATGCGGTTTTTGATTGCCTACTCCAATGAAAACAGCATCGTATGTATTTAACAGTTCCGAGAATTTTATGTCCTTTCCGACTTCAGTTCCGAGTCTAACGTCGACGCCCTGCGAGACTATGAATCCAATTTCCTTGTCAAGAACATCCTGGGGCAGACGGTATCTTGGAATTGCAGTTTTCATGAATCCCCCTAGTGTTGGATATTTCTCAAAAAGTGTTATCTTTATACCCTGAATTGTCAGATAATAGGCAAGAGTGAGACCAGCTGGACCACCTCCTATCACCGCTACTTTCTTGCCGATAAATCTCCTTCGTGGAACGGAAAGTACCGGTGCATAGTCATCAAACTTGTCAGCCGCATACCGCTTCAGATGTCTTATAGCTATGGGCCCACCTGTGTCGTACATAACACATATGTCTTCACAAAGATGTGTACACACTCGTCCAATTATTGCTGGAAATGGAAGGTTCTCGAAGATAATCCTGACTGTTTGGGCTGGATCACCAACAGCGGTGCTTCTTATATATCCGGCTATATCAAGACTTGCGGGGCAAGCTTGTGTGCATATGTTGCATCCAAGACATCTGTTAGCTTCAGCAACGGCCTCACCATCACTATAGCCAAGCATGGGCTCCAAGGTAAAACTCTTCATTCTATCTTCAGGCAATGATGAACGAATTTTGACCCTCTCAAAATTAAGCATAATATATTCTGCTGTCTATCGTACACGGAATAATAAATATTTAGCAGTTTATGCATTAACATTGCATTAAAATATCGAGAAGATCAGGGCGGCTTAATATTGATAAGAAGATGAAGAACAAATATTGCGAATACAAGATTGAAAAGCACAATTGCTGACAGAACTATGTAAAGTTTATTTCTCACCCAAACAAACGCAACTATCGCTGTTACGACAACAGAGACAGGGGTGAATACCAGCACCCAAAGACCCAGAGATATGAAGTATATTCCGTCCAGATGGTAGAGGCCAGAAGGTAATGTTGAAAGGTTCAGTATAGCAGAATTTATGTGCAATTTTACGTTGTAGCTGGAAATTTCTGAAAGTGTATACCCCATCCCACCGTCCTTTATGAAGAGAAGCGCCATTCCAATAAGGATCAGAGCTATGCTTGTCATTACGCCAGTTTTAAGTATGTAACTGGAGACTGTATCCTGATCAAACGGTTCCTTTTCGTTCCTCATGTTTTTGCTCCTTTAAATGGTATACATACAATGAAAAGATCATTGCAATAGAGACTATGATAGAAATTATGAATTGATCTGTAAGTGCAATATGTATTATGGCGTCAAGGTAAAGGCCTTTAAGCAGCATTTCAACTCCTAAAAATGAAAGGATCGCAAAGAAGATCCATCTGACATCTTTATTAGTCATCCTGACCAGCAGTTTTGCCCCAATGAACGCTCCAATCAATACACCGATTGCAGTTCCAGCCACAATAAAGAACTGTATCCATCCATAATACCAGTACATGGCACTGCTGGTTGCCGCAGTGATTCCGATCATGAAGTTACTAGTCGTAGTTGTAACTTTCATTGGTAAATTCATTGCCCAGTCCATTCCAAGTACCTTAAGCGCCCCGCTTCCGATGCCGAGTAAACCTGACACAACTCCGGCAAAAAACATGATTATTTCTGCTAGCCACCATCTGACACCGTGATAATCCACTGTTTTCTTGAGGCGAGCATCATGGTAGGATCCGGCAAGCTGAAAGAGCCTTGTTGTCCAATCCGGAGCTCGATCAGGCGGTGTTTCATACTTTCCTCGTGTTATCGTAGGTATAAGAGAACCTAGCAACACTATGCCAAAAATAATATAGATCAGGAATTCAAGCGCATGCGAATAGATTACATAAGCGGTGATGGAACCGACAATTGCACCGGTTGTTGTTGCAACTTCCAGCCCAACCCCTATTTTTATGTTTGAAATATGATGCTTTGTGTATCCGCTCCCACTTCCCGCTGATGTAGCTATGGTTGAAACCAGACTTGCCCCTGTGGCGTACACTATCGGAATACCATAGAAAAGTGAGAGCAGAGGCACCAATACTGTCCCGCCACCAAGACCGGAAAGCGATCCGATAATCCCGGCAAATATCCCACCTCCAATTATTTCTAGGAATTTTATGAGTACCAAGATATCAGACATGTGATGACGGGATCGAATCATGCTATAAATGAATATTCCATGGTTAACGACTCTGAACTTTTCATTAACCTTTTCTGAATTATAACAGCTTTTTGAAATTTCTTTTCCTTAGCAAAACCGAATGAATCTATTGTCGAAATTAATTGCATCCGATCTTTGAAATGTACCATAATATATTAACCACTTAGGTTATCTTACCGTATTGCATACTTTAAGCTGTGATAAAAATGCAGAAGGGTGAAAACAAAGAGGAAGTGGACAAAGGCCTTGAGAATGCGGAAATAGAATGGACGAGACTTACAACAATAGACGGAGAAAAAGGCATTTTACTTTATGGTGGTTACTCCGTTGATGATATAATAAATAGCGGAGCTTCTGTGGAAGAGATACAGTATTTATTTCTTTACGGGGAGTTGCCTAGCAAGCATGATCTTGAAATTTTTAAGCAGAACATTGAAAAGGGGTATAAGTTGCCCGATTATGTTGTAGACATAATAAGGAAACTACCGAGACAATCTGATGCAGTTGCAATGCAGATGGCAGCATTTGCTTCAATCGCTGCCGCGGAAACAGGATTTAAATGGAATAAAGAGACTGACAGGGAAGTTGCTGCAAATGCAATAGGAAAGATGTCGGCAATTACTGTGAATGTTTACAGACATATCATGGGTTTACCGCCAGCGATGCCGGAACATTCGGATAGTTTTGTACGGAGTTTTCTGAAGGCTACATTTGGAAAGGAGCCATCAAAAGAAGAAGTGGATGCCATGAATACCGCATTAATACTTTACACAGATCATGAGGTTCCAGCTTCTACGACTGCAGGTCTAGTTACTGTTTCCACCCTTTCTGATATGTATTCTGGTGTCACATCTGCATTATCAGCGCTTAAAGGCCCACTCCATGGTGGAGCTGCAGAGGCTTCAATTGCTCAGTTCAAGGAGATTGGCTCTGAATCAAACGTTGAGAACTGGTTCAATGAAAACATAGTCAGCGGAAAGAAGAGACTAATGGGATTCGGGCACCGTGTCTATAAGACCTATGATCCACGAGCAAAAATATTCAAGAGATACGCAGAAAAGCTCGTAAAAAACAGCAAGGAAGCAGGTAATCTCTTCAAGGTAGCTACCAAACTCGAAGAGCTCGGGATAAACAAATATGGAACAAAGAAGATCTACCCCAACACAGATTATTTCTCCGGGATAGTTTACCTATCAATGGGGTTCCCATTGCAGAACAACATATACACTGCGCTCTTTGCTTTATCCAGGGTAACCGGATGGACTGCTCACTTTATAGAATATGATGAGGAAGAGGAAAGACTCATAAGGCCAAGAGCGGTGTACGTCGGAAAAGGCATCAGAGAATTTGTTCGAATGGATAAGAGATAAACCATCTGATCAAATCTCTATAAAATTTTTTTTCTAAAATTTTACTGATCATGTTGTATGTTCAGTAATAAAACTTCAAATTTTATTATCTCTAAGTAACTGAAATTGCAAAAATAGGTAAATTAAGAAGGATCAGTAGAATGGGCGAAAACTAGTGACACATAAAGTTATAAATAACATAACGGAATACTTTATATTATGACATTAAACTTATCAGAACTTCGATTTGGCGATGAGCTTCTTAAGAGAGGTTTTGCCAAGATGACAAAGGGCGGCGTGATTATGGATGTCACAACGGCTGAACAAGCTGTTATTGCTGAAAAGGCTGGAGCTGTTTCTGTCATGGCACTTGAGCGTGTTCCCTCTGATATAAGGGCCGCAGGCGGAGTTGCAAGAATGGCAGATCCTGAAAAAATAAAGGAAATTATGAATGCAGTATCGATACCAGTTATGGCTAAAGTCCGGATTGGACACCTCTCTGAGGGTCTAGTTCTTCAGCAGCTTGGTGTTGACATGCTTGATGAGAGTGAAGTCTTAACCCCGGCCGATCCGTTTTTCCATATTTACAAAAAAGATCTAACAATTCCAGTCGTTTGCGGCGCTAGATCTATTCAGGAAGCCGTGAGAAGGATCCTTGAAGGAGCTGCGATGATAAGAACCAAGGGTGAAGCTGGGACAGGCAATATCATTGAGGCTGTGAGGCACATCAGGATGGTGAACGAGGGAATAAAGATCATTAAAACGCTCAGTAATGAGGAGCTTATTAAAGCCGCAAGGAATATTGCATTATCTTATAGCATATTGAGGCATAATGTATCGAAGGATCTATTTGGTACCGAGGACTATCTCGGAGAATTCGACATATACTCCGGACTTTCATTGGAGGCCATAGAAAAAGAATCGGTCAAGGTCTTAAAGGACATTAAAAGACTGGATCGGCTTCCTGTAGTTAATTTTGCTGCTGGTGGAGTTGCAACTCCTTCGGATGGGGCCCTCATGATGAAATTAGGCACTGACGGCGTTTTTGTTGGAAGCGGAATTTTCAAGTCAAAAGATCCAGAGAAAATGGCCAGAGCTGTTGTTGAGGCCGTAGAGAACTATGAGGATTACAAACTTATAGGTGATGTTTCATCGAATCTTGTTGGTATGCCTGGTATTGAGATTGAGAACATACCGCCAGAACAAAAGCTCCAGGAAAGGGGATGGTAAGTAATATTTACAGTGGATAATATAGGTATATCTATAGCAATTCTCCTGATCTTCTTTGTGATCTCTCGTGCGTTCAACGTATTCGATTTTAGAGGTAGCATAGCAGCGCTTGTTGTTGGTTTTGTGGTCTCTGTTTTTGGATCATACCGATGGCTGATTTTGTTGCTCATTTTCGCTACCGGCTCCTTCATAGTCACACGAGCCTACTTTAACAGAAAATCAAAAATTAACGCTCAGGAAGGAAAGAAAGGCGAACGAGGCATATACAACGTCGTGTATGCTGGAATAATAGGCCTATTTGTTGCATTTCTCAACGGCACCACGTTTCTTGCAAACCTTGGTTATTTCCATTATTTCACGTTGTTTGCTGTATCACTTGCGGTAGTAAATTCCGATACATTTGCGTCAGAAATTGGAGTGCTTGATAATAAAGTCCGTATGATCACGAATTTCAAAAGAACAGTACCTGGCATAAACGGAGGAGTCTCGTTGCTAGGTGAGATAGCAGCGCTCTGCGGGGCACTCGTTATTGGTATATCTTATGGCATACTGTCCACCCATGGTTTCGTCATATCGCAGGTTCTCATAATCACCGCCTTTGGATTCCTTGGATGCCAGATTGATAGTATTCTCGGAGCAGTATTCGAGAATAAAGGCAAACTATCGAAGGGAATGGTCAATTTTCTTTCCGCATTTATCATAGTTATTATGATGGTACCAATAATTTTCTTCTTTGGCATATGATCGATCAGTTCTTTCGCTTCAGATAGTCCGGAACTTTGATCTCCCCAGGTTCCCAATCCTGAAGTAATCCATTGTTGTAATCGTTGTATGCGCTGAGGTCAAGAAGGCCATGTCCACAATTGTTGAAGATTATGACCTTCGATTCACCGGTTCTCTTACACCTTATTGCTTCATCGATTGCATACGTCAGGCCATGAGCTGATTCTGGCGCAGTAAATATTCCTTCTGTTTGCGCAAATAATTTTGCAGATTCGAAGACTCGAGTCTGCCCATAGGAGATGGATCGAACGTATCCTTCGTTGATAAGAAGAGAAAGGCTCGGTGCTTTTCCGTGGTATCGAAGACCACCAGCATGAATTGGTGGATTGGCAAATTCGTGTCCGGTTGTATACATCTTCACAAGTGGTGTTCTCTCTGCTGTATCCGCATAGTCATAAGTATACCGTCCACGTGTGGTGGATGGTACAGCCGAGGATTCGACTGCAACGAAATCTGTTTTCTTTTCTCCGTGGATCTGATCCTTCAGAAAAGGATAAATGAAACCAGAGTAATTAGAGCCACCTCCTATTGCACCGGTCATTACATCAGGTTCTATATCGAGAAGCTCAAGCTGCTTCTTCACTTCCTGCCCGATTACTGTCTGGTGGGCAAGTGCATAATTGAACGATGAAGCCAAAAGATATCTCGCGTTTTCGTTACTGAGAACATCTTCTACCGCCTCGCTTATTGCTATCCCAAGCGATCCAGGATGTTCACTGTTTTCCGATAGTAATTTCCTCCCGAATTCCGTGTTTTTGCTCGGAGATTCCAGAACCTCTGAACCATAGGTCTGCATCATGATCTTTCTCCCCGGTTTCTGTATAGAACTCACACGGACCATATAGATCCTGGACCTTAAACCGAAGAAAGCGCATGACATTGAGAGAGCCGCTCCCCACTGACCTGCACCCGTCTCAGATACAGCAAGATCTATGCCCTGTTTCTTAGCGAAATAAGCCTGTGGTAAAGCCGTATTTGGCTTCATGCTTCCAACAGGTGTCACATGCTCCCCTTTGTAGAATATCTTTGCTGGCGTGTGCAGGTATTCCTCAAGTCTTTTTGCCCTGAATAAAGGTGTAGGCCTCGGCAGGCGACGATAAGCGTCAAGCACGTCTTCAGGTATGTCAAACCACCTTTCCTCGGAGAACTGCTGTTTTACCACTTCCTTGGGGAAAAGCCGTTCCATCTGTGATCTCTTCACAGGCTCTTTCGTCACTGGATCAAGCATTGGATCAAGCTTTCGCGGAAGATCTGGTATTATGTTATACCATTGTCTGGGCATATCCTCCGGATCAAGAGATACACCGTAATCGATATCGCAGAATCCACTTACCAAATCAATCACCCTCGTTCAACTCGCTTTTACTTTCTTCCATTATTCCAAACTCCATTCTTTTTTCCTCCTTTTCTCTTTCTAGTTCAATAGGATCGACAAGTGATACTGTGATCCTGTATTCCCTCTGGGGGAACCATAACATGAATATCACAAAAAATATAGCCGCTATAGCGCTCCATGCAATAGTCACACTGAATATAGACGACATGTACCCGATCACCAGTGGAAGCAAAAACGCGCCTCCACCAGTACCGAAACCTTCGAAATAAGCCGCAGCCGCACCTACGAGTAGGACCCCATACCTGTCACCAAGGAGTGCAAATATTGGCCCAGCTATGAGGAACGGTGCTCCTGTGGATATCGTAACTAAATAGATTATGTATAACGGCAATGGATGTATGATCGTTGTTACTACAACGGCACTCATAGATATGAATGCGGCTGCAAGGCCTATTTTAACAAACAATACCCTCTTTCTGTATGTATCACTGAGATAGCCAAAAATAAGGATCAGCAGCCCCTGTACTGCGCCCCAGACGGTCCCGATTATAGCGATCTGTGATATTGAAACGCCCTGTATAACCGGAAGGACCTGCTGCAGATAGATTCCGGAGATTATGTTTGCACCTCCTATGACAACGAGTCCGGAGAATATGGCGAGCAACATCCATCTTTGTTTGAATAGAGCTCTGGCGGTTCCCAGAAATTTAATATTCTTTGTTGGTGAAACGTCGCCCCATTCAATCAGAGGAAGCCCGACCATTGGTCCAAACGGTTTAGCCATGAAGTATGCCATAACGCCAGCGATTATGCCAATGATACCGACGATTTCTGCCCACGTTGTCCAGGATCTGAGAGTAGCCACCATTATCCCCATAAGGAGATCTATTGATATGGCCCAACTGTAAATAGCCACAAATATGCTTATGTACTTCGATCTTTTTTCAATGGGGAACCATAGTTGTACAGTCTTAACTATTCCGGACCATGCTGCACCGTTGAAGACACCCTCGATGATGCGATATACTATCATTTCCTGAAATCCTGTGGAATACCTAAAAAGAAATGTTGAGATGCCTGCAATGATGAGACCTATCGTAACTATCCTGTTAGGCCAATACTTATCGTTAAGGTGGCCCCACAAGAAATTCGTTAGGATGAACGCTGCGCCGAAAGACGATATAAGCAGGCTAATCTGTATGGTTCCGAGATTAAACTGAGACCCAACGAAGGAATCAACTGATGGAAGCCAATACCAGATTAAAGCATACGAAAATGAAGCTATTATACTCCATAGTACGATCACTTTTTGATGCCTAGAAAGGATCTTCCTTTCCAGTTGTGTAAGCTGGGCGTAGGATTTCGTTTCTGCTCCCAAGAATGCAGTATGTGGATCACCACTCTTCAACTCTGTACACCCTCCATTTGAACTGTTCCATGTTCTCTATTCAAGATTTGCTGGTCAGTGTAATTGCTATAGATATCCATACAATAATGATACTCTAGATACATCACTGTCATTTAATCTACATTCAATCAACCCATTTAAATTTTACTCAATAATACCTTCGGTTTTTTTAAGCAGTAGTTCAAAGAGATGTTAGAGAGTTAAGAAAAACATTAGATATGAATTACTTAAGCTGGGCATGTCACCTATGTCAGCAAGAAAAGTCCCCCCTACGGCACCCATTGAAAATTAATAACCTATGCTAGAATAATGACACATGATTGAAAAACTTCCCGACGGTATTTTTGGTATAGCTTCGAGACTAAATTTTGAAGAAACAGTTGAGTTCCTTGTCAGAAATCTGAATGACAATGAATTTGAGGTGTTTACTGTAATTGACCACACCTCGGCTGCGGCTAATGTTAGCATGAAACTAAGACCAACAACTGTAATTATATTTGGAAATCCTTCTCGGGGTACGCTACTCATGGACCAATCCGAGACTGTAGGGATAGATCTCCCAAGCAAGATACTTGTGATAGAGACTCCAAAAGGCACCTCTGTTTACTTTAGCACGCTGGAATTTGTGATTCAAAGACATGGCCTTATTAGTATGAATAATGATGCTCGTTTGTTCGATTCTAGGATCAAGGGACTCTTGAATCAACTTCTGTAACTCTAACTGTGGGAAACGAGGCATTGCAGTACCATGTAAATCTTTAGATTTGAGAACTCTGAAATGATGAGGAGCGATAATCATATCCATTGCTTTATTTTATTACCGATATCGCAGTAGCTTTAAGCTCACGTTAGCATCGCGATGCAAATTTTACCAAAAATACAGAGCAAAGTATTTATTCAGATCACGAATCTAAGTTACTGGTAGTTAAGATGACCAAATTTGTATTGGTATCAGATTCAACATTAAGTTATGAATACAGGAATTTCCCGTTGTTGGATTTCTTGCCGTGTGCCCCATCAAAGGCAATTCCTTACAGAATTTATAGTTTTTTAAAGGGTCCCGCTCCGCCTGCGATGCCGAATGGGGAACTTGTTTTCGCCCCTTATGCGATCCGTAAACTTGAAGCTGCACTGTTAAGAAAATATGATAAAAAGGATATTGCCGTTGCTCATGAGGACTATTTAGAGAATTTTATAAAGGATGATACTGAGGTAATTGGGGTTTCAACCATGGACCCTCTGGGAATAGGACCGACTACCATGTCGTATTACGCCCTCTTTGGTGGAGAGATGATGGCGTGGGTAAGGTGGGAATGGGATCATCTCATTGAAAAAATAAACAGGATAAGAGCTGGGAAAAAGGCAAAACTTGTCGTTGGCGGACCGGGAGTGTGGGAATTTACAGTCTTGAACGATGAGATTGAAAAATACCATTTTGACTATGTTGTACAGGGAGAAACTGATGATATCGCAGAGTATCTATTCGAGCAGATGAGCACGGGTGACATAGACAATAACATGTTCTATAGGGGATACATGACGTACGATGATCATTTTAGAAAGGTTCTCCAAAAGGACGATCGATTCCTGGCAAGAGGAATCACAAAGTCTGCATATCCACGCCTTGAGGAAATCCCAGAGATAGTGAGACCTTCCATGAAGGGTATGGTTGAAGTAATGAGAGGGTGCGGAGTTGGATGCGATTTCTGTGAAGTTACACTTAGACCATTGAGATATTCATCTGTACAAACAATTGTTAACGAGATTAAGGTAAATCAGCAGGCTGGGATAACAAATGCCTGGCTTCATTCTGACGAGATTTTTGGTTATAAGCATGGTAATTTGTTTGCACCTAACGAAGAGGCCCTTTCAGAACTTTTCACGGCTGCAATGGGTGTACCGGGAATAAAGACATCTAACCCGACACATGGCAGAATATCCATACCCGTTGGCTATCCGGAAATGATGGAGAAACTTTCTAAGATTCTTAAGACTGGCCCCTCAAACTGGATCGGTATTCAAACCGGCGTAGAGACCGGAAGCGATTCCCTTGCAAAAAGGCATATGCCGAATAAAACCCTGCCACTGCGCATAGGACCAGACGGAACATGGGAACAAATTGTCTGGCAAGGTGTTTTCGTGGAAACCGCCAACTACTGGAGACCGGCATTCACAATTCAGGTTGGACAAGAAGGAGAGACCACTGAAGATCTCTGGGATACTGTGGCAATGGTCAACAGGCTAAGCAATTCCTATTCAACCGGGAGACCGTTTGAATTCACTGTTACTCCATTAGTAAATGTTCCTCTAGGACGAATAAAGTCGAGGAACCTTAATAAGAATTTATTGACAACAGATCAGCTTGCAGTATACTACGCTTCATATAGACATCTTGCGAAGATGGCTAACAGGGACGGATACAGGGATACCCATGGTAATTTCATTGCTAGGGCAGGAACTGGGACACTTATTTCCGGTGGCGGTATGCTGATGATGAAATTCATAGAGCACCTTGCGAAAAAATCTGGTGTAGATATTGAGAAAGTCAAGAGGTATGGTATCGAGAACAAGAAATCGTTCACCTCGCTGGCCTCACTTAGTGGCGCGTAGACAATAGTGTGATTATCAAAAACCCGCAACCGCTTGATTTCTCATATATTCCGCGCTCATTGCGCTTCAGAGAGTCCCAAATCGATTTAATAAAAGAAGTCTCCATATTGCCGTTGCAAAACGGGAACTGCTCAACCGCTGTGATTTATGGGGATTCTGGAACTGGCAAGACGTCGACTGTAAAGTATCTGGCTAGGGAAGAACATGGCGTGGAGATAGTCTATGAAAATGGGATTTCTTTTCCAACGATAAGGCAATTGCTTTTGGACATAGCTTCAAGATTCGGGAAGATTACTGCAGCATGGAACATGAGTTATGGCGAGATATTCGGACTGCTTAATGGAGTGATCAGTAACAAAGGAACCGGCATATTAATAGTCGTAGATGAATGTGCAAATATAATTAAGCGTGACAGTGAAGGTCTCTATAACCTCCTCAGGTCTAATGAACTATACGGTTCGAAAATATCGTCACTCCTTATCTCTATGGAGGATCCATCCATTTTTATGTCTGAGATTGACCGTAAATCCCTTGGCGCATTCTCTTCAATCTACTTTAACAGGTATAATTTGGATGAACTCGTGAGCATAGTTTCTGAGCGTGCTAGACTCTCGATAAGGCAAGATGCATTCGATGACAGTATCCTGAGGTATATCGGCGAGATAGCTACGCAGTTCGGGAGCGCCAGAATTGCCATAGAATTACTCCAGAAGTCTGCCTACATGTGCGAGTACAGGAATGGAAATGCACTCAGTTTTGATGATGTGAGAGCAGCTAAATCAATGATTAACCCCTTTGTCACGGAGAGCAAACTTGGAGAACTCGATGCCGAGGAGCTCATCGTTCTTCTTTCTGTGTGTAGCTGCCTTAAATCAGGCCCATATGCAGATATGGGCTGCGTGCTCAAGAATTCAAAGGTCATGGGAGAACAGTACGGTTTCAGCATTGCAGAATCTAAGACCTACAGGATTATATCAAAGTTGGAAAGTGTAGGACTCGTAGAAAGCAGGATCGTAGGTAAGGGGGCGGGAAAAGGAGTTTCGAAATTATTGAGCGTAAACGACGTTCCGATATCCGTCCTGGCCTCCAAGATTACCAATTTACTGAATCGATAGTTGTACTATATATATTACTATCAATATATTTATAAAATATGATACTCCCAGCCAAAAGTTTTCAGAAATATAAACTACATGATATTCTATAGGTTTAATATATGTGCAAGTATTCTATTCTTTAGAATGCGAATCACGACAATTATTGATGAGATTTATAAAAAAATACATTGTTTATTTGGAAATAATAGATAGGCTTATGCAGGATTTCGCGCGATCGTTTATAAAAATATTCATATATAATTAAGTGTTACACATATAATGGCTGAGAAAAAAACAAAGGCAAAGAAGACAGTCAAGAAGGCTGCACCCGTTGCCAGCAAGGCCACAAAGGCCCCGGCAAGCAAAACAGCAAAAGCTGCAGCTTCAAGCAAGCCTGCAGTGAAGAGTGTAGCAGCTAAAAAGAAGAAAAAATAATTATTAGAAATTTTTGGGTAAATAGACCTAAAACTGTTCATATAACGGTTTACCCATTATTTTTTTATATCAATATATTATTTTTGTTTAGTATATTGAACTCAGTTTTTCCGCATACCGAGTCCATGAGAAAGTTTATTGGCTCAAATGCCCTGGATAATATTCGCTCATAGAATTTTACATCTATATCGTCATAGATATTATCACCAAAATCGAATATATCCATTTTCTTGTTTACAACTGCAGCCTTTACAGTTGATCCTGGCCAGATTTCATGCCCTTTGCTTTCAACATGCTTTAGGATGCGTTTCTGTATTGTATTGGACATATAGTCCTCGAAGTGCTTTGTTATATGAAAGCGGATATTATAGTAATTCCTTGGAAAAGAACGCAGATTATTTTTGTAATATGTTTCCAAGTTCAGTATTTCTGCTCTCTTTTTGGCTATTTCATCCACGGTCCCGCAATCACGCAGTATATTCAAAGCATCCATCTGGAATTTTATGGCCATGTAAGGTACATCGCTTCTCCGGGCTTCGATACCCCTAACCTTGAAAGATCCATCATACCTAAGTCCCAGATACCTGTTGAGAGCGCCCAATCCTGAACGAGAAGGCAGGAACGTAATCCATTGGTAATGCCCATCTACAACTATTTTTATCCTTGTTTCGCGCTCAATATCCGCAATCAGGGATTCAATATCTCCATGTCCGCTTAACCAGAGGGAGTCAACAATGCCATGAATGATCTTAAAATTATGATCCTTTGCAAGGTTAATTGCGTGCACCAGAGCCCACCTGCCGATAGCAGTGATGGCCTCATGCATCTCTATTTTTCCGAATTTTGCATTCTTATAACCCGTGTACCCAAAAGATGTCAGGAGCATCCATTTCAAGGCTGCATCTCTTTTTTGATAGATTGGATCTAAATTTTTTATTGATTTGTAAAACAACCTGGTTTCCAGGAGATTGCCAAGCGCGCTTGAGAGGAAACCCTTTCGATCGGTTGAGATACTGTATGGTGTATCCGGTACATGAAAACCTGATGTAAGGTTCATTGTTTCTGGAGAGAGATTATAGTTAACTATTATACTGGGATACATCGATGAAAAATCAATTTCATAAACATCGCTGTAAACACCAGGTTCGGGCTGGAGAACCATTCCGCCCTTGTCTGTTTCGTACAGGGTCTCAACGGTTTTCTCATTCTCGTGATCGTCTTTATATAGCGGTATCAGAATATTATGTTTTATGGCGTATGTCTCTTCAAGGGATGAAACAGATGTCCCTGTTGTGACCACGGAGGCCGTAGTTATTGGGAGCCCAGAGATCCTTGATACTTCCATGAGCCCTTCTAGGCCTGATTCTGAGTATACAAAAGAATCCGAGGAGATACATATTTTACCAGAGAGGCTGATGCGAGGATTCTTATAGTGGGTCTGGCCATAGGATTCATAAGTTTGTGCAGAGAATGTCCTGACAAAAGGTAACTTCAATCCCAAACCATGTGCAATTTTAAGTGTGTTTTCAAACAGTTTATCGGTATTGTCATATATTATAATAACAGCATAATTTATTGCGTTTACCATATCAGTTAGCGATTCCGGAGTTATTTTCTCTTCAGGCTTGCCGTTTATAGATATTGTTTCAGGCTTTCCATGCACTGCGGACCCGGTTATTGATACGGTGGGTATATCAGGATCATAGGCGTATAAAGATTCTATGGAAAAAAATTGCCTGTTAGTTTCGGCCATGAATCTTAATGCAGGGTTTATATCGGCATTATATATGCTATATTTTCTTCCAAAACCTATGGTTTCTATGGCATGGATAAGATCCGGCATATTTGATGGATATACCTCAACTCTTAAGCCTCTAATCTTGCCATATACGTTATTTCCAAAGGATTCAGAATACCTGAATATGGATCGGTCAAGCTGCGAGGCGAGAAAGTCGAGATCGTATTCAACTCCGTGAACAAATACCCATGATTTGTTTCTGTAATCCTTGAAGCTGAGATGCTTACTATCCCACTCCCATAACCTTATCGTATCTGACCCGGTTGCATTTATTATGATTTTCATGGCCGTCATTTCCAATATGAAATGTTTAACAGTTTTTTATTGAACGTGTTATTTTATTCCTTTTCCAGACTCTCCAGGCGCTCCCTGATAACATGTATCTCCTTCTCCATTTCTATAAGAACGGAAAGTGCAAATGAGAATTCTGGGTCCAGGGAAGAATACGAGGCTTCATGAGCGTGTTTTCTGCCTTTTAGTATAAGTTTTATCAGCAACTCCATTTCGTCCTTGTTCATCAGACGACCCATACGTTCTATCCGTGTAGAAAGTTCCTCTACAGACTGCCTCATTGTTGGTATCGTTCTACCCATAAATTAAATCCCTCCTCAGATATTACGCGTTTACCAAAATAAAACTCAAAGATACCATGTTTTCCAACTATGTTCATGAAAATTATGGCCCCTCGATAGCTTTTTGCTTTCAGTATGTCGTATATGCTCTCAACAATGATCTTTTTCCAGGATTCTATGACGGATGACGCGATAATAATATAGCATGGCGAGTCGTCCATGTCTATGAGTATTTTTTGCAGTTGATTTGATGTCAGTATTCTCTGTATTACCAGATCATTCTTTATATAACTCGTACTCAACAATATCCCGTCAGATACAAGAAGATGCGGGCTTTCGTAATCCTGAGCCAATTCAAGGAACTGCTCAAGATTTTTGATATCGAAAGAACCGGTGCGGAATATCCTTAAAGAGCCATGCATTAGAGACCATAACTTATCGATTGTATATTAACCGACAAGGCTCGACTGAAAAATGTATGAAATGATTGAAAATACACGCTCTGTGTTTAATTTTTCTATAAGGCAATAAAAATTACAGACCAATCACTCTATTGGCGCTCTCAGCTGTATCTTTCCGTTGATCTTCTTTGAGTTTCTGAATGCTGCGTTCAGTATGACCGCAGATCGTATGACACCAAGGTGCGTCATGGCCTGCGGAAAATTGCCGAGCTGCTCCCCTGTTGTTAGATCGATCTCCTCCGAAAAAAGGCCAAGGTGGTTGGCGCGATCCATAAGAGAGTCGAAAACGTCACGCGCCTCATCAATCTTACCCATCTTAACCAGAACCTCAACGTACCAGAAAGAGAGCAGGAGGAAGGCGTTGTCGTCCCCTTTGAGGCCATCATCATTCTTGTATCGCTTGAACAGATGATCGGTCGCCCTCAGATCATTCTCTATTTTTCTTATAGTGCCCTGAATACGTCGATCTGTAATGGGAAGGAAATTTACAAGTGGAATACGCAGGAGAGCTGCATCCGTCTCAGAGGCGCCGTAATACTGGACAAAAGAGTTAACCTCTTTGTTAAAGCCGTTTTTTAATACATCGGCCTTGATTTCTTCAGCTATAGCAGTCCATTTTCTGTACGGGCCCGACAGATTCTCTCTCTTGCCCATATCGATAGCATTCTGGAAAGCAGACCATGCAAGAACCTTTGAATAAACGTAATGTCTCGGCTCGCTGCGGAATTCCCATATACTTGAGTCTGGAAATGCCCACAGTTCTGAAAGCGTATCCAGAGTATCGCCAACGAAATTCCAGAGAGACGATGAAATTATGCCTCCAACCTTGCTGAGTGCATCTATTGCGTTTATTATGGAAGCATATTGGTCTATCTGCAACTGTTCAGATGCTTTATTTCCAATCCTTACAGGCCTCGAACCAGCATATCCATCATAATCAAGCTCTATCTCATCAACGTTACTGTCAGGCGTAATAGGATATATCGTTCTTATTCTCCTTTCCCTCTCGATAGTATCCATTATATCATAAAGGAATCGTGTGGCCTCTCTCTTGTAGCCTATCTTAGCCAGAGCTTCGATAACATAAGCTGTATCGCGAATCCATGAATACCTGTAATCCCAATTCCTCTCACCACCGAGAACCTCCGGAAGGCTTGTAGTTGGAGCTGCAACCATGAGTCCTGTAGGTTCAAAAAACAGGCCCTTCAATATAAGAGCAGATCTGTTTACGTCGTTCCCATACAGGCCATTATAGGTGCCCATGCTACTCCATTTAAGCCAATATTCTGTCGTCTCTTCAAGCCGCTGGAGAGATTTGTAATCCTCAACCTTATCAAGATGTGTAATTCCTGCCAGGACTATCGACCATAACGATGTGTGTCTTGGAACAAGCTTGTCCCCCACTATGAGATTCCCTTCCTGCCTCAGCGGTAACTCGCTAACCATACCTACGTTTGTGCCATCAGAGCTATAAATGAATCCGTTCTTTCGCTCCTCTATGGTAACTGCAGTTCTTCCGAAATTAATTGTTGGCCTGAATTCAAGATGCACTTTGACGTCCGTGGATCTTGTTTCAACAAGCCTGTGTATTTCGGGAAATTTTATGGTAGAATATTCAGAAGTGGGAATGAAGTCGGTAATCTTCATAACGGTTTTTCCGTTTGAAGTAAACTCAGTGATAAGTATGTTAGTTAACTCCTTATAATATTGGATAAATTCCAGATCTTCATATCCCTGTGGCCGTATAGTAAAATATCCGCCCCTATTCTTGTCAAGGATCTGATCAAATACTGGAGGAGAATTGAAATTCGGGAGACATGCCCAGTCTATAGTCCCTTCAATACCGACTAATGCACCAGTTCTGTTACTTGCTATAAAACCGTGGTTGGCAATCTTCAGATAGCCATCCACTTTTAAATCATTATATTTACGTGTAATTTGAAAAGACATAGCCGTACTTGACTGCCTGTATTGTCAAGATATTCTTAAAGTCATGCTGCGACTCCATACACCCTATTTCAATAGTGGAATTGTTAATTTCTACCTTGCGTGGCAATGTTCTTCGTTCTCTACCCTACCAACGAATTTCGATGGGCCATTTATGGATCCAGTAAATTTCGACTCATAAATGTTAACTTTTAGAGTATGGTGTGGTTTCCATTGCAGATCACTCTGCACACTGAAGCATGAATTAGATCTTTTGCTCATTTATATGTTTGGACTGCATTTGCTGGGGGGTTCCTTCTCGGACTGATACGAAATAGAAACGCATACGTTGATTCTGCGTACGAACCGGTGATCTGCGGTTACATTACCTAAAACTGCCAAAGTTCCTTTGCACACGCAATTATTTTGGTTTTAATGTAACAATCAACTTCAAGACAGCGATCTGCCCTACCAACTCTTTTATAACGCTTAAAGATCAACTGCTGATATGCTGATATTTGAGAACTATCTACAAAAGATTTCGGACGAACTTAAAAACCAATTTCCCGACTGTAGAGAAAGTGATATTGGAATAGACCATACCGGGCATTCGGACATAACATTCAGGACCTTCAGGATTACAAAAGAATCAAAGATAGGCCTGGACGTCATTAGGTCGAAAATTAACAATGCTTTTCTGAATATACCTTACATAGAAAATATAGAATTTAATGGCGGATATGTAAATTTTATTATCAAGCCATCAGCCATGATGTCTGTGGTCGCGGAACAAATTCAGCAGGGAGGCAGATTCCCAGATACATTCCAGGACCCGGAAAGAGTCAGCATTGAGCATACAAGTGCGAATCCAACTGGGCCGATACACATTGGACGAACTAGGAATTCGATAATTGGAGACTCTCTTTTTCGTTTATTATCTAGGTACGGTTACAGAGTGACGACGCAGTATTTTGTTAATGATTCTGGAAGGCAGGTTGCATCGCTATATCTTGGTTATACCAAATATGCTAAATCTCAGAACCCTACGGTCAATTCACTCTGGGAAGCATACCAAAGGATTCACAAAGACATTGAGGCGGATCCTTCCGTGGAAAAAGAAGTGAATGACATAATGAGGAGGTATGAAAATGGAGATCCGGAGCTGCTTTCAGGCATCAAGAAAGTAAGCAAGGTCATTATAGATAGCATAATGGCCTCTTTAAATAAGATAGATATTAAAATCGATGACTTCACATGGGAATCCGATCTTGTACAGAATAAGGATGTAGAACAGGTTCTGGATCTCCTTAAAGATCATGTTGAAAGTGAAGGCGACGCAAAATTCATAACCCTGGACGGGAAGAAAGTTTTCCTGACCAGAGATGACGGTACCTCCCTGTACTTTTCAAGGGACATTGCTTATCACCTGTACAAATTCCAATATTATGACTGGTGCATTACTGTACTGGGCGAGAACCACAAAGACTACTCAAAGCACATCTACGAAGTATTCAAAGACATTTTGGGTTATGAACAGAAGATCAATTTTGTATTCTACGCATACGTTTCTCTCGAGAGCGGAAAAATGGCCACCAGAAAGGGCGTCGGTGCACTCCTCGATGATCTGGTGGAAAGAGCGAAGGAAGAGGCATACAGAGTTGTAAAAGAAAAGAGGCCGGAATTACAAGAAGATCGCCTGAGGGGTATAGCAGAAGCAGTGGCTATTTCAGCCATAAGATTCCACATCATTAAACTCAACGCAAACAAGCAGATCGTTTTCAAGTGGTCCGAGGCCCTGGACTTTGAGGGAGACACTGCTCCATTTATAATGTATTCATATGCAAGGTCGACAAGCATAATGAATAAATCTCCTGATACCGAAGTAAGCCTTTCTGACTATTATGACGAAAATGAAAGAAAACTCATAAAAAAGATGTACCTCTATGCCACCGTTCTAAAGGAGGCAGTCATGAATCTAAAACCTGAGGCAATAGCGAATTACCTTCTCGACCTTACTAGAGGCTTCAACGATTTTTACACAAACTGTCCTGTTATAAACTCAGAAACTGCTGTAAGAAGGAGAAGGCTACTTCTTATAAAGTCATACAGGGAGATTGTAAAGGACGCGTCAGAAATCGTTGGTATTAGAGTTCTGGATGAAATGTAATATCGCATTCTATTTTTCTCCAAAACATATGAACTGCAACAAAGCATGAATAAAAACATCTTCGTACATATAACCATAAAAAAGAGTACAAAAAGTATAAAAATAAAAGAATTATTTTTTCTTTCTTATCAATAGTGCAGCTATGCCCAAAACTGTTCCAACGGCGCCTAGTGCTATACCAATATAAGCCACCGTAGATATTGAAGAAGTATCACTTGAAATCTTATTTGACAGGTTATTTAGGTTGTTATTAACATTAAGCACAGTGTAGTTGTAAGATGCCAAACCATCATTCTGCATCGTTTTGACGGTAACATTGTAAGATCCGTCAGGAAGTTTTGATGTGTTGTAAGCAAAGGATATGCTGGACGACGTAGAGTTGTATATCATGCTTCCACTGAGGAAAACCTGCGTGTATGCAATGTCACTTCCGCTTACGCTTATTTTGAATGTCACGTTGCTGGAGTAAGCACTACTGAGCGACGGGGATATTATGCTTATAGCTGGCAAAGATGGTGAGATCGCTGTGTAGCTGGAATCAACGTTGGTAATCTTGGATGACTTGAGGGAAACTGTGTTGAAGTGGCTGGATACCATTATCACATTGCTGTCGGTTGCAACTATATTCAGACCGAGTGTCTTGTTTAGGTAAATTGTAGAGTTGTTCACAAATAACGTGCCGTTGACATCTACGCTGGAAAGTGATATCACAGAATTGTTCACGTAGTTGTTGCCCAGCATCACAGAACTGCTTATAGTCCCGTCGTAGTGTATCGAATCCTGCATCATTGCCAGACCGTATGTCTGAGGTAAGCTGACTATGTTTTCATTTTGAAGCATAATGTAAGGAAGGACCTCAAATGGCTGCTGAGCGCTGTAGGCGGTAGTTGTTGGGTACCCATTAGCAGATATCCCTGATATAAAAGCTGCATATTGCCCAGGAGGCAACTCTGCAATTGGCGCTCCTATTCCTTCATAGTTAATACCAAAACTACCGTCAGCCACGCTGCTTGGAAGAGTAAACTGACCAACCCATTCGTTCATTGATGCATTATAATTCATAGCAATTTGTGTTTCCTCAGTCATAACATAATATTCGACGCCTAGCAGTTTTGGATAAAATGTCAATGAATACATACCGTATTTCACCTCCGTTCCGTTAGGATACTGGATGTTTGCCTTCACTGTAACTGTCTGACCTTCGTATGTCATAGAATTAATGCTTATTCTGGGCACATTAAAGTTAGTCACATATATCTGCCCATAGAATGAGCCGTTTATGTATTCAGAATGAATTTGGCTATAGTAGGTCGAGTTTATTAGAATCGTGTAGAGACCAGGAGTGGCATTATCTGGAACGAAGAGCATGGGAACTCCGCTTGGATTAACCAATTCATCCACTTCGTTATATGTCACACTGCTTACTTCCTTGTGTGCTGGCGAAAATAAGGAAAATGTTACATTTGAGGACAAGGACCCATAGAAAGAGAACTCGTTCAGAGGAGTGGAAACAGAGCCAATAACATCAATATACTGACCAGCCCCAACTGCTCCTGGTTCGACAATATTGGGTCCTAGAATCAGCGAATCCTGAAGGTATGCACCGTTCATGAAGGGAGTATAGGAATAAGCGCTCGTTCCAATCAAAAGCGACACTGTATCGGGGAAATTGCCAGAGATATCGCCCATCAAAAACGTAGCATTTTCAGAATAGAGACCTGTGGTGGTATTTATTGCGATTAATTCTGTAGAAGTTACACTATAATATGTGTTATTGAATATTGAATATGCGTCTAGTTCTACAGTTGCGTTCTGGCCCTTTACCATTGTCCCGTTAAGGTATGAAAGATATCCTTCAACCAACAACCCTCCGGGTGCATTTGTTGAAAACGGTGCTCCGCTCGCCGGAGAAAATATGTTCAGATAATCCCCTATAAATACGTTCTGTGTATCCATGCCTATCTCAGTTCCATTGTGCCCGTATACCTCGAAATAAGATGGACCAGATGCTTTTGCAGGCATTTTTACGCTTGCTGTCCAAAAGCTCGCCTTCTCGAGAGAACTAAGGGAGGCATTATATGTCATCCTCACGGTCGTCAGGTTTCCACTGAGAGTTACTAGAGATACATTGAAAGAACCAGTTGTAACGTTTTCGTACCTGAGATTTGTTAGGTTTCCTGATACGTTTGTAGTTATCCCTGCCATCACGACAACTGATTGCCCAGGCTGATATTCACCCAATAGGGTCTCATTGGTGAACGGCCCAATATATTGACTTGAGACCACAATAGAAAGCTTATTGCCCAGATTCATCGACCCGTATGCATTAGCAAACGCACCGATGTTGAGCGATCCCCACCCGTTCACCAGGTTGTAGCCGTAACTGTCTGTAAACGGAATATTGTAACCGAATGTGACTGGAATGAAAACGCTCTTGTAATCATGCTCACCAAGGTAGTAGAGTGATGGTTCCAGGTTCCCTATCTTGTGCCCGAGCTGTTGATCTGCCAGCGTGATCAGGCCTGCGAGAATCGGGCTCGCCTCACTCGTGCCTCCGGAGAGTTCTGTCAAATTACCGGGCATTACATACTCAAAACCAGGAAAAAGCGTAGCCTCGAAGGAAAGATCCGGGACCGCTTTTCCATTAGGGTATCCCTTCGGAATTATCGAGGAATTCTGGTAAGGAAGCATTGGCTGCATATCGCTTATTCCACCTGTTGAGCCACCATAGTTAATTTCTGGCGGGACAAAACCGTAGTTCGACCATGCGGTCTGGTTGAACGAAACAAGGTTTGTACCGTTGAAATCAAGATAAGTACTAGTTCCACCGACGGATGTAACGTAAGGTGAGGTGGCCGGATAGCCGACCGTTCCGATTGGTCCTGTGCTGAAACCACTTCCACCAACATCGCCAGAGGATGCAGAAAATGTTATTCCCTCAAGCGAACCTATGGCATACATTTCATTTGTAATCTGATCGCAAATATCATAAAGTCCTGAATTGGTAATAACCGATTCTGGAACCGAGAAACTCTGAGAAAGATCATTGACTACATGCGGCTGCGAATCTATGAACGCTATTGCTGGTGCAAGATCGCAGGCGAAATTCGCTATATAAAGCGTTATGTTTGCCCCTGGAGCCATTGTATGTGATGCTTCCACATCGAGACTGATCTCCCCGTCCCATCCTGAGAAAATTCCGGAAACAGGTTGATATGGACCTATCGGGATGACATTGAAACTAGGAGGTGCAGATATATTGAACTCACTGTCATAATATGCAAGCTGCTGCTTTATGAAAGGATCACCACCGAAATCAAGTATGCCGATGGTCTGCCCTTTCCCATTGTACCCGGATCCGTACATTCCAGTTGCATTATAAACTTGTTCAAGGTACTTAGGGGAATATCCGACAAGGGGAACGGTTTCATTCTGGCTCTGCGCTATCTTCGAAAGCGAAGCGATCTGCTTTTCACCCTCAAGAGTGCTGGGGTGGGCGAAAATAAGCGAGGAGATATTACTCACCATTATCTGCGAGTTTAAAAGAGTCGGTGTGCCGAATGCGTAATAGTATGAGGAGGTCCCGTTTGAATAGTATTCAGCGTGAAGACCAAGATCGCTCTGGATTTGTGCCTCTGTGCCCCTTGCTGTAATTATGGGATCATTCGCTGTAAGGATCGTAAAACCATCCTTAATGAGAGCAATTTTATCCGCATTAAACTGTGCAGTATTCATGAATTCCTTTTCTATCTGGGAATAGTTCATGAAGTGATCAAAAAGGGGATTTCCCGGGATCGATACCTGACTTGCGTAAGAATTCAAAACCGATTCCTTCAGCAGCGGCACGTAAACTTCAAAATTCAGTTCCGTGTTTGCAGGAACCTGATGCGAATACGAGAATCCGCTGACCGTTACATTCGGAAGCTCATAAACGGTTCCGGAAGACGAACTGATGCTCGCAGATGCACTCACAGGTACGATGTGCGATGATTGACTGTTGCCCAGGCCAATAAAGGCAACGGAAAGTACCATGACCATGCTAATAACTATCACGATAGCAACCTTTAGCTCTTTATTCATAATACGTCATTAATAAAACGGTATATAAATTTTATCCGAATACCGACTTGGATGCATTCAGATCGGCAATCATAATAACCCTGACAGCACAGGACAGTCTGACATTTTCTGTAAGCTGGATAACATTGCATTCTACTGCAAAATCCCAAGCCCTCTTCCTAGTTGAAACCGTGAATGAAGCCGAGATAGAAAAGACAATAAGCTACAATGAGATCATCTAGCATGGATTCCAAAGAGCTGAGGAAAATCAATATTGAACTCCCAGAGTCGGATTATAAGTTTCTTGATGACCTTGCAAATGATCTTAAGTTGAGTTCATCTGAATTCATTAGAATGTTGATTGAGGATTACGTATATCTCAAGAAAAACCATAAGATCGACACAGATTTCAGAAGCTGGATCGAAGACCTTTATGAGGAAACTATGACTAAGAAAACAGAAGTCAATGAATACAAAAAAAGATCAAGAACGAGTTTGATTTTTGGAAAACGATGAGACCTAACACAATTCCTGCCCCTGTGGCGTACATCCTTTGAATCCTGAAGGGATCAAGGCTTCAGACCATATATGTCGAGCAGGTGTCTGAGCTTCCTGTACTCTGAGAGAAATTCACTCCCATCCCTTGTTATGTTGATAAATTTCTTTTCCTTATCTTCATAAATGGAGACCAATTTTTTCGATATCAGAATATTAACATATTCAGATGCCCTGGAATAAGGTACATTTATCTCCTTCACAATCTCGCTCACGGTACACTGCTGGGAGGAGACATGGCTGAGTATATCAACCATTATTTCAGTTTCTGTTCTGAGCTTTCTCATTCTAATCGCCAAAGGTAACAGTAAAGAGAGGAACGGAAAATAATAGCAGGCCAACATCAAGTATGGCGAAGGAGATCTCCGCCAGTTCCTGGGAGAAAACCGCGAGATTCACTATGGATATGATCACGGATATCATAAAAACGGTCAGTGCGGCAACTATGAAACTGCTTCCGGTTTTTGCACGCCTGAGCATTACAAATAGATCGTAGGATACGAAATACAGGGACAGTATGTAAAAAGGCGTGCCTATGAGCGCAAGCGGTATGGCGATGAAAACAATCTCCCTCTTGAGATAAGGATAATAAAGGGAGAGAAATGCAAGTGTTTCAAAAACTATCGCCACATTATCTATACTACTGTAGTATGAACTCATTATTTCAAGGACAAAGAACCCGATAAAGAAGATGAAGAAGAGCAGAAGGGCAATCTTTGAATGAACTCTCTTATAAATGGTGCTAAGAACGATGAGGGAAAGCAAGGATATGGCTAATCCCACATATATTGAGATATTCGCATAGGTCATCATAGGATTAAACCCTAGTTCATACTTAAAGGATTCTATCCCCGCAATTCATACCTTGCCAGGTGAAAACAGGATGTTAATTGTACGTTTGAGTGTACGGTAAGTACATAATAATTATATCCCGCCTCACCTGACGAAATATGAAGACAAGAACGTTTTCTGGATGTAAAGTGAGGAAAAACGAAGATGATTTCAACCAATAAAAACTTGGAGGTATTTTTTGCAATCTCAAGATCCGATCAACTGTGAAATGCCTCGCTAAAAAATATTTTTGAAATTAGAAAGTGTTTTTGAGCCTAGTAAAACAGCGGTTCATAATCGCCGCCATAGTATATCAGGCCGTAGTTGTTGTAAGGAACCACGCCATTAAAGTTCCACCAGAAATTCCCACCCTGGTAGCTTGTCCCGATGATGCTCCCGGAGAGTGCGAAACCGTTGAACATGTGCACATTCGATGAGGACTGTTTTGTTATATTCCATGCGTTCATGTAAACTGCAGGTTGACCGTTGTATATGCTAG
The DNA here is from genome assembly GCA_021792045.1 of Thermoplasmata archaeon. Next base: position 51,088 of record JAJYVJ010000001.1, on the reverse strand, counting down.
AATTCGGACTGTATGCGTTAAATTGAACTGCGAAGAAGTTGTTGTAGATCACGTCACCAGAACTGTACTCGGCAATGCCCAAAGGTGCACCCCATATATTCGTGTGAGCATAGAAGGTACCGTTGACGAATACCTCTGATGATTCAAGGACGTAGTTCCCCCATATGGTCACATCAGGGCTTCCGTAGACAAGAACTCCGCTGTCCATAACACTCATTGCGTTTGAGCCCAAAAGGACTGAGGTGGAGTTCCACACAACGATGTTAGCGACAGGAAATCCTGATTGCTCGTAAGTGAACCAGCCTGAGATGTGGTAATTCTGCCACATGGAAACATTGGAAGTATTGTAGAACTCATAGTTGAGATAGTTGTATGTAGGAACTTGGTAAAATGCCAGGAGACCGGAATAGGCACTATCGGTATAGTTGATCAGGAGGGATGGCATGTGCTCTATCAGGACATGGGCATTCGTGTTCATCAGAAGCAGACCGTAGAAAACCGGGAAGCCGAAGTCGTTAAATTCCCCGAATATTGGATTTATAGGTGAATTCTGGACATTGTCGATGACATATGGATTTGAAGCAGTTCCAGTCCCCTTAAGAGAAATGTTCTTGATCTGGTTATTGTTCATAGCGAAAAGTGGTGCATAAATGCCCATTGCATTGTCCCTCACAAGTGAGATACTCATAGGAGATCCGAGGATCATATTCATCGGCGAATAGTCGCTCATAAGGGCCTCAATAGCGTATGAGCCACTGGGAAGTGAAAAATCATACGAACCACTGCTTGAGAGCGGTAACCAGGCTGCCATTGATACGTTGAAAGGTGCAGGACTCACAAAGGCGAAGGCGTTGGAAGGCGCGATGTTGCCTGTGAACGTTGTCATAGACGAAACAGACGAGATGTTCCACATTCCATAAACCAAAGAGGGGCCGGCTGAAAGATGGGCTGTTGACCCCTCCCAGGAAACAGAGACTCCTTCAGAGGTTTCACCTGTTTCAGAACCCACATCGTAAGCAGACGGAACATTAACATAGCTTGTTCCGCTCTTGTACATTAGGTTCATTGTCGCATTGAGCGAGAATAGTGATGAAGTGCTTCCACCTCCCGGGCCACCGACCATGATCTCAAAATCATATGGTATGTACCCCGTCGGGGTTATCTGCGTTCCACTGGCGAGATACTTTGGACTCGGTGCAGAATAACTGGCAGGCATACCGTAGGTTGAATTAAACAGTACCTGATCGTAGCTCCCGGACAGGGACTTACCGCCTGTTGTTACAGAGTAATTGAAAAACATTGCAGTCCTGTTGTCAACAACGGACGAATTAAGGTAAAGAGAGAGATGGAAGGGATAAGTCACATTAATTGTCGGGCCTACATCAAAATAAAAAACAGGGGAGGCGAGGTTACCGTTGTATGAATAGAGTGCATTGGGGCTCATATAAAACGCGGGACTAGAGAAATTCCAAATGTTATCCAAGAACGTCAGCTGGTGAACTCTCGCAGAATAGAATACGACGTTCTGAGTCCAGAATGTGTAACTGCTGTTTCCGAAGAGAGTGACATTGTTCAGAACTGAATTAAGCTGAAAAGTGACGCTCTGTGGGCCATCGTTCAGGAGATAGAAATCCGAGAAGTTATACACGTTTATAGAGGCCATAACGCTACTCGTTGTGGTATTCATGGACACCATATGCCCAGAAACGTTTTCCGTTCCGTAGTAACCTATGCCCATCGGGGCAGGAGCCGAAGTATACGAGGGGGAGACTACACCGTCGTGGAACTTCGCCGGAACATTAAGGTTTGGAAAGCTTGCATACTTTGCCGGTATACCCCTGGCGCTCAGTTCACTCATTATCGTGCTTTTTAGCGGGATAGAAGAAATATCCGGGGTAGATGTGGCGGTCTTTGCACCCTGTGAATGGGATACAGGGGTTAAAACTGCAAAAGCCATTGCAACAAATACCAAACTCAGCAAAATTACAATTATTTTTTTCATAAAATAGATAACGAAGTAATATAGATAAACATTTCCGTATCGGCTTTAACTCGTTCCCCCGCCACGCCACGTGCGGATATTTCCCGATGTCATGAACTATGATGTACCCAGCCAATTTATAAACAAGATCTGAGAGGTAACACGACAATTACCGGAGTCCCCACGGGAGATGGTTTATCTACTGCAATGTCCCGTTCACACATTCCTGCGTGTATTCGCTGTACCTAAACTCTTGGATCAGCGTTGACTGTAAGGACCCCAGGACAAGCGAATAGTCCGATGCACGGTGCGTATTCCTTTCGATACAAAAAATTCCTGCACGGAAACTTCAGCGACAAAATGGTCCGTCGGGGAAGTGGATCAAAATTAACTATGAAAAAAAATAATGTTTAAGCAATCTAGCCAGACTTTTCGTGCGGGCAAGATCGCCTTTGCTCACAGCATTATGTACCTGTCAAGGATCATTATTCCATCCCTGCTTATTACTGAATTATTGACGGCATAGAGCATCCTTTCATATCCTGTAGAGTGCATCGACCCGTTGTCGTATACGGAATCTGAGTGTATCTCGGTCTTAAATGTTGATGCATGGTTGTAGTACATCTTCGTTATTACACCGTTCACTATCTGCCCATCAAATGCACCGTAGCCAGCAAGGGCGGCATCATCCATAATGGTCCTCACATAGACCTTCCCATTCGTGATTCTGGAAAGCTGGTCAAACTCGTACCTGCTCTGCTGCGCACTGTCCTTAATAATTATAGCGACGAGGGAGCCGTTGTGACTGAGAACGAGATCTTCTGTGAACACCATTGATACTGCATAGATCAGGTGCTCCGAACTCGATGTGTGCGTGACTACGTTACCGTCGGTTATGATCCCCGTAGTTGTGATATTTATCATATCGACGTATCCAAATGTTTGATTGTACTCAAGGAGATAACCGGTGCCGTAGGGGACGACTATGTTTTCGCTTGGATCAAACTCAGAGCTGTATGCGCTGAAATAGTTTGTTATGTTGTAATTCCCCTTTGCAACTACGGAGCCGTAGGATGTTGTCGATGATGCGTTTAGATCTTCTTTGACAAGCTGCGAGTCATTGAGCCATTCGGCGGATGTGGGTATGCTCTCTGTTGTCATGTTTGTTGCAGGTGTCTGATTGTATACGTTCATCTCAGTCCACCTGCTTGTGAAAGTGCTGTTAACTGTGGAATTCGTTGTGTAGAGCATGAAGTTGAGTGCGACCCTTATCCACAGATCCTCATTATTGACCACGGTTATATTTACCGATTTGGTACCGTGTAGGAGTGAGACGTACGGATCTAGGTTGAACGTGTAGGGATGATCGAGCAGAGCCCCTATGGCCGTTATCGGCTGCCAGAGAAAGAGATCCCACCCACCTGTCTGGACATTTGGATACGGCCACATCTCCGCGACCGTTGTGCCGTTTATCGACACTTTGAACTCTCTGAATGGCGGCTGGTTAGCATACCAGCCCTCGTCGTTTCCGTTCTGGAGCGCATAGAAATTGATGTGACCCGATGTCACATTAGCTGGAAATGTTACGTTGAAAACCTGCGATGTATTGTATGGTATTAAGACGTTATGTGGAAAAGCGTTCTTCGAGGGCGCGAAACTCTTCGTTATGGGCACCGGTATGACCACATTCGGCACGTTCGGCTTGGCTCCTGGATAAAGAACAAACCATACGCTCTGGTAGGCTGAATAATTTGGCTCCCACTCTGCAGTATAAGCTGTGACGTTTACCGTATGCCCAACGATAACGGAATAATACTCTGTCACGTCCTGTTGCACCGTTGTGTTCTGGGATTCATTTGTGTTTCCAGCAGCTATCTGCACACCGTTGACCTTGACCTGGTAGCTGTAGTCCCACGGATTCGAGACGTAGAAATTCTCATAATACACGACGATCTTTGAGAACGGGCCAGACGGGAAAGTCACCGTACCATAGGATTCAGCTGTTGTATTGTGTGATACATACTCGTGGTTTATGGCCATCACGGTTACAGGGGCAGAAGAATTCGCGCTCTGCACCGCTTCTGGAGAAACTGCATGGCCTGCACTGGACGGCACACTAAAGCCAAAAAATGTCAGACTCATGGCAACCGCCATCAAAATTGCGATCAAAACTGTCAATTTTCGCATACAGAAATCAATGCATCATAGTTTAAAAATATTACTATTCCACTGGGAAGTTTAACCGTTGACACAACACTGACCTAAAGAGGCTGGGCAGATAGTTGGGATATGGATATCCAGTGAAGTGTAATACTCGAATCCCTGGAGGGGACGATGCCCATGAAGTCCATATTCTGCAGAATGATGCCGGTTGTAAAGTGAACGGTGAAGGAGTAAACAGCGCTCGTGCTGAAGTTGCTCTGGAATATGTCATATTCTCCGAGCCTCTGCCCCTGAGCGTAAACCTGGAGACTCAGGATTGTGCTGTTCGTGGGAATTATCGACCTTGAAGATATGTAGAACGTCACATTATACGATCCGGGAAGGAGCGTCATACCCGGGCCGGAGAACATCTCAGAGGAGTTGACTGCATAATTGTTCGACAGATCAGTTCCCGAGATGTAACCGGAGCCTTCTGGTGTCATCTGAGATCCTGTCACGTTCTCCTTCATCGGTCTGAATATCATTGGGCGGCCCGAATAGTTAGCTTCGAGAAGGAGCGCACCGCACCCCTCCGCAACTATCCGGAAGTGTGAGCTAGCCATATCCGCATTCGCGATCGGAATCAGGAATTGAGGCTGGGCAAAGTAGTTGAGCGGAAGATCCATGAGGAGGTAATCGTATGGAATATCGGCATTGTAGCTCGTAATAAGCGGCTGGACATACTCCCTTCCCGAGAGCTGGGGAATGTTGTCCTGTGTCAGTACCGAACCGTCCTGCGGTATGAGACCGAGGACGCTGTGAAGGAAAACGACATTCTCGTTAATCATGGTGTCATTGGCGACCTGGTGGTTGCCGTTGTAGTACCCGCCGTAGAAGCCACCGATATCGGAGTTCAGCGGGCTAAGAGGGAAATACACTGCAGCGAAAACGACCATGGCAATCACGAATGGGATCATGATCCTTCCTGAAGGTTCCCGTGCCTTTCTTATGAGGCTTTTCAGGGAGAATCTTTCCTCATAATCCTTGAAGTAGCCACTCCACTTGACGAGCTTTGAAACTGCAAGGACGAGACCGAGAAACATCGGGCCTGCAGAGAGAACGGGAAACATTAGGCCGAAGAGCGTGTAGTTTATGACATTCGAAGACAGGAAGACGAAGCCTATGAAGGGTAGCATGAAGAACAGCGTCCACGGCTCAAGGAGGGGGACGAAGCCGGTGTTGCCGAAGAGATAGATGAAAAGCTCTATCTTTGATGAGAGTCCGAACGTTGTTACGCTGCTTATCGGAACGCCCGGAGGTGCGGCTCCGGATGTGTAGAGGCCAAAATGCGTATAGACAAGAATGACAGCCATGAGGACTGCGATCGCCGCAGAATAAACGGCAACTAAACTACGAGTGGCTTTTATCCCGCGATCCTTAAGTTCTATGTATATCGCATAGACGAGAAAAAATATGACCATGAGGAGGACGAGGGAATTTGTCATCGCGGAGAGAGCGGCGAAGAGGATCATGAGCTTTCTTTTGCCTAAGGCCCACGAGGCAGCCATTGAAAGATACAAGACAGGGGAGAAAGTCATCATGTGGAAATCGAAGAGATTTGCGGATACCAGAGGAAAATAGAATATCGAAAGTGACGCCAGGATCGCCGAGAGCCACTTCGATCCCGTGAATTTTACCGAGAGGAAGTATATTGGCACGGGGATAAGGCCGAGAGCGACCGTCTCCAGCGTGATGAGGAGATACGGGCTTGGGAAAATATAGTACAATGGAAGAATGATGAAGAGTATGGGTTTCTGTAGCTCGGCGCCATAATGGTAGAGGTGGAGAAACTGATATAGGTAGCCATGGCTGAGGAGCCAGAAGATCTGGTTCTCAGTGCCGAGATCCACGAAGTCTGCATGGAATGTGTAGTATTTTAAGAACGATATATAAAGCATGGAGGATATATAGAGTGCAGAGAAGAGCGAAACTGTTATCGCGGGCAGCTTTTCCTTCATGCGATGAACCATATGCGAGACTGAATGCAATTGTATACTATAAGATTGCGTAGGCTCCACTGCCTGAAATTAAAGCCGCATGGAAATTCCATAAAAAATGTAAAATACTAAAAAATTTGGGTAAGAAAACTGAAAGAAAAATTGAATAAAAAATTTAAAAAAAAGATTATGGGGGATTTCCCCTATTTTACTGCTTTGGCTGTTTTGGCTCTTCCTTGTACTCTTTTGGCGGTGACTGCTTTCCTCCGCGCATGATAACCACAGCAACAAGAGCGAGGGTTATGACAACGAGGACGAGGATAACGATCTCAAAGATGAGCGTATTGCTCAAGGATGATGAAACGTTGCTCGTCTTGGTCTGTATATTTCCGACCGCAGTTGTCAAGTTACCAAGCTTTGTCTGTATGGTTGCCTGGCCGTTGGAAACACTTGTTACAGTTCCACTCAGTGTTCCGAGATTTGTGGATATCGTAGCTGTCGATCCAACGAGGGTACTTATACCTGCCGCATTGCTACTTACGGTGCCGTTGATGCTTGCAAGTGTCCCAGACATTGTTCCAAGGGACGTCTTTATGGATATTATGTTACCGTTGAAAGCAGCCAGCGAGGCGTTAAGGTTCGCGATATCAACCTTCAGCTGTCCTGCTGTCGTATTTATCACAGCAAGGGATGAGTTAAACGAGACAAGCTGAGCATCTATCTGAGAGAGCGTAACCTGCACGTTGCCAAGGTCAGTTGTGAGAACGAGAGAGTTCTGCAGTATCTGAGAGACAGAGGCATTAAGGATGCCAAGTGTTGTGTTCATCTCACCGAACTTCGTGCTGATCAAGACGGCCGTCGCATTTATAGCCTTGATCGAAGCATTGAGCTGGGATAGTGGGACCTTCATGGCGTTCCCTATGGCTGTCTGTATTGTAGCGACTAGGGTCGAGGTCGAGATACTCACAACGAACGCACCAGATCCTGTTGATAGCACTATTGGCGCTGATGCATCAGACATTGCACTTAGATACGTTGTTGTCCCGTACGGGGTATATCCAGAGGTCGTAGTAGAAACGCTCTGTGAGTAACTGAAGCTGATGTTGTATACAGTTCCGGCAACACCGTTTGGCATCTCAAACGTTCCACTAAGCGTTGGACCAGAGGAGTAGAGAGCCTGAACCATTGCGATCGGAGATCCATTAACGTATACTGTTACCTGTATCGGGCCCGCCCCAGGTGTAGTAGCGGGATTGTCTGGTGATACACTGGGACTGTATGTTCCAGGTGCCAGTAACCAAGAGAATGATACCGGTTCTGTTGGGAATGCAGCTAGTCCTGGTGTCAGGATTATCGTTGGAGATATAGTTATCGGAGCTGATACTGCAACGGCGCCGTTAAACGTCACGTTTACGTCAAATGTACCAACTAGGTTGGGTGCTGAAAAGCTAATGAAACCAGAGCCGTCAGAGGTAAAGGTCTCAATGTACATCGATCCAACAAATACCTCATAGTTGACACCACTAATCAGACCCGAATATGCATAGCTTACCGGCATTCCAGAATAGATAGGCGGTATTGATGAAAGGGTCAATGAAGCAGAGATACTGTATGTTCCTGATAGGTTGTGATAGGTCGTTCCCGATTTCCCTACGAGCAGAACTAGGTATGTTCCCGCTGTTGGTGAAGTAACTGTGATGGTAGTGTTGAATGCGCCGTTACTATCTGTTGGGATCGAAGTACCAGATGATATTCCAGCGGCAGTAAAGTAATAGAGTGTGTAGTCTGATGACGATGGCAGAAGATTGTATCCTACCGCATCAAAGCCTGATGAGGTAGAGTATACGACTAGACTACCGCTGTTTAATGACGTTGCTGCCGTTGAAACCAAGAGTGGCGTGGAAGCAATCTCATTTGATACTGACTGTGTATCATATACAAGATAAAGTGCATTAGGCCCGTCAACGAAGCTTGTAGGAACTGTGAATGTACTAGCCGAAAACGAACCAGAGCTAGATTTTATCACATTTGTGGAGACTCCGCTTGACACATAGCTGAGCTCGGTTGTTCCAAGATAGAGGTTGTAGAGGTCAGACGCATCGGCAGAAACTTCTGCACCGTAAGGTATGATGTTACTTATAGTTACCGAAAAGGTTGAACCGGGAGCAACTGAGGAAACACTAACAGTGACAGTTGGTTCCGCTACTGGCATATATCCTATCGAAAGAGCATCGTATCCAGAAACTGAGACACCGCTGGCGCTTTCAAGGGTTATGGAGGATGCGGAGGATGCAGATGTGGAACTGATATAGTCAGGTGAGTACGTGAAGATCAGTGTGCCGTTATTAGCAGGTACCAGGGTATTCATTATGAGGTTCTGTGAGCCTACCGCCACATTAACGATATATCCATCCTCGACTATATTTTTGAATCCAGAGGCTGATGTTACGAGAGCACTGTCATTCGCATAGTACGAGACACCGGGTAAAAGGCCATAAGCATCTACAGTTATCGTTGTTAGGTTAGATACATAGACTCCGCCTGATGTTGTTGGCGAAGAAAGCAGGTAACCAGAAGAATATGCCGCATAGTAAGCGCTGACAGTAATCGATGAGGAAGAAACGTCTATACTCTGTGATGGAGCTGATGCCATTGGAGTGTAGATTCCTGCCGGCATACCAGGTATTGCGGTGCTTAATTCAGCGAAACCAAGCGAGTTCGTAACAACGGTGCCAAGAAGGAAGGCCCCAAGATACACATTTACTGACGTTGAGGCAGGGAAGTTCCAAACTGCAGCACTCACTGAAGAGCCCGGATAATTGTAGGACCCAACAAGAGGTGTAACAGAAAAGCTGAAACCAAGCTCAAGCACATTTGGAGACGATATGTATATCGCATCACTGAACGAAGATACGTCAGATGAGGGCGATGTCGTAACCGTTACTGTCTCTGGTCCGACAGAACTTGATGGCGATATTGCCGTAGAAAGCGTTATGCCTGACAGTGTAAATGAGCCATCACCTGAAACTGTGACTGCTGAATGATAAGTTAGTATACCTCCGACTTCTATATCAGGGCTCGTAGTGGTTGGTGTAGATGCTCCTATCGTTGAGCCAGCGACAAACCCGGTTCCCGTTATCGTAAACGAGGCCGAGGTTGAGCCGTCTATACTGAACGGCGAGACCACTATTGATGCATCAACTGTGAATGTTGCCTGCGCCGTTATTCCTCCCTCCGGGAATGATGAACCGAAAGAATTTGTCTCCTGCGCAACTACCGTATAAGGAACACCGCTAACTGTCGGGACAGTGAAAGTCGTCTTGAATGCCCCGCTTAGGGTTGCCGTCGCAGATGCAATGGTTGTGTTACCTGGATAACTGAATGCCACGGCTATCGTAGAGCCAGGATCGAAACCAGTACCTAAAACAGTAACTGTAGACCCAACTATGTCTGATAACGGGGATAAGGTAATTGTCGGCAGAACTGTTATGAGCTGAACAGCAGGTCCTAGGAAGAACTGAGCAGATGTTGTCGAAGATCCAGGAGCTGCATTTGAAGCCAAGACGTAATACGATCCAGCTGCTGGTGCCGTACTGTAGTTCCCGATGTTGAACGTTATCACATTGCTTAGCGTCGTAGTGCTTGCTGGCAGAACGGCAAAACCTAAATCGGTGCTTGAGACCAATGTTGAGGTTTCACCTATTATCCCACTAGCTGCATCACTTGTGCTCAGGTAAAAATAAACTGTCGAACCTGATGCGAATGTTCCACCGGTTGCATGTACCGGAACAGCAAAATAGTCGCTTGGACTTGAGCCTGTATAGTAAGTTGTCGGATTCAGTGCGAATGAAGCCGACGGACTTGCCGAGTGCCCTTTCACTGCGACTTGCGAGAGGGCGGTTGCTGTGTGGCCACCTGGTGAAGGCTGGGCTGCAACAGTGCCTCCCAGCACAGCCAACCCAGACAGCACCATAATAGTCACGACTATTATAGCTAGAACTTTATGTTCCATTTTTTATCAAAGTGTCATACCGTGGTTATATATAAATTATTTGAACATTCTGTTCTCTCGAAATTTACCGTAAGTTTCCTGAAAATCGCATAGTATGAAGGTCCACGCATAACGCTTTAATTGAGAAATAAATGAGATTTTTTAATTCCTTTTGTCCGACAACGTAAGACTCGATTAGATTGTCGAATCATCCCACGCCGTAGAACGATTCAAACGGCGTGGTAACATTCTGGAATACGTTGTCCAGGAACACATTGTGATACGAGTTGGCGACCCATATACCGATGCCCTGATCCTTCATGATGTTGTCGAAAGCAAAGACGTTCACAACGGCAGGGGAGAATGGCATCCCTGGCTGGTAGTTCCCGTATATCGCTATGGCATTCGGAGCCGGTGGAAGGTTGAGATCGGATGCGTTGCTGAACGGGGGTGCGTTGACCCTCTGGAATCCGCCATGCACAAGGACATTGCCGATGATTTCGACACCGTTGACCTCTGCTGTCGGGGCCTGTGCGTTCACCACGATGCTAGATTCAAGGCCGCCGATCACCGTGTTGTCCAGGACAACGGTTCCGGTGTTCATCGTCCCGGGTGTGTCTGCTGCCACCACGATAGTGCCGACATACGGCCCTGTGAAGGTTCCATTGGGGAGCTGTATGCTTCCCAGGACCGTGTTATTGAAGACCCAGTTGCCAGATACTGTCGAGCCGGCATTGAATGCCACTATGGTGATGCCACATCCATCTGCGTCAAAGGCGACATAGTTGTCCGCTATCAAGTTGAAATTCGCAGACAGGTTCATCATCAGCGGAAAAGGCAATCCAGTGGGTATTCTTCCAGCGTTTGAAACGACGATACCTCCAGCTGCATCATATGTCACGATGTTACCAACAACGTATGAATCCGATACGCCGTAGAGACCGAAGCCCGTGTTCAGAGGTATGGCTGGATTCGCATGAACATCGTTGTGGCTTATGTTGCTGTCAAGTATGAATATTCCATGCGTATCGAGGGCGATGACACCCTGATCGTTCGCTCCAAAGACATGTGCATGGTACACATATACGTTAGTAACTCCCGGACCTATGTATACGCCAAAGTCATAGCCTGTGGCGTTGACAGATCCGGATATGACCTCACCTGAATACGCAACGATCTTTGCCGTCATATCCCCGGGCACGCTGTCGGGAACGAAGAGGAAACGATCCATGACCTCCTCTGAAGGAAAGAGGGTGTAGTTGGAAACAAAGATCAGGTGCAGGTAATGGCCGGAAATCCAGTCATCGACGTAGTTCGCATAGAGCGGACTCTCCGGGTTCTCGCTCTGCCCTCCTGGATAGACGCCGTAAGAATCTGAGAGGTTCGAAAGGTTCGCAACCATGACCCAGCTCTGCCCACCTTGCGGGTAATCTGGGGCTATTCCGCCCGCATCATTCGGCGTGTTGAAATCCCCGCCTGTCACAAGCGGCCCGACATTAAACTGTGAGATCCCCCATAGATTTGGAAAGACGAAACCGTAGAAATTCGACCATGTGTAGTTTCCGCTGGGGAAATTTGAATTCAGATACGACATAGTCTGGTTTGCAGCCTCAGACATGAGCGAAGTAACGCTCAAGTTCGAGAATGGCCTTGCACTTCCCAGTTCGATAATCTGAAGCATGACCATGTCCATAGGCGAGTACCCTGAAGTGTTCGGGAGGCTGCCGCTCAGACCGGAGGGATAGCCGAGAACATTCTCGTACCCTGGTATCCACCCCTTCTCTGTCAGATATGGTATGAATGTGTCGTTGAAAAGATTCTCGTAGAAGAAGAACCATACTGTCGTAGTTTTCGATGAGGGTGACATACTCTCGTTCCATGAGGAGAACATGCTCGAAACCACACCGGAGTAGCCCGAGTGGGAAAGATCGGAGAGAATGTATGGCATGGCGAGGACCGCCTCATAGTCTGTGAAATTCTTCAGCTGTAGATTCATCATGTCCTGCACACTCACATTCGGGTGAGCAGCGAGGTATGACGCCTCCAGCTCGGCCCGGTAACCGGGGCTGTTGGTGAGCGTATTCCCAAGCCAGTACGGATAGGATGGGCCTACCTGCCTCTGGTTCGAGGAGACTATGTACCCTGCTGACGGATTCACCGCGTGAGGTATCATGTTATAAGGAATTTCACCCGAGATGTACTCTTTGCCGTTCCCTGGCATAACACCCGCGGGGTTGTACGGAATGCCACTGGATGAGGAGAATATCGGGTACTGCCCTGCAGATATGTCACCGATCGTGTTCCTGTCAGCGAAGGCGAAATTCTGGAAAGGAGCGATCCACATGCTCAGATCTGAACTGAACTCAGACCAGTCTGAAGCCATGTTGATATCAAGAAGAACGCCTATCTCATTGGAAACTTCATTTCCAAGCCAGTGCATGACGAGTGCCGTCGTGCCGTTAATCGCCATTATCGGGCCAAGGTTTGTCCAGTTGACTTCGACACCGTTTATATCGTACTCCTTCACGGGGTAGTAGGTGCCGTTCCACAAATATTTACCGTTGCTGACAGTCTGCGAGAAGAAGAAGTTCTGGCTCGATATATCCTGCACATCTGTAAGCGTCCATGCGATATTCCTGTTGAATCCTATGATCACTGAAGGAGCTCCTGGCAGGACGACACCGTATACATCGAACGATGGATCGACAAGTTGAACCTGAAACCATATGGACGGAAGTGAGAACGCCAGAACAGGCCCACCGGTGAGTATCGGATAGCCCGTGGTTGTTCTATTTCCGGCAACAACCCACTCGTTGCTGTGCCCATGCGGGAGCCAGTACGACATATCCAAACTATCATTCTTCGTTATGATCGAAAGCGGATCGAACTCCTCCATAACTTCGACTATGAGAGATTTCAGAGTCGCATTAACCGGGTAAGTGTTATGCGATATTGCCAATACGCTCTGATTCGGTGCCCCTGTGTAGCCTCCATAATAATAAGTCTGAACCGGAGAGAATGTGGGTATCAGGTCATATGTCTGATTTCCGAGAAGCGAATAGACTAGGGAGAACACGAGAGGATTTGTTCCGAAAGCAAGAGACTGCGTCATGACCTCCTGAACAGCAAAGGAGTACACAGGGGACCAGTAGAACGGAGTTGTATTGGTAAGAGCAAACATGGTTGGGAGCTCGCCGATATCTCTTGTATAGTTTATGTATGAATTAATGCCTTCCGCGTATGCTGTCAGGGCATCATATGTCAGTCTATCGGTGGCATTTGTGGTTCTGTTCTGCACAACGGAATTCCAATCCCTCTGAGCTGCCAGCGGAGCACCCGTCATTGCCTGAAATTCATCATAGGGCTGGTACAAAGGGCCAAAGAATCTGGACATGAGACCCATGCCTTCAAGGGCATAGGTCTCCATCTTAAAAAGCCTATTCTCGGACTGCACGAAACCGAGCGCATAGAAGAGATCATGATTGTCCTGAGCGTATATGTGATACACACCATTGCTGTCCTGAACAACATTTACGCTGTGTTCTAACCCGCTCAGGTTTAGTGTCTGGTTATCAAAAACCAACTCTGGCTTTGCCTGCACAGATTTCATTTGCGTAGTCTCACTTGTGGAAAAGGCTCCAGCTATCATTAAAATCGCTATTGCGATGACTAACAACAAAGTTAAAAACGAACGTTTCTCTGCCATAATGATATAAATATGTACTCATTTAAAAATATTTTGTCGCACACAGAATCTATACAAGTATAAAAAGATTGATGAGACGATTAAGCGTTTTGACTTAAAACGCAACCACGTCATCTGGATTCTATGCATGTATTGGTATTATTACTGTGTCCTAGACAATATAAATCGCCATACATTGAAAGGCACCCATAGTTACGATCATAATTTTCCCATGAACTTGAGAGTTTTTACTGCGCTTCACCGAACCGTTTGTTTCATTCAGCGATCATGTAAATTTTCAAAATAATGCATCGACCCATAATCCGACCCATTCCTGTACCATTGACCGCCCATTGACCCGTGAACGACCTATTTGTACATATTAGAATCTCATATCCATGATACTCCAGATATGAGAGCATGTATCCTATATGACCTTGCATATCCTCGAAATTTCATTTCAAAGTGGAAAAAAACATGGAATGTACATAAAGGATCTTTTTCTTTTTTGGGTCGATGAGAGGATTGGAATGCTTATCGCGTCTCTGGACAATTTGTGAAATTAATTTTGATCCAGTATTTCTATTCTTAGCAAATGGCATCAGACATCGAACGCGCCTGAAGAGAAATATAAGATTGCAATTAAGAGGCAAGCAGGATCATAGCATTTGCACATCAGTGCAGGAAATATTTGATAACCATGGCGAGAAAGTCCGTGGAGATCGCATCACGCTGAGAAGGGAGATTGGATAATTCCACCTTCTAGATTCTCACCAAATGCACATGATTTCCTTGCTCATGTTATTTGAACTTGAGTTTCGCATGAGAATCATTGTCAGATTTTCATGCGGAGCTCGTATTCGATATGGTTTCCTGTGAATCATGAAAAATTATGTATGTGCACTTTCATGGATCCTTGGATATGGTATTTTCAGACTCTTAAGAATGGACGACACTTCCGGACTGTCGGATGAAACATAAAACTTCCTGTTTTCTACGGTTACAGGAACAACATCCAGGCAATTCAGATCCTTCCTTATGCTCTCAATCGATCTTCCAGTGGACTTCTCCATGATGGCGGAAACAAGGAACGATAATACACAGACAAAAACATGCGCTCTTATCCTCTCGGATCTTCTGTGGTATACCGGCCTGATATCAAGGAATGATTTTATTGTACGGAAAGCACGCTCAATCTTCCACTGTTCCTTGTAAGCTGATACGATCTCGCCATAAGGAAGATCGGTGTTCGTGACTATGAGGAATCTTCCTGCCAGTTTCCGAATGATATCGATGCGACTCTCGTTGAGCACCGGAGCATTCTTAGAGAACTTGACAAGCGATTTGAGACTCCCCAGCGATTTCTTCAGATCACCCGGATCATGAATTTCAGAGATCTTCTTCTTGACGGCACCGATCTTCTCCTCCAGATCCATAAGATCGAGAGCTTCCCTGTCAGGGTTGTATACTGCTATGTACCTTCTCTTTTCTGCAAGCTTTAATTGATCCTCGGTGGGAGACCTAATTATTTCCTTGGGGCTTATCTTAACCTCCTTCACGATGAGGCCATCCATGGGATGGCCATCCGTGAAATCCGTCCCGATTAAAGTATTGCGATAGGGCTGATCCCACCTGTATGCTGCCGTTATGTATTGGTTCCGATCGAGGAGATCGAGGGACCTCGATCTTCCGAATGCCCTGTCTGCTATGAATATCATATTTTTGATGCCGAATCGATCCTTCAGGAAGGATATTGTGTTCTCGAGTGTCTTCGGATCTATGGTGTTACCGGGCCAGACCTCATGGTGTATCGGTATTCCATCAGCCATGATCAGGCCGATGACGATCTGCTCTTTACCGCGCTTCTTATCACGGGAATATCCGAATAATACGAGATCGTTTTCCTCCCTCCCCTCGAAATAGGAGGAGGTAAGGTCATAATGTACAGTGGATGTGTCAGGTTTGAGAGCATCGAAGAGATCGGTTTCGATGCGATCCTTCTCTTCAATGATCGCATCCAGAGACCTGTAGATGTTATCCTTGCTCATCCTCAACTCCCATGGATAGTACACTCTTTCCCTGAGGGAGAGAAGATCGATGTCTGATGATGCTTCGAACAGCCTGGAGGAGATCATGAATGAGAGGATACCGGCATACATTCCTG
Organism: Thermoplasmata archaeon; assembly: GCA_021792045.1. The sequence continues at coordinate 35,128 of JAJYVJ010000001.1, read as the reverse complement.
TGTAACGTTCAAGGACGGCTGAGATTCCATATCGATCCATTATGGCCTTAGAGGCATGGAAGATGCCAAAGGATAATGTTGGCTTTATCCTGAGATCGGTGAGCGAGAACTTCCTCATCGCCTCCCTGTATTCCTGAAATGTTCTCCTGTACCTTTCCCTGTCAGATTCAGATTTCACAGGACCAAGGTACTTCAGTGTCTTTGTCTTCTGCTTATCATTCTCTATGGTTCTTTCGGCTATGGAGGCGTATTCAAGAACAGCTGAACCCCTCCTTACCTTTGTATATCTCAGGAACACATAGCTGGAATCGCATGGAGGTATATAAATATATGTGCATCAATTATGCACATACACAAAGCACGACGATGTATTGAAATAGGAAGGAAATGAAAGGACCTGGAAAAAAAAGTGTTAAACTATGTCATGCGGAACTCAAGTTTGAACGCAACCTGATGCGCTACTGTGTGATGATATCCATATATCGGGCATAATTTGTACAATTATTGCATTTCTAATTTTCAGGAACGTTCAGGTGAAAATTTGGAGAAACTGCAGGTTCTTATCGGTGTTTTAACACTATATATACATAGGATTAAGCATGAAAATCGAAGTTAAAAAAATTCTGAATTATGCATATTGTCTCAACAAAAAGAAGGTATAGAACAGATACCTGTATTATATGGGAAATCAGTCCGAACTCACAAATGATATTATATAGGAACAGAATCAATATTCATGCAGAAAAGGAGGCATTACCCGCCCTCACAGATAAAATACCAGATGGAACATCCCCCTGTCACGGTTCACCTCAACAAGAGGGTTAAGGAGAACCTTGACAAGGTAAAGGGAACACGCTCATACGCCCAGGTAATCACAGAACTGCTGGAAGGTAAATTCGACCTGGAGAAAGAGATTCAATCTCTCCCTGTAACAGAGGCTGTGATACAGTACCGGAGAGGTTTCAAGGAGGCCAGAGACCGCTATGCCAGGTTCGGGCCATGTTCAAAGTGCCATAGGGAAAAATTTCTATGGAGTGACGATAAGTGTTCTATCTGTCACAAGAAACGGGATATGCCCGATTATTCATACTTCAGGGAAACTGATTCGGCAGCTACAGTCAGCGATGAGGACTTTGAAATGGCAAAGGTGAAGATACCCAACATGGAAAGGATGGTCTATCAGAATGGACGGAGGAGAGGATTTGAGGAAGGACAGTTCGAGGGGTACGGGGAGGCTGAGTTAGAGTTCAAGATAACATACCCCTGCAGTGTCTGTGGTAAGCCAATGGTGATGAGACCGGGAGACAATGACCACATCGCGATGAAAGGTTATATGAGGGAGCATGGATGGGCGCATAGTTCATGTCTCAATAGATGAAATAAAAGTTTGATCCTGGGTACCTGAGTTCTCAGAACATTCAATCATAAATGCTCTCCAAGAAATTTCAGAATCCCTTTTTTTGAACTTGTTCTCGAAATATTCCTGCAAGGGGCAACGCTTTACATAGATCTTCTGGCATTGACTTCCGGTGGATTCGGCTGGTTACCTTCCCTATATAGGAGCAGGAATCGCCATGAATTCCGTGCCAAACGTTTATGAGAGGATCGAGGGTACGCTTGACGCGGGGTATGGATTTTGCCTCCAGCATGTACTCATTGGTTGAAGTGTCAATTGCTCCTTATTCCACTTACGCAGGATTTCATCCTCCTTTTTCATCCGAAATAGATCTATCTGTTACAGATAATAAAGTTAAACCTTCCTTTGCCTTTCGATCTTGAAAACCCTATCAACGCTTGTTGAATTCATTCCACAATCGCCGGTTTAAATCTTTCTACTTCCTACAACGAAATGGTTATTTGGCTCTTATACGTGAACGCGCCGCATTTGATTATTGGAAAACATAACATGGATGTGCCTCTATCGATGAAAATTTCTGTTCAGCGCTCTTCTACGTGAACTTCGAAAGCATTGAGAAAACTCAACTCCTTCTGTTTTACCAGTTTATACAGATCATTATTTTTCGTCGATTTAGAACTCAGGCTTCACTGGTTACCGCTTTGGCCGTAATAAAACAAAAGTGTATCGAGCGGCCTTATCCACGACCGCATTCTTTCCCTTGACAGCCTTACTTAAGGAATTTCTTGTCCACCTTGTCGTGGAGTTTCTTCTCGATGACTACCATGGTTTGGACGTCTGCCCATTCCTTAACAGCGTGAAGATAGCGCAGATAAATTTTCTCTTCCTTGCTGGTTCCCTTCACGACCGCAACCGTGTCATACATCCCGTATGTGTCAAAGGCCTCAATCTTTGCCCAATTCTTTTTAGCCTCGTCGACAATCTTCTGTGCGTCTTCCGATTCCTTCTTTGTTGGCATCCTCTTCATTTTAACATTTGCGAGCGGAAATTCCCCTTTCGCGATATAAAGGATGAAAGCGAATGAGAACTTATTATTTTCCTAAGGATATTACGATGTCTGCTGGAAGACAGAAGTGAAATAGGTGGGATTGCATATTGCTTCGTGCGTGCCTGCATCCTAAATGTACAAGGTACCTTCGGGGTTGAGAGGAATTCGAGCCCATGGAGATTCCGCCAGCAACTTTTGAAGTGGGAAGCTCCCTGCGAAAGCTGGAAGAGAAGGTCACCCAAAATCACCGCATCAATATTAACCAAGTAGAAAACACCTAAGAATATATACATATTTAGCTATTTTTTGATCCTTGCCATATCGCTCATCCAATCGGTTAATTAGGACAACGCTTTGTTTATCTCCTGGGCTTCCTTCTGAGCAATATAGAGAGAACCACGGCAACCACAAGGATCGCAACAAAAGTCCCAATGAGCAGGGTCAGATTGACAGGAGCGCCTTTCTCTGCCTTGAATGTTACGTTGTATTCTACATTTTCTCCGAAAACTGACATATTACCGCTGTCATTAAGAGCGATGTACCCAGAAACCGGATTCACCCTGTATGAGTAAGTTCCATTGGAAACCATGAAAATTATCATGCTAGTGGTTGATGATTCCGTCGTTCCGTTGAGCGTAACTGACCATGATGTACCGGGAGATAACCCTGTCTCGTAAAAAGTTACGGCATAACTGCCGGTGATGACCATTGGAAGGTACTCCCCACGAGAAAGGTTTAACGTATCAGAAGCTACAAGCACATTCGACGATGTGTATAATTGGAGGGCATACTCACCCGGATATAGCGTTATATTCACGTCTTCGCCGGTAAAGTTGTAAGCTGTGCCATTGATCATAATGTATCCTGATGGTACGTTTGATGTCACGTTCAAAATACCGATATCGCCTGAATTGTAGATCTGCCCCAGAGTGGCGTTACCAGCCGTTATCTGAGCGTATAGTGATCCGTTTGCTGTGGAATATACGGCAGAATCACCAGCGTTGTAGATGCCTTCCTGGGTATTTGAGCCAAAATCGAATGCGTTCGTGATCATCTGGTAGTTGTGACCGTTCCAGTAATCAAGCTGGAGTCGAACCGACGAGGAAACGATCCCCGTGTGCGAGCCACCGGCTGGACCTCCCATGATGAGCTCAGCATCGTAGTAAGTCCCTACCGGACTGTACGTGAAGCCATCAACGCGGAACTCCGGAGTTCCCGATGTGTTGAGGAATTTTATTACTGCCCTATCATAAACCTGCCATCCGTAACCGTCGTTATACGAGAATACGATCTCTGGATGATCGCTGGCAACCGTGGCGTTCATCCTCAGCTCTACGGTGGAAGGATAGTTCAGATCTATGTTGTTGCCTGAAAGCGATTTTGAGGCGAAGTCGTAGTAGTAGTTCCCGCCTGAGAAGTTTTCTATCTTCCCGCTGCCGGAGACAGTGGAATTGTACATATCCGCGCCTTCGGATGTATAGTTCCATAGATTGTCCTCAAACCTTATCCTGTTCGACGAAGTATTAATAAAAGCAACGTCCTGTGACCAGTAAGCATGGAGGATCCCGCCAGACACTGCAACAAGAACGGCGTTTAACTGAAAAGTCATTCCGTAGGGCCCGCCATAGTACGAACTGTAATTAAGTGAAGAATTATAGGTGCTCAGGGAATACAGAGTGGCAACGCCCATGAAGGACGTTGTATTGTATTCATAAGGCTCCCCTCTAGGACCGATGCCGTAATCTGCGATCCCCATTGGCGCAGGCTCATGCGTGTATATCGTTCCTGTGTTTACTGCGGACGGCATGACAATGCCTGCACTCACAGCCTTGGCATGATTCGCGGTTGGTGCCACCCCTATGAAACAGAGAATAAGAACCACGAGAATGAGTGCAATGAGCTCACGCATAAGCTCAGAGGAATCATTCATATATATACTTTCTCTGGATTAGTAACAAATCCTCAAAGATTCTGAAATTTGATACGCGATGAGAAAGTTCAAGGATCAAGATCCCGCATTAATTCGATTGGTGCGATTACAGTCATCCCATCTTCCTGATGCTGTCCAGGATCTCTGCAACCTTTCTCCCCTTCTCTGTGAGAGAGATGAGGAATACGCGCCTCCCCCTCCGTTCCTCCTTCACGCTTATGAGGTCCTCCCTCTTCAGTATTTCCAGGAGGGCATCTATCGAGTTGATCGAGGGCCCAAATTTCATGATCCTCATCTTGCTAACCTCGCCGTTGTCCAGAAGACCCAACAGGACTGAGACAGAATGTTTTTCAGATAACGCTTTCACAATCACAATTCAATATTGATTTGGCATATTTAAGGTAATTTATAATGCACAATCAAGCTTGATTGTAGATACATTTATATATATGTACAGTATATTATGAATCATGGGGCCACAGGAAGAAATATTGGAAACTACAGAAATTGAAAAGAGGGATGCCATATTGAAGGTGTTCAGGGAGCAGATGAGGCAGGGCTCAGACTACATACGCGGGGGAGAAAAGATGACGCTTCTCAAGGGCGGTGCTGAGCTTCTTCTTCAGGAGTTCTCGTTCACATCGCAGTCCTTCATAGTGGAAGAGTGCAGGGGGAAGAACGAGACGTTTGTTTTCGAGACTAAGATATTTCAGGATGGAAAGATCGTGGGTAACGGTTTTGGATCCTGCTCTACATCTGAGATCGATCCTGAAAGGAACGATGCAAGGGCGACAAACTCCGCGATCAAGATTGCGAAGAAGAGATCGTTTGTTGACGCTGTCCTAACTGCGACGGGAGCTTCGTTCCTCTTCACCCAGGACTTTGGAGAAGATACCTCTACTGGTTCCCCGAAGATCACGCAAAACCAGATCAACTACATTAAGAGACTGATAGAATCAGGTAACATAGGATCTGATATCATCAGCGGCTTCCTGAGTAATTTTGATGCAGAATCCATGGAGGAGCTGAACAGATCTGATGCCTCAAGGGTTATCGAAATGATCCTCCGGCACCTGAGAGAGCAGTGAATGAAATCCTATTTTTTCCTCTTCACTATGTAGACTGCAAGGGCGATGATTGCGACTATCAGAACCCCGGTAATTATGTAAAGTTCCTCGTCCAAGGAATGGGATTTTGGGTGCAACTCAGGTGGTGGCACTGAGAATAACCTTGTGAATGCCACCGATTGAATCACGGTGCTTCCGTTTACTCTCACGGTTCCGTTAGACGGCTGCGTATAACCTGCCACCGATCCTATGACGTAGGAATACGTTCCGTTTGGAACGATGAACGTTATGGAACTTGACGTAGACGAATCGGTTATGCCATCAAATGTCACAGACCATGATACGCCTGATTGAAGGCCCGTCTCTGAGAATATAACAGAATACCTCAGCTCCTTGAACACCAGGACAATCGATGAATTCGTACCGTTGACACTCAGCGAGCCTGATGACGGTGAGGGAGCATAATTCTTGTCCGCGGATGCAACCGTGTAGGCGTAAGAACCATTAGAGAGGAAGAATGGCATATCAGAAAGATTTGAGCGCCCATGAAGCACATATCCCGTACTCGTGTTGGTGACGTTGACGTACCATTCAGTACCGGCAGGAAGGCCTGATTCTGTGAAGGAAACGCTGTAATTCACCGGAACGAAGGTGAGGTTTACCGACATGTTTGAACCATTGACTACAACTAAGCCTGATATTACACGATAACCCTCTGAGGATGCACTGTAATTATAGCTACCATTCTGCACAGAGAAAACGTATGACGAATTATCGAGTTTATGAACGGAGCCATTAAAGGTCAGATTCCATGCATATCCGGAAGGCAAACCAGATTCATTGAAAGCCACGCTGTATTTTTTGGCAGGAGGCATGATTATAGTAACTGTGCCGTTCGCAGTATCCGTAACATAGACGTACCCGTTTAGTGGATCATAGACCGCTGAATCTGGTAACAAACCAACATCTACAGATCCAATCACATGATCTGAAGGGGCTATGACAGAGACATTATAGGAACCTAAATTGACCACATACATATATTCAGTCTCATTATCGTAAGCCATGCCTTCCGGATTTATTCCGACATTGACCGTAACCACGACGACATTCAATGTGTTGATGAGCGAAATATTATTAGAGCCAGCATTGGAAACATAAATGTAATCATTAAACGGATCAAAGGCAAGGGCATACGGCTCGGTCCCAACCGTTACGTTATCTATGATCTTTCCTGATGTCGTGTTGATAACGGAGGTGTTGTTTGAATTGAAATCTGCAGAGTAAAGGTAGCCGTTGGAAGGATCGTAGCACACGGCATGGGGTGCTCCCGGAATGGATATTGAAGAGACATTTCCCGTTGTGGAATTTATCGCAGATATGCTATCGTTCTCGGGATTTGACCCATAGACAATATGGTTCAATGGATCATAGGTCAGAGACTGTGGTTCTGCACCTAAGTTGATGCTCTGGACAACACTGTTTGTTGGATTAATAACCGATACGTTTTCAGATTCAAAGTTGGATACATAAATATCATGATTGAAAGGGTCATAAACAACGGAATCTGGTTCTATTCCAACACCAATCTTTGCGATGATGCTGTTTGATGAATTTATCACATAAACATCGTTTAAGCCATAGTTGGCAACGTAAACATAACCATTAGAAGGATCGTATGCAACAGCCCATGGATTTACCGGTTCAACCCTGTTCGCAAAATTTCCTTGAATGATCGTGCCATTCAAAAGGACAAGCGTTTCCTCGCTATACTGAAATGATGAACTTGATTGGACCTCATTATGGATGTTGCGGTGAACCCCGTTATTTATGGCGAACACTCCAGTAACAGCGTTTTCAGCTACGTGATCTCCAGCTATCCCAAAAGCGCAGCTTGCAAAAAACATAACCATAAGGATCATGATTGTGAACAACCTCAATCGAAGATGTGCAGACATATTATCTATTCAAAAACGAATCATTGAAGAATACTTAAATCTTCTCCGGACTGGTTGAATATTTTCTATATTGAATTAAAACAATTGCTTCTGGACCTATCAATTTGCGTCCCTAGACCATGTAAAATGAAGTACCCGGGATCATGAAAATCCATGCGGTATATTTCATGAACACTGAAATCCTTTTCAACATTCCTAGTGGCGATAAAGGATGAAGAATATTTATCTCCTAAATAGCCCTTAAAATACGAGAGGGTTGCGTGATCTTTCATTGCCAAAAAAAAATAGCGAGATCCACAAGAGAATATTCGTAGACCAAGAAGATAAGGGAAACTACGAGTTGAACTCTAACGGTGAACAAGACGTGGAAATAGCATGAAGAGAAATCCGCGTATCACTGCAATGAAGAAATATAGTCCATGAATTCTTCCATCGAGTTAAAATTGTACGTATCGTAACGCGTTTCCCAGAACCTATCCAGTTCTTCGAGCCTCTGCCTGCTCCTGAAATTTATGATCTTTAGGACGAGATAATAGTCCAAGTAGGTCTTCCACTCAGGTCTGTCCTTAAACTTTTCAGAATACTCCTCGCTTCCAAACGGGCTCTTCTCTGATTCTATCAGTGTGTTGAGTCTTATGAGCATCTCCAGGTCTAAATCCAGGTCGTAAATGTCTGAGAAATCCTTTAAATGCCCTGATATCCAGTTTATGACGTTATCCAGCTGGACCTTATTCTTCACTACCCTGTCCGCAATAACTATGCTGTCATAGAGCACGCCAAGGGATTTTACAGGATTGTTGAATAACGGATTTCGCCCGTTTTCGAGGTCCTGGATGAATCGGAAATAGTAATCGATGTCGTTCACGAGCTTTGACAGATCGACCTCAGTGTAGAACACGATCTTCCCCGAAGAACCTTCATTTTTCCCTTCAACATAATCGGGATATCTTTTCACAACGAGATCGATTACCCCAGCCATTACGTTCTGTCTTGCACGCCTGCCAAGCTCCTTTATGAACATCTTCGTTATCTCAAAGTAAGAAGGATCGACGTTCTTACTGGCGATTATGCTTGTTCTGTTTCCATAGGAGAAATCATTCTTGGAATAATGCGCTTTTGGACCGAGAGAATATCCGAACTCCACATAATCTGAAAGATCCTGCCTTAGATCAGCCATTGAGTTGAATGCCGGCCATATCCTCCTATATACTTTATTCCCTTCCTCGGTAAGAGTATAAGATTCAACATTCTTTTTCTCCTGCCCGTTCTTCAGCATAACGTTGTTATTCCCCTTCATTATCAAACCGTCGGAAACGAGTTCCTTCAGCATCTCAGAGAGCCATCTATTAGAAAGATCGGAGTATTCAAGTAGTTCTTTGAACCTTATGGGCTGATTTTCTTTGATCAGTTTAATGAGTTCTTCCTTTGTTCTCTGTTTTTGATCCCTCGCCTTAACCACAGGATTATCGCTGCTCATAAGTGAATTCACTATAGTGTAGTGAACAGATAGTATTGAATATTTCTTCTTAAAGCGTTATTAAATTAAAGTTTTAAAAAAATTGTAAAATTTTTAGAATACCCTGTTATCATTGCTTCCTCCCAGGGAGTCTTATATTCTGCTTGTTTCCGGTATCCTTCTTCTGCCTAGTCCCTCTCGTCGAAAACCTATAATAAACTAAGCCGATCACAACTATTACAGCAATGACACCCACTATTATCACAGGGGTTTCCCATGTCGGCGGACTAACTGATTTTGTTATACTATAAGCTTCGTCTTTCGCGAAGAAGGAAGGTTCGCTGCTGTTACCTGCCTGAAAAACAAAAGAGACTTTTCCACTAATGGGTGGCGCGAAAGAAAATTTAACGCTCTCTGTCTGGCTCGCGTTTATAAGACCGTAAGTGTGGGACTGTACCACTTTACCGTTCACTAACAAGTCTATGTAAAATGATGACGCGGCGACAGTGCCATTATTTGTTACGTTTATGGTAGCTGTAGCTGAGGATCCTGAATTCAGAGACTTTGGCATGACAACGTTCTTCACAACTATGTATGGTGAATTGACGGTTTGGGTGAGAGTATTGTTCGAGTACGCGGTTATACCGGCTGGATTTGTCGCCTTGAGAGAAACAGTGAGTGAGGAAAGGGTGTAGAATTCAACCTTAATGAATGTCGAGTTATATCCACCACCGATCATAGAAATGTTGGCATTACCTGGTTTTAACACCGTTCCGTTGGAGTACAGGAACGCCCAGCTGTAGGTAAGATTCTTGCTTGAACCATAATACTGATCATATGAACTGTTAGCAGAAAATGTCACAGGTTTTCCCGCAACTGGCTGAGAAATTACCGCATTTGTTGAATTATATAAAGTCACAACCGGTGTGGGGGGTGTTGTATCGTTCACATGCATATACATGGTAACGTTTGTTATACCTGCCGCGCTAATTACATTCAGGTACCCGACATCATTCTTGTGCGATGCTATATACGGCACAGAAAAAACGTCAGAGGGGTTAGTGATATTCTTTCCGGTCGTTGTGTAATTCGGTAAAATCCAATAATAGGAGAGTGGTGCGTAATAACTCGTGGATGGTATCGGCAGCTTGGAGCCATTAGCATTGAAATCCATGATCTTAGATTGCAGAACGTTGAATGATTTTGATGACCCATTGCTCAACGTAGACGTTGGCAACAAGATTTTTCCGTTGTACGAAACGTTTAATGAAGCTGTTGGTGTGGAATTGAATACGTAGATAACAAAATGGGTGCTGTTGGTCCTCCCCGATCCGCTTGTGAATGTGAGGGAAACGTTATATGTGCCTGATGAGGTGAATCTATAGCTGGCATTAAAGGCCGGTGTGGTTACGGGTGTGAAATAACTTGATCCTACTTTCCAGCTAAAATTGAGGGAATCCTGATAGTTGTTGGAATTCGTTGCAGGATTGAAGAATCCAGCTGAAGCATTGAAATAAATGTTGTCATTCAACGGAACCACAAAATATGGAGATCCATTGGAAAAATTACCCATGTAATCGACATAACGATTCATCCCGATCCAGTAAAGGTCAAGTTTGCTTGTATTTACCGAAGGATTCGATGGTGTCGAGAAAACGAGACTTATAAAACCAGAGGAGGTCTGTGGCCTCAAAACTACCGGACTTATGAATGTCTTTACCGCCGAAGCGGGAGAAGATAGCGCCATGCCGGGTGCGTTGTAATTCAATGCGTAATTGAAGTATAAACTCCCAGAAGAGTACTCTGTGGATTTGGCATACAGCTTCACATTGAATCCATTGGATAAATTAACCTTCGAAAGGCCAGATGTCTTATATGTGAGATTTACAAAGGCATTAAGGCTGCTATTTGTAAATGACACGATTTTGAAGGTGCTTCCTGAGAGGTTATAATTTGTTCCATTGAGGAAAAATGAGCTGTTTGTGTATTTTTCTCCATAGTTTGATAAGAATGTGGATATGGATGATGTTGTGAGTTTATCCATCCTGATTTGCCAGTATAAGGAACCTACAGAGGAATTTGCAAAATAAGGAAGTGCAGTTGAATTTGACACGGCAAAGTGAACTGTCAGATTAAGAAAATCAGGATTTGCACCTATTGAATAATTATAGCTTATATCACTACCTCCTGATATCAAAGAAACATTCTGTTTATGTAATCCTGTTGAGGTTGGTGCAGCGATCTGGTATGGCTTATATCCCGGAGAAGAAAACACCAGATATGACACATTTACGGGATTGAAAGCGAAAGAGTATGGATTCCCATTAAAGTTCTCCACATAGTAATTGCTATTCTTTCCAATCACTGTTATATTGAAATTATTTATTGCGCTCCCTGTTTTATTTGTCACTTTCCCGTAAATATCAACCGGAAGGGCCTTTGGATTCAAAGAGATGCTGCTACTCCCTTTCAGCAGATATGAATAGGTGGTTCCACTGGAGTATACATCCGCAAAAAAGTATGAAACGGGGACGTAGGTGGAAAAGGTCGATGCAGTAGAGGAGCTACCTGAACTGGAATAAAATTGAAACCCTGAAAATGTACTGAGGTTAAGATATACCAGACCTGGCATGCTGACACTTATTGTTGACAACACCGTCTCTGAAACCCCAATGCTAAAGTTTTCGCTCGTTGTGGATGAAGAAACTGTGAGATAGTACTGTGTATAGTTGGTTATAACTGTGCCTAGCAGAGACACTGTATTTCTGGCTGATGGAAAAGTTACCAGGTAACTACCATAGTCCAAAGAGAACGACCCAGAACTTCCGGTCAGCGATTCTACAGTTATTCCCGAAACGGTAGCTATGTTCATTACTGTTGAAGGATTAGCAAGCGAACTATTAGATCCATATACGTCATACACCGTATAGTTCACCGTTCCTGTCTGCGGCGTTATAGCATTACTTGCTCCAATCACTGTAAACGTACTCGCCAGAAAAGCGAGGACTACTATGACTGCAATCAAACTGTACTTATGCAATTATCATCTTCCTCTTGTAAGCACGCTAAAGGAACTGACTGATATAAATATTGCTCTAAATTTTACCTTATCAGTTATCGTATCATGAATCACAAAACGTTATCCATAAATGATAACTTTTATCGAGAATCCTATAAAAATTGCGCATTATGCCTGTGCTCAATGAGGATGAACACATAAGGCGAGTGATACTTATTCGAATAATACGAAATTAGATTAATCAGATTTCAATCGGAGTATATGGGTGATTATGACTATATATCAGAACTTGAGCATTTGAAAAACGAAAAATCAACATTTGTGGTGGCATCCGTTGTCCGATCTGAAGGTTCTGCACTTGCAAAGCCTGGCTTCAGGGTTATAGTAAAAGACGCCCAGGTTATTTACGGCTCGTTAGGTGGTGCATGCCCTGAATCGGTGATCATCGACGAAGCGCGCAAAACTTTAATCACCGGCGAGCCAAGAACAATAAGGATACATCTCGAGACCGCTAAAGATGGCCTTCAAGCTATGATCTCAAAAGAGAGCGAAAACGACATCTACGTTGAAACCTTCTGTGGCGGAACAATAGAGGTTTTTCTTGAGCCCTTTAAACCTGCACAAAGACTCATAATTTTTGGACAGGGCGGGAAGGATGATGTAGAGAATGAACTTATTGCTCTAGGAAAAAAAATGGGCTTCAGCGTTGTGCTGGTAAATCATGCACCAAACATCACAAACGATCCTGACGAAATTATTTCAGATCTTAATTTTGATATCGATACACTGCATGTTAACGAAGATGATTTCATAGTTATACTCACAAAGGGCGAAAGGGATATTGAAACTCTCGAATCCCTGTCTCATCATAGTGCTGCGTATGTCGGCTTAATGGCAAGCAGGAAAAGGATTGCAAGGGATTTTGAGGAGTTGAAGAAAATAGGAGTTTCAGATGAATTTTTAGATGCTGTTAGTGCACCGATTGGTATAAATATAAATGCGGTTACTCCATTCGAAATTGCATTAAGTATTGCTTCCGAAATAGTCATGAAAAGACGGAATCGAGACCGAGTCTTTAAGAGTCCTGCCGCGAAAGTTGCTGAGAAAGAGTAAATTAAAATGGGAGACAAATACAAAGAGAACTCACTAACAATTTCCCTGTTTGGGGGGAATGGTCTAATCGGATCTGAGATCGCAAAAGCTCTGCTCTCGCGTGGTAATGAAATAAAGTTCTTTTCAAGGAATAAAGAAAAGACAGAAGTTATGTTTCCTGGAAAAAAAGTTGTGGAATTTACTCCAGAGAATCAAGAGTGGGAGAAAGAAATAGATGGTTCATCAGCAGTCATAAATTTCACGGGTGAACCAATTTTTAAGAAATGGACCAGCGAATACAAGAAAAAAATTATTGAGTCACGCGTGAAAACAGTTGATCAGATTGTCGAAGCAATGTCAAAATGTGAGATTAGGCCTAAGGTGTTCATTAATGGCACAGCAGCAGGTTACTATGGTTACGATAAAATCACTGATGTTGAAATGGACGAAGATTCGTCGAAGGGAAACGATTTCTTTGGAGACCTTGTCTATCAATGGGAAAAAGCAGCGAACAGAGCTGAAGAATATGGAGTTCGTGTTGTAAACGTAAGAACCAGCCTTGTGCTTTCAGCATCAGGAGGGGGATTGCCGGAACTTGTCTCCATTTTCAAGACAGGTTTCGGAGGCCCGATAAGGCCAGGGAACCAATGGCTCGCGTGGATTCACATGAGCGATGAGGTTGGCTTAGTTCTTTTCTCACTTGATAATGAGAAAATAACTGGTGCGTTAAATGCCGTATCTCCTCAATCCACTACAATGGCAGAATTTGCTAAAACACTCGGGAGGGTTCTTAACAGGCCAGCGAAAATAAAGATACCAGCAACCCTTGTAAGGTTAAGAATGGGTGAGGTTTCTGACCTTATTATTCATGGAAAAAAAGTGATTCCGAAAAAGGCACTTCAATACGATTACGTATTCAAATTCCCAGATCTTGAATCGGCTCTTAAGTCAACGTTATTGATTCCATAGGTGAGTTAATGAAAGTATTTCTGTGGGTCGATGCATACACACTCTAGATTGAGATAACCTACAAGCTGAATCGCTGACCCAGCTGGAAATTCTCATATAAGTTTCATATTTTTCAATACAAGATAACCAGCGGCAACGTCCTCTAAGCCTATACCCATTGACTTAAAGACACTCCTCTTTTTTTTATGATAGCTCTCTAATACAAAGTCCTTAAGATTGATACATTTGTCTTTTCCGTAAACCTTCACGTAGCTTTTGATCTCCGCAGATTCTTTCAGTGCCTGGTCCATATCCTCGATAACTATTATTTCGCTGTCTGCAATTGCATCCTCTGCGACTTCCCTTCGTCTCGGAAGATTCGCACCACACAGGTTAAGATGGTACTCTTCCCCTAAATCTGATCTGGAAAATATGGGGTTGTTGGAATCCGTTACTGTGTTGACAATTGTGGATGATGCGAGGGCTCCCCCTGCGTTTCTAAAAGGCACTATATCGATCTTAAATTTTTCAGACATTCTCTTCGCGAAGTCCTTGGCGTGATCAAAGTTGCGTGAATATACGGATATTTTTCCTATGTTCAGTGCTGAGATCATACCTTCGAGCTGTGTCTCTGCCTGATAGCCAGAACCAATAATGCAGAGATTTTGTTCTTGAGCACGAAGTAGCTTTTTAGAGACCATTGCAGGCAAAGCACCGGTTCTTATTTGGCCAAGCTTGTTTGCCTCAATGAGTGCCAGAAGATCAGATGTTTCTGTATCAAATAACACTACGACAAACCTTGCTCCTGAGCGTGTAGCTATATAAGTCTTAAGACCTGCAACATGGAATTTCTCTATTATACCTGGCATTGTGTTGAATACCCCTCCGATGTAAGTTATTCGTTCTCTTGGTTTATAATAGGCTCTCCCATGTCCGCACTCATTGAAAGCTTCATCCAGTATTTTTATTGTTTCTGACATCGTTAGGTTTTTTGAGACATCTTCTTCCGTTATATACTGCATGAATTAGATATATTTTTATTAATAATTAGTTTATGCATTAATTTGAAAATGATGCCAATGGTATTATAGAAAGATTAACTCATGAAACAATGGGACCATCCATAGAAACAAAAAAACTGAAAGAATATATAGCGTCCAATTCTTCATATCATTTATACCAGAATGGCGACAAGGTCGAGGTTCACTTTTCTCCAGAATTCCCAGAAGCCATGGCACATCTTCCAGAAGGAAAATATGTTGAACATATTATGTATGGAGTGGAGAAGGGTTCTAGGATATACTTTTACAGGTTTTCGACCGTTAGTGCAAGCGGGACATCTTCAACTGAGCTCAAGGAGGAAGATGATCCCATAATGGAGTGGCTCAAATATATTTAGGAATTATTGCTCACAGAAGTGGCCCCAACAACAACGGCAACACTATAGTTGCATCGCCGTAAATGTTAACAAATTCAGCGTCCTGCCTGATCTTTTTCCATGAAATTGCTTCTTCAAGTTTCGCTCCGGAAAGTGAACCATCATACTCCTGCGCAGTAGTTACATAAACCGCATAATCAAGTCCATCCCTGAACTGATTCCACCAGATGGTATGATGCTTGGATATACCTCCACCGATCATAAGAGCACCAGTCTTCTTTGCATCAAATACGATATCTGACAGTTCATGTTCATCCTGCAGCAAATTAATCCTGAAATCCCGGTTCTGCTCATAGAATGACCAAAGCTGGGAACCGAAAGACCCGTCTGTCATTCCTGGAACAAAAACAGGGATGTTGTTCTTAGCCGCGTTGTAAAGTATTGATTTTTCATCGTTTAGTCTCAGGCCAAATTCCTTGACTAGTTCCGCGCCGCCCCATTCCTTTTTCTTTGCATAAAGTTCTTCCAATACCGGAGTTACCCTATTTTCTATAACCTCCCCATAACTTTCGTCCGGGATAAATACATTCCCTAGCCTGTTAATACCGATATCCCTTAACTTTCGATCATCAAAGTCAAAACTGCCTGCATAATAATTCGTGTACGTTCGTGCTATATCATGATCAAGCGTCCCGTTTGTAGTTATTATAACATCAACAAGTTTTCTCTTAACGATCTCATTTATCACTCCTCTTGTGCCTGTAGAAATTATATCAGCAGGAAATGAAAGAAATGTTGTGTTCTCTTCCGAAAACATCCTCTTCAATATCGAATAAGCAGTAAACAGTTTTGCAGAAGTAAAGCCACCAGATGTTGAAAACTGTGCCATGAGCTCTCCTAGTGTTGTATCAGCGCTGATATTCGTATCCATGACCCTGGACGTGAGCAAATCTTTCTTGTTCATATGGAAGTGATATTCAGGATATTATTTATTGTTCACTTTAGATGAGAAATCTTTTGCCGCTTTGTGATCGATAGCTCATGATATTTTATGCTGGCGTTTAGAAAAAAGATTTTCGCGATAATCGATTCACAAACACAAAGAGAAGTCTAGATAATTCCATCGAAACGAGTGTTACAATAAGTGTAGCATAACCATGATAACTGCTATCGCTCTAGTTCATCTCAGTCGTACGCCGCCACTTTCGACTCTCAATGTTTATTGCTTTTCATCTTTTAAAATCAAGAGTAAAAGGCCGACATAAAGCAATCTAGATTAAACAATTTTGTTGGAGCAGAGACGAAGATATCGTTTTATTGCAGAACGTATTTTACGTATAAGTTGAATAACGAAGATTTAAAGAATATATATGAACAGATAATGAGCCAGAGAAATGTGGGCATAGACATCAGAAGCAACAAAGATTACCTATCGGGTCACATTCCTGCTACCATGAACGCCCCATACCATAACTTTGGATGGGGTAAGATACTGAAGTCATGGCTAAATGGCACAGAAGCCCCAATTGTTCTAATAGGAAAGGATCAAGGAACAGCTATCAAAGCTAAAGACGATCTGGAGGCAGTTAGTTTGGGCGTTTCCGCTACACTTTCTGATAATCTAGTGCGATGGAGTGCGGCTGGACTACCCATATCTTCTGTTTTGGAAATCTCACCATCCGATCTCTACGAACACATGTCAGAGTGGACAGTAATTGATGTGAGAGAATCTTGGGAATGGCAGTTAGGAACGATAAAGGATTCCATAAAAATACCTCTTAACGATCTTCCAAAGCGCGTTTCCACATTAGATAAAAGAAGGAAATACGCCATAGTTTGCGCACATGGGAACAGGAGCGAAGTTGCAGCTATATTCCTCGCAGACAATTTTTTAAAAGCCGCAACAATGGTTGGAGGAATGGAAAAATGGGAGCAGGAATCCCTGCCGGTAGAATACGAAACAGACTGATTGCAGTCTTTATCTCGCAGATGCTGCTATTCTTTCTACCTCTTCTTTCTTGCTGACAGCGAATGACGCAGCCTCGTTTCTCGATGCATTAATGATCTCATCCGCCAAACAGCTCGCAATGGGTTTCGTGCTCTTGAAAGAAGCTTTTGTTGCACCTATTGCTATGTTCCTGAGAGCTAGATCAACGCGTCTAGATGGAGCTACATCCACAGCCTTAGGGACAGCGATTCCACCGTATTTCAATCTTGTGACCTCTTCTCTTGGAGCCGCGTTTTCTATGGCGTTGACGAAAACCTGAACGGGGTTCTGTTTTGTCTTCTCTGCCACGATCTTAAAAGCGTCTTTCAGAACTCTGTAGGCACTGTATTTCTTCCCTGTCCATTTTTCTGAACGCATCATCTTATTTAGAAGCCTTTCCAGAGTGTTAACGTTTCTTTTTCCGGCGGAATAACTTGAATACCTCCCACCGGTATGCAGATTGATATTGGATGATAGATTTATATATTTAGAAATACCTGCGTCGTGTATAGCCACGTCATTAATTGAATATTCTCCAAGTAGTTTAAGATCTGGCATTATCTCACCGTTTTCTCCTTTCTGCCCTTCACGAGCTCGAGCAGAGATATTCCGTTGACCTTGACAACCTTGAACCTTACCCCGGGAATATCTCCCTTACTTCTTCCCTGTCTCCCACGAATACCCTCAACAGTGACCTCGTCATGTTCATCTATATAGTTAATAGCGCCGTCACCGGGGGCAAACGCAGTAATCTGCCTACCATTCTTTATAAGTTGAAGTTTCACGCATTTCCTGATACCAGAATTTGGTTGTTTAGCCTCTATTCCTATCTTTTCAATAACTATGCCTTTTCCAGATGGTGCCCCCTCAAGTGGATCAGCCTTTTTCTTAAGCTTTAATACCCTCTTCTTGAATGAACTATCAGACCACCTGAATTTGCTTCTCACGGACTTTAATTTTTTTCCTGCGTTTTCACCATTAGCCAAATTATCACCTAATCGATTCTAAATGAAATTGTAAAACTGGTAATGAAAATCTGTATATAACGTTACTTGATCTTTCTCTGTTTTTTTCTCATGTTTTTATGCGCTTTCTATAAAAGTTTCCATTCTCCATGATAAGTAACCCGGGAGGCATACCATGGTATGTGCTAGAAAACACAGTAATAACCTTGCCATTAAGATTTTCCTTGAATCCGTCACAGACCTCATGTCCCCTGATTATTCCCTTAAGGTTATTCTTTGAAATGAACGTGTCAACCGCTTTTTGACCAAAATAGAATGTACCTTCTCCCCGTAAGTTCTCGGAAAAGTCATCAACATCATCTGAAGGATCATTCCATAGGAGCTCCAATGCGTCCCTGTTTTCTGGTCCTATATCAGGATATGGCAGATCTTTAATCACGTCAATTGTAGAAATATTTCTTGCAATGCCACCATGAACACAGAAATAATCGTTTACAACTGCTGCATACGGCAATCTTGAGAAAAATCTTTCGAGAAGATCATAAAATTTGAGCCCAAACTTCTCTTTCACCTCGATAAGAAACCCATATCTTTCGTTGACATTTCGACTTTCGTGATTTCCACGCAAAAGAACTACTTTTTCTGGGCTTTTGACAAAGGCCTTCAAAATCACCGTTAAGTTTTCAATGCCCGTATCGCCCCGATCAACATAATCCCCCAGGAAAACGATCTTATCGCTCGTTTCGCCATAATCGGAGATTATTTTGGAGGACACCTGCCAGGCGCAGTGAGTGTCCCCCACAAAAGCCACTGAATTGCTGTTGAATTTACCGGCAAATGGAGTCCTATGACAACTCTGTTCCAGAATAGAAGCAGAGGTTTGCAAAAGTTCGGACAGATCATTCTTCCTTATTTGCATCGTCACATAATTCCCCGTGATTAAAAATACCTTTTAGACAATGATGCAAAAAGGCTGGCAACAATATGATTTACTGGAGCATTTATCGAGTTATGATTTTGACACTATTCTGATTATATCGCCATCCGAAAGGACGTGATCCCTGCCAACCACTCTGTGCATCCTCGCATCTATAGCTCTAATAAAGCCTTCACCGATCTGTGTGTGAATTTTATAAGCTAGATCAAGTGCAGTAGAACCAAGAGGCATAAGAAATGCATCTGGAAGGACATTCCCGGACTTATCAGTCCACGAGGATTCGTCGTACACAGGGAATACCACGATATGATGCAACCAGTCCTTACTTATCTTTTCCAAGATATCATAGGCTCTTGAAACTCCCCTGTTCGCAAAAAATTTCCTGATCTTTTCCAAAGCTTCCCTCTGCTTAGGGGTAGCGATGTCAGAGATGTTGAAGTTTGTTTCTGTGCGATCTATGATCTTTGAAGAAAACGCTCTCGTAAGCGCAAGTTCATACTCCGCGGAAACGAGAGTAATATCGCTGTATTTATCATGCATAACCTGTAGTTGATCTTCCGATAGAAGGTCGGCCTTGTTCGCAACCCTCACTATAGGTTTAATTTTTTTGAACACTACGGAAGCGAACTTCTTTGCATCGCCCTTGTCCCAGAGAGACAGCTTCCCCGGAAAGAATTCATCAGAAAGGACTGAAGCGATATCCTTTTCGGACAAACCAAACGAAGCTAGTTTTGTATAAAGGGATGACTCTATTCGATCACCAGAAGCGTCGCATTTTCTTGCAAATTTCTCCCAATCCCTAAAAATTCGATCTGAAAACCAGTCCATTATTTCATTTTCTGTTGCATGCATGCTGTTATTGAGCTCTTCAGGATTGAGATCACGAACACCGGGCAACTCCGAGGAATCCAGAGGATCAAATATGTGTATGAGGGCATCTGAGTTTCTCAGATTATCGAGAAATTCGTTACCCATCCCTTTTCCTTCGCTCGCACCCTCTATGAGTCCCGGAACATCTATTATTTCCACAGGAACATGGCGAACACCGTCAACACATGTACCCTCTCTCGGTTTGCATTTCTTGCCTATCTCTTTCTCAGGGCAGCTTACCTTAATAAAAGACATCCCCAAGTTCGGCTTGACCGTTGTGAATGGATAATTGGCAATATCCACGGGTACGTCTGTTAGGGCTGTGAAAAGTGTGGACTTCCCAGCATTTGGTTTTCCTATTAACCCGATCCTGATCATGCCTTATCAGAACTTTATTTCAACTTTTCTCATATCATAACCTTTAGGGCAGTCAAGTTTCTCCGTAATTCCAATTATCGTTGCCTTGGTTTCTGAACGGAGGTTTGTAAGGTTACACTTCTCAATGTTCTTACACGTGATATAGTCGCAATTCATGGACTTGAGTGTCACTGTAGATCCTTCCTGGAGTTTTCGGCCATATTGAATATTGGCGAACTCTGGCAGTTCTTCTATCTCAACAGCTTTTACCTTGTTCTTGTTGAAAATCAGGCAGGGGTTCTCCTGATCCCTTACTTTCGTGATCCTGTAACTTCTCCCCGGTTCGAGATTGAAGCAAGCGTTCTTTATCCTGCATTCAGAACACGCGGTCAAAGGGCCGAGAAAGGTAAATTCTAATCCTTCTACCGAAAGATCAGTTCCTATTAATGAAATTTTTACCATAAAATCAATTCTTAAATGATTCCAGTTATTTCAAGTGATCTTTCTGAGGCTGACAAACTGAGATCTGTCTCACCTAAAATCGTGTATCTCTCAGGTCTCATGCTGTGGGCGGTGCTCAATGCCTTTATCATCACTTCCCTCGGAATGTCGTAATCTTTTGCTTTAACGGACATACCAATTGTTTCATAGGTTTGCTTCAGCGATTTCCAATCTCCACCGTGAAGGAACATCGAGACTACGGATCCGATAGCGCACTGTTCGCCATGAATTGAGTTTCCCGGACCAAACTGTGTCAATGCATGAGCTATGAGATGCTCGCTTCCGCTGGCCGGGCGGGAAGATCCGGCAATAGCCATAGCCGTTCCAGACGCCAGAATCTGTTTTGTTACCAGCCAGACAGATTCTTCTACATCTTCAAGGATCATGTGAGCTTTCTCTATGAGTTCTTTAGCAGCATATTCGGAAATTGCTGCGGCACTTGAACTATATTCTTCACCTTTGAGCCTGTAAGCAAGTTTCCAGTCCAATATAGCTGTCAGGTTTGAGATCACATCTGCAGCTCCGGCCTTAAGGTATCTGTAAGGTGCCTTCACCATTATTGAAGTATCTGCTACTATGGCAATCGGCATTGCACCTTCCTCAGAATAAATTCCATTCGGCCTGCTTATAGAGGCCCGTGGAGAGGCGATACCGTCGTGACTTGGAGACGTTGGAACGCTAACCAGAGGGACGTTAAGATCAAAAGCAACCTTCTTTGCAACATCGATTTTAGTTCCACCCCCGACTCCTATCATCATGCCGGTTTTTCCTCGAGCAACAAAATTGGTAACAAGACTTAAATTACGCTCATCAGCGGCACCAATTTTTATCACGTTAACTAAATAACCTGCATCTTTGAGAATATCTTCAACCTGTTTACCCGCAAGGCCATATGTGAAGTCCCCCGTAACTATCACTATAGATCCGCGACGAATGTACCGCTCTGCTATAAGTGGAAGATTCGCAAGCACACCATGCCCTATGTAAACATCTCTCGGGAAATGCATGGTTTTGAATTTTTCAAACTCCATTTCCTAAATATGTTTAAGTATGATATAAAGGTTGACAGAGAATGAAAACTCAAAATTTCATGATGCCGGTGGCCATGCTTGTGTTGGAAGAATATGCCTCTTCGTCTTTGGATACCGCTATGATCCCCACAGACGTGACACCAAATTTTGAAACTTCATCCTCCAATATGTTCCTCAGAGGTTCCGATCCAATGCGCAGATAAACATTATGACACAGCATTTTCTTAATGATCTCTTCACCTATACCTGTTGCTACTACCGCACCTTTTTTTCCGGCGTATATTCCACACCCAGGCAGAGGTGAGTCTCCAACGCGCCCCCTCATCATTGGTGTTGCTCCACCGGTTGAAACAGCAGCTGCAAATTTTCCATCGACCCTGGAAACTGCACCAACTGTGTCTTTAACTATGCCGAAAACTTTTGCATACTTCATGTAGTTTTCATATCTATTTGGTGCCTCGTTATCTTCCCCAGAGAGGATCTTTATCATCTTTTCCCAATTCTTCGATGATTTTTCCGTAGACGGATCATAATCCTCATAGCCCAGTTGGCGTGCAAATTTCGTTGCACCATCCCCAGATAAGATTAGATGCGGAGTTTTTTCCATCACTGCTCTTGCTACTAAAACTGGATTTCTGACTCTTTCTATGGAAACAACTGAACCGAAGCCTTCTTCTGCCATAACTGCCGCGTCCATTTGAATCGAACCGTCTATTCGCTTTACCGAACCGGTGCCGGCATTGAAATCAGGGTTGTCCTCAAGCATCCGCACTGCATTGACAGCCACGTTCAGTGCACCTCTTTGCGAGGCGGAGAGTTTGGCATAATTGGCCAGCACAGTGGAAAAGGACGTATCTGAACCAGCCCCTCCATGAATCAGAACAACGTTAACCATCTCCCAAGTAGCCCTTCTGTATATTAAGATATTTCTCGATGGGAATTACTTGACGATCTGGGACTGAAAACAGAGAAACCAGCATATGACGGGCTTATGGGCCTTCTTGAAGTTCAGGGATTCATAAGCTGAAAATGCAATATTTTCCCAGAAGACGCCTGTGGAACAGTAACCTTATGTCTCTTAAGTTGGCTGTTTTCGCAGTCGTGATATTACAAAAAACAGCCAGGACAAGACTCAGTTGTAATCGTAAAATAGGTCATTAAGGCGAAAAATAAAAAACAGAAGACAACGTTTAAAACAGAGTACATAATCAGGGGCGAATTAGAATCTTGGTAAAATGCTGAATATAGAAGATATCACAAAGGTCTATACACCAAAAAATCCGCCCGCCGTTGATAACCTGAACCTTGAAATGAAGAACGGAGAGATTCTGGGACTTGTGGGACTTAATGGAGCTGGAAAAACCACAACAATAAGAATGGCATCAGGCATCATACTTCCAACTTCTGGAAAGATCCTTGTCGATGGATATGACATCGTCAACGATAAGGTCAAGGCTTCATTGAATGTTGGCTGGATACCGGAGCTCCCAAATTTTGAACCAAATGCGACTCCTGTTCTGTTGATGAGTTATTTCGCAGGGTTTTATGGCCTGCATGGGAGTGAAGCAAAAGAGAGGATAATGAACTTACTTGAACAAGTTGGTTTGAAAAATGATCTTAACAAGAAACTGCGATCGTACTCGCAGGGTATGAAGAAACGATTCGCCATTGCAGAATCTATAATAGGGAATCCTCAAAACGTCTTGTTTGATGAGACACTTAATGGCCTCGATCCTGAAGGCGTTCTGTTTGTAAGAAAGCTTATGATTAATATGAAAAAGGAGGGAAAGGCCGTACTGCTGTCATCGCATATTCTCAGTGAAATCGAAGATGTTGCGGATCGCGTCGCAATAATAGATCATGGAAAACTTATAAAGATCATAAAGAGGGGGGAAATGCGGACACTTGGAAAAACTGTTCTTCATATAACAATTGAAAACTATGATGACAAGTGTAAATCCTTGCTGTCAAAATATGGGGAAGTTGAATCAAACGGCAATGAACTGATTGTAAGAGATCTGACTGTCCCCGATAACAAACTTTCAGAAATCCCGCAAAAATTAGTAAGATCCAAGTATAAGATTTTGCGCTTTGATCCTGTTGGAGAAAGCCTGGAAGAGTATTTCTTTGGATTGATAGGGTATAAGGAGTCAATCACCCCTCCCCTGACGGAAGGAGTCTCATCGGGAGGAATAAGATGAAACCGATAATTTATGAAATAAGAAGGACACTGACAAGCAAATTTGTCGTCATAATGATAGTTGCCATCGTCGGTCTTTCGGCACTTCTTGCATATGAGTCTGCTTCCACTTTTTCCCCTTCGCCTGTTCCTACAACACCACAGTTGACATATGGATATTATGAAAATGGGAGTAACATAGTTATGGTCTCTTATGCCCATAATGCCTATGGAAATCCAGTATCCAAAATAAAAGTAAGTTTCGAATATAACGGGACTTTTTACAGCGCATTATCAGGATCTAATGGTTTCGCTAATTCTACAATACCAACAGGAAAAGATAGTTCCCCGGTTATCTTCGTTAACTACACATATAAGACCTTCAGGCATCCAGTTACTACATCGCAGGTGAAATTTCCCATCAACATGACAAAGAAATCGTCTGGGCTGGAAATTATACCACGAATGTACGATAGCTCCAATACAACGAGATTCGGGATTCAGCTATTTTATGTTGGAGACAATGGCTCAGCAGCCCCGCATCTTAACATTTATTTTGTGAATTCAGTGCATAACTTAAGTGAATCCTTAAAGAATCCTGCATTCAATTATTCAGTAGAAGGGTTTACCGTAAAAAACATATTCCCTGATGTCGCTTCTCCAAACGTAAACGAAACATACTATGTTGTTGCAGAAAATTCCTCAGGAATAATGATCTCATTACCTTCGGAAATTGGTCCGCTCACGGATTATACGCCCATGACCCAGAGCACACTCCAATCACTCGTCTTTGCAGGAACTTCGGAATTGCTAGGATTTCTCATACCAATTCTTGCGGTATTTGCGGCATATCTGACATACGGTAAGGATAGGACCAGTGGTGTATTAGAATCTGTTCTAAAAAGGCCGGTTACGAGGGGTTCGCTTATTGCGTCGAGATTTACTTCCAACGTCATTTCAATATTTGTTGCTGTAGGTCTATCGATGATCATTTCAGATATTATAATATTCCATTATTTCAGTATGTATCTATCCACAACCTTCGACCTTTACTTCGTCTGGCAATACCTGGTAGAAGGTGTTGCTTTTCTAGCCCTCGTATACATGTTTTCACATCTTGCTAGATCACAGGGCGCTTTGCTCGGAGCCGCAATAGCAGTGTTCGTTGTCATGGATCTCTTCTGGTCCATAATACCTGTAGCAATACTTTCTGGCCTTAGGATATCATCATCCACCACGACCTACCTATGGACGAGCATAGGCTTCGATTATGCCAGTCCTGCCGGATATTCTTCTCTCATACAGACAATGTTCACGAGTAAATTTGGACTGATTTCTTCTCAGGTGATAAATCCTTCCGAATTTAGTATTGTGGCTCCAATTCTGATAATTGCTGGAATACTGTGGATGGTCGTACCATTTGTGATCTCATTTTTCCTTGCAAAATATCGAGATTAATTTAAAAGATACATTTTTGAATTCGCTCTCCTCCGGCTGATAAGATTTATTTCTATTGATTGCATGATAAGATCACGATAAAAATAGAAAAATTTCAAAGAAAGCCCGACTTCAACTGGGTATCAGATATTCTGGCACAGCAAAATTCAGGAAAGATAGCACTCATGATTCTGGACGATGAGGAACGGCTGATTGAGGTTCCCTACTCCATGTTACTGGAAAAAGCTAAGAAATATGCCAACTTCATGAAGGAGGAGGGCCTGAAAAACGGCGATTCTGTTATAATTATGATGAGGATGGTGCCGGATCTATGGTACATAACCGTTGCTTCTTCAATCGTTGGGATCGCGTATTCTCCAGCCCCGATACTTCTCTCTAAAAACGATATAGTTTACAGAATAAACCAGACAGGTGCAAAGGCAATCTTTGCTGACGCCTATACCATAAAACAGGTAATGGACGCGGCAAAGGGCATTTACATCAAGGTTTTCAATATATCAGACGATAACTTTCAAAACAAAATAGCCATGGAGGAGTCGTTTATATCAAAGTTTCACAAAGATCCGAAAGAAAAACATGCTATATTTTTCACTTCCGGAACTGAAGGACTCCCCAAAACCATAGTGCACAACGGGTACTACCCCCTCGGGCACCTTTCAACCGTGCAGTGGCTCGGCATCGACAACAAAGATATTCACTGGAATATCAGTAGTCCGGGTTGGGCAAAGTGGGCTTGGTCTAACCTCTACGCACCGTTGATAGCAGGTGCGACAGCATTTTCCTTTGATCAGGAAAGATTCTCTGCTGAAAGAACTCTTAGCGCAATCGAGAATTATCCAGTGACTTCCCTGTGCACGGCACCTACTGTGTGGAGAATGTTTATGGTTCAGGATCTCAACGATTTTAAACCTGCAGCGTTGAAAAAGGCTTCCTCAGCGGGAGAGCCACTCAATGCTGAAATCATAAAACACTGGAAGGATCTGACTGGCATTATGATAAAAGATGGATATGGGCAGACAGAAACCTCAGCAGTTATTGGCAATACGGATCTTTCCAAAATTAGGCCGGGATCTGCGGGAAAACCTCTCCTACATTACAAGGTCAAAATAGTAGATGACGATGGAAAAGAACTTCCTGTTGGGGAAGAGGGCAACATCGCAATTGATATTGGAAATAACGTTCCGGGATTATTTTCTGGATATGGCAATGATCCAGCACTGAACGCCGAAAGATTCAAACATGGTTACTATTATACCGGTGACCTCGGGAAAATGGATTCGGACGGTTATGTCTGGTTCGTTTCACGTGCTGATGACGTTATAAAAGCTTCAGACTATCGTATCGGCCCGTTCGAGGTGGAGTCAGCCCTTCTAACTCATCCTGCTGTCGCAGAGTCAGCCGTGGTTGCCTCCCCGGATCAGATAAGAGGAAATGTTGTAAAAGCCTTCATAATACTTAAAAACGGATATTCTCCAAGCAGTTCTCTTGCTAGAGAGCTCAGTTTCCATGTAAAGAAGATAACGGCGGCATACATGAGGCCTAAGAAGATTGAATTTGTTAAGGATTTACCAAAGACCATAAGTGGAAAGATAATAAGAAAGGAATTGAGGAATCTAGAAATCAAAAGATCCGAAGATAAATCCACCTTAGCGGCGAAAGAAAACGAGTTTTTAGTTCCGTAGGCCTATGCACAAACATTTTTCAGCAAACTGGAATTATGTTTACGTGTTATAATGAAAGCCTTAGAAGATGAAATGTTCACGTGGATACGGACGAACAGAAATAAATGTAGATTTAATCTGACTAATAGCGGTTTTTCTGAGCCTGATCTAGAAGGTTTTGGTATCAACACATCCTACGAAGACTACAGATTGGAGATGAAAGAAGCACCGGAAATATTCACAGAGAGTATTTCGAGTATTTACAAAGTCCGCAAGGAAAATGTGGTGACAACATGCGGAGGTACTGGTGGAATTTTTATTGCAAATGCATATATGAAAGAAAAAGTCTCAAAAATATATGTTCCACCGATAGAGTATATGCCTATGTTTCTTACTCCGCGCTCACTTGGCATGCCATTGACTTTCAAAACGCCAAACAGAGAAGATTTTTTGTCAGAAAAAAATTTTCTCTTCGAATTCACAAATCCAAATAATCCGACCGGACAAAGCCTGGATCAAAGAGCAATTAACGAAATGATAGGTTTAGCCGAGGAAAATGACAGTTATCTATATTCTGATGAAACATTCAGACCGTTCTCAATGGAAGAAAATCCTGGAACATTGTTTAACGGATCTGAGAGAGTTATGGTTTCGAACACCATGACAAAATTTTTCGGTCTGGGAAATTTAAGAGCTGGCTGGTTGATAGCGGAAGAAAATACGGCTAACGAACTGAATAATGTAAAAGATCTTGTAACAGCGGAAATCTCAAATTACAGTATGTGGATAGCTGCACAGGCATTGGCAAACAGGAAACGATTTATATCATTTGCAAGACAAATAATTGAAAAGAATATGCGAACACTGAAAGAATTCCTTACCACCCATACCGAACTCAAGTCTGATTTGGCAGATTCGAGTTCGATCGCTTATCTAAAATATAGAAAGGGCTCAGACTCTGTAGAATTCTCCAGGAAGTTGCTTCAGGACACTGGCATTCTAGTTGTCCCAGGCAGGTATTTCAACGATGAAAATGGATTCAGGATCTGCATGACCTCAGATCCCAGCAACTTCGAAGAAGCCATGGATGTACTGAACAACTACCTGAATAACACGAAGAGCTTTGATTGAAAATTAGCATAACCTCATAATTGGGTGTACAGTCTTCTCGGGGAATATTTCACGATGTTTAACTCGGATAATAAATACGTGTAGATTATTCCTATATGTGGACAGGAGATTCTATCTTGCAATAGGTTTAATCGTGATGTCTTTCAATTCACTCTATCAATATTCGTGGAATGTTTTTGAGCCGTTACTCGTATCCGGATTTGATACTAGACTCCTAGAGATCCAGGTTGCATTCACCTTATTTGCAATTTTTTCGACGGTTTCACAGGGCCCTGGGGGTTACATAGCGGATAGGTACGGCCCAAGGAGGATCGGTATAATTGCTGCAATTCTCTCTGCATCAGGCTTTCTAGGTACATCATTCCTCCATGATCTGACATCATTCTACGTTTTATGGTCTCTCGGGAGTGTAGGAGAGGGTATATTGTACGGGATCGCGACAAACCTTGCGGTCAAATGGTTTGTGGGTTCAAGAGGCATCGCTGTCGGAACCATATCCCTCGGTTTTGGTGTCGGTGCAAGTGTGGCAAATGTTTTCATAGTGAGATTCGGAGAGTTTAGGACACCGATGCTCATAATTGGATTGCTTGAAATCATAATTCTTCCCATATTAATGTCATTGACTCGCTATCCAGAACAGTCGACAATTTCTGGGAGAACACCTTTTGCCACGATAACAGACGGGCGGTACTGGATACTCTATGTTTCATTTGTACTTGGCTCGATACCCCTGATCGTTATAGCTTCTTCTTTTGGGTTTATTGGAAAATCGCTCCCGTTGTATGAATTCACAATATTGATTTCCATATTCCCACTTCTGAGCGGAATCAGCAGACCGATACTCGGATATATTTCGGACTTTATAGGAAGAACGAAAACCCTAATCATAATAGATATTTCTATAATAATGGGCGCCCTGTTTTTGGTTCTCAGAATATTTCCAGTTTCAATTGTTCTTATTGGATTTTTCGGTGGATCTATGATATCGATGTATTTCGCTCTTATCGGTGACGTATTCGGTTCAAAGTTCTCTACCTCAAACAATGGGATCTTTTACACAGGAAAAGCTATTTCTGGTTTTCTTGGTAGCACGGTCTTTGCGTTAATTTTTGTTATAAGCATTGAAATTTCATTCAACTTTGTTCTGGTCTCGAGCATTCTGGCCCTGGTGTTTTTGCTGTTGTCTGTTCCAAGACAGGCACGAGATACAAGTGATACAAATGGTTCTTAGATAACACGTGCTGAAAATCTATGGGCCACCTGTCAAAATGAATCAACTCAGATTGAACTGTCTTCTGTTTTCGAGTCGGCCGTGGAGTTCTCTCCATCACCGTGCACTTGACTGTATATTATTTTTTCAAGCATGCTGAGGTAGCTGTTATAGAATTCTTCACCTTTCTTCGTTATTTCAACTACAATACGCGGAGAAGTGAAGAACGAAGCGTCATGCGTAGTTACGAAACCAGACTTCTCAAGTTTATCGATATGGTTCGAAATGCTTCCTTTTCCACATCCGGTGAGTTTCATAAGATCAGTGAGTCTCATTCTCTTGCTTACACCCAGAGACATAATTATTATAAGTCTTATTGACGACTTGAAAGGGGTGTCCGTTATCTCTTCTGCGAGCTGGGTAAGGACAAATCGCCGAAAATTTTCCGCATCGGTAAGACTATTGCCCATTGAGTTCCTCCAAATAGTCTGGGGCGTGATAAATGAAGCTAAATGAACTCAGCAGCAGGATCGCAAGAACAATACCAAGCAGTAGATATGACAATTCTTCAAGCGTTTTTGGAACTAAACCATACCTACTAACAATCGAAGTAACTGAGCTGAAAATAACTAAAAACATGTACGAAAAGAAGACTGCATATCCTTCAAAAGGGATTTCCACAAATGTGTTTTTAAGCCCCCGAATGAGTATAATATCGAGAACCAAATAAACAAGAAGGAAAATTAAGTTTGATATTACATCTTTCAAAGGGATGTTTGTGCTGTCTATTACTAATGCTGCGAAAATACACAGAAGGAACAATGCGACAATAACATCTCTCCAAATTATTGCCCTGTTCCTGATCCGATAAGAGCGATTCGCTGTGGCGAATTCTCTTAATTTAACTATCCTCGCTGAGTTCTCAAATAAATTAAACCAGTAAAAAATCGCAAATAGAAATACTGTTACCTGAATTATAATGTTGATGATTCCCGCCAGATAAGCGGAAGAAATGAAGTATCTAATTACAGGAAACGACAGAGAATCTACCAAAATAAGGAAAGCAACTATTCCAAAAAGCACACCCCAAGTTCGACGCATCATGTAACTCTGAAAACCAAGAACGCGATTATTAATCTGCTCAACAGATCTTAAGAGCTCCTTCTTAAATTTTAAATCGTCATCCATCTTGCTTTACATCTCCCCGACTAATTTTTCCCTCATGTTCTATGACATTCTATCTCAGTATTCTCAAATTGTTGGAACATCACTATTCATTCTAATATTATATGCATCTCCCAGGAAAGTGATATGCTCACGAGACTTTCCATTTAACGCTACTCCTCGGTATTTACAAGAGTTAGGAATATGTCCTCCAATGTTGTTTTACTCTCAGCCAATGAGTACAGCGAACATCCTATCTCTTTCACGACTCCTGAGACTTCACTATTCAGCCGATCCCGCCTATCAGTATATATTATGAGAGTGTTGTTGCCCTTGTGATCTATATCCACACGAACAACACCGTCTACCTTTTCAATGTAATGAATTAATTTATCACTCACAGAAGAAAATTCTCCAACATATTTGAAGCTCCCTTTTACCTTCTTTAATAAATCTGACATTTTTGACTGAATTATGGTCCGTCCTTCATTTATAATTGTCGCATCTGAACATAACCGCTCTACTTCGGAAAGCTGGTGATCGGAGAGCAAAATAGTCTGACCTTCTGCTGCTCGTTCCCTTAACAGAGCCCTGAACTTTGATGCAGAAGATGGATCAAGGCCCGCAGTTGGCTCGTCGAGAATCAGTATGTCTGGACTTCCCTCCATTGCTATCGCGAGATCAAGCCTCTGCAACATACCTCTACTGTACTGAGAAACCCTTGAGTCTGAAGCATCGAGAAGCCCGACCTTCTCCAGGAGGTCTTCCGATTCCGGCCTAACCTGATCCTTGCTTAGTCCCTTTAGATAGCCGTATACAACCAGACATTGCCTCCCCGTCAAATTCCTTGGGAGAGAGGGAAGTTCAGGAGAATAACCAACACATGACTTTACCTTGGGATCATTATCCCTGAGTTCTTTTCCCATTACCTCTATTCGGCCACTATCAGGGAAAATTATTCCAGTAATGCATTTCATTGTTGTGCTTTTCCCTGCTCCATTGTTACCAAGTAAGGCATGTATTTTCCCTTTCTGGACATTCAGATTTATTTCTTTTATTCCTCTTCCGTTTGAGTATATTTTAGTTAAATTTTCTACAACAAGCGCATCCATTGTGATCAACCCCTTATTTCTGCTTTTCTAAATATGGCAAATCCCAAACCAAAAATGAACAGAACTTCAATTAATGCAAATACAACATTCAGAATCATATATTTCCACGTTGATATGCTAAAGTATCTAGAAGTTCCCAGCGAAACGTATTGCAAGTGAAAAATTCCCGACGGAGTGACTGCATAGCTCATGATAGATGATGGAACTGAGGTCATATTCATAAATGGAATTGCAAATGTTCCATCACCATAACCAACCTTCATCACGACAATCCCAAATATTACAGCGAAAAATATCCAGACGCCAAACATTATACCAAAAACGAAGGAGGATTGCCTGACCAGCGGCCCAAAAAGAAAACCCATCGACGTAAATCCTGCAATCAAGAGAATTAAGCCACCTATAAATGCGGGTAACCACTGAAAATAACTTTGATAACCAGAAAAAAAGTATCCGCAAATTATGGCAACTATTACAGATATTAGCGACAATATCAGTGCGAATATTAATTTTTCAATGAATTTCCCGATATAGATATCTCTTCGACGAATCGGAAGAGAGAATAACTTGATTATGGACCCTGATTCGAATTCCTGAGCAATGACGTCAGATCCTATGAATGCACCAATAAATAACCCAGCTAAGCCCGCAGCAACTGTTACAAAGATGCTGGACGTTGTTAGCATCCATACATGTGAACTCTTAGTATATTCGAACAAGGTTCCAGATGCAAACTTCGGAATCAGATATCCATAGGCTATTGCGAGAAGAGATACGAGACCAAATGCAACATAGGTTTTCCCTGCCTTCATATCTATTGTGGCTTGATACTTCACTATTCCAATTATTGCAGACATAAAATGTGAATACTTTTCAGATTATTATTTAATATTCTGAGTTCAAATTTTGAACCTACCATATGCTTAATGTTAAGACTGTTAATTCAGTTAAATGTTCATAGGACATTTCGCTATAGCATTTCTGCTGATGTATTTCTTCCCCACGGTTCCCATATTGGGTACCGTTAATTGGCGTCAGTTTCCCTGATTTGCTCTGGCCGATTTTGATCCTTATTGGAGTTGAGAACGTTTCTATAAAACCTGAAAGTCCTCTCCAAAGCGATGTTAATTTTTCAAATTATCCTTACTCGCATTCTTTGATCCTTTCACTTTTGATAAAGATAGGAGTCCCAATTTTTGTAGCGGTTATAACAAAAATGATTTTGGCATTAGTTGTATTTTTAATTGCATGCACGTCGCACCGGATTCTTGATACATTAATGCATCCTAAAGATCTACCATTATTGGGTTTTGGAAAGAGAGATAAAAAGATTGGTCTTGGCCTTTGGCAAAAAGGATTGGTTGCGTTTACTTTCGAATATATATTTTAAGCCGCCTTTGCAATTGTCTTCCTCAAAAATATTTACGTGGTATCGTTCCTAATTCTGGGTGCAATATTTCATCTTGCTAACTCAAATTCCTCTTTCGGCTTCACAAAAAAGAATCCATTTAGGTCGAAAAGAACATACGCGATTTTTGTTCTATTCGGATTTTTGCGCTTTTATTTTCTTCTCGCTTAGAATCTTATGATCGCGTAAAGAATCATTTTTGGAATTGGCAAATCAGGATTCCAATGAAATTTTTGCATGCTTCACTGAGAGAAGGTAAATGCCGATTGGAACAAGGATTAAGAGAACCATGACGGTAAAAAGGTAATATGATAACAAATAGGTGGTATACATAATAGAGGTGATGATGAAAGCAACTACAACTGCTGCAAAAATAAATACTGTAATTGCAGTTTCCGCCCGTTTGCTTATGGAATCATATGTATATACCGGGTATATACCGTTGAACTGAGCATCACCAATGTCTTCCAGAGAATTCTTCTGGCATTTTGGGCACTCAATGTTGAATTTGTTTAGTTTCTTGAGCTCCCAAATAAATCCTCTTTGTGGGAAGCTCAGATTGAAAGTAAAACCGCAGTTTGAACATTTCATTATTGAATTGGTTATGGTCTGGACCACACTTCATAATATTTGTCTTCTATATTTATCTGCCTCATTGCCTCTAAATTTATGCTTAATGTGTCATTTTCCATTCTAGGTCAAAGCTGGCATAAAGTTGTTACCCTTATTCCTTGGTTACCATTCGATCGATATCGACTTCAGACGAAAATTCATCAATTTTATTTTTCGCAAATCTGATACATCTATCAGGGTTAATTCCAGAATCTTTGCGATTCCATATCTCAAGCCCCTTTGAGATAAAATCCTCTCGAGAATTTACAAGCCAACCATTCTCTCCATCACAAACCGTTTCTAAAGGACCCTGCTTATTGTAAGTAAGTACCGGAGTGCCACAAAGAGAGGATTCTATAGGGACATAGCCAAAAGGCTCTTCGGTGAAAGGAAATGCTGTAAAAAGAGCATTTGAATACAGACAGACTAAACGATCGTCACTAACATGTCCCTCAACCTGCATAAACTTCTTTATGTAATCAATAGAGACGCCAGGAGGTACTTTAGATCCGAATGTTATTATCTTAACGCCTTTTTTTGCAAGTTCGATGAGAGTCTTAATCTCTGTTTCCTTTCCTATGTAAGACAAAACGTAGTCTTTACTTGATCCAGAAGTACTCCTTTTAAATATAGAAAAATTTTTAACAGTGTGGAGAACGGAAGTGACCTTAAAACCTAAATTTTCATAATAATCTTTTATATATTTTGAGTTTGCATAGATCTTTCTGCTATCAGATTTAAATTTCACTATTAATTTTCTTTGAAGCAAAAAGATAGGAAACCAGAACAATAAACGTACCATAGAAGCACTGGAGCTGCTCTCTGAAAGATTGCTAAGTGTTTCGAGGAAAGGGATGCCCTGAATGATCAGGATATCTGATTTACACGGTATAGTTGAGGATATGTTAACAACATAATCGATCTTATTGTTTAAAACAACATTTTTAACATCCTCAGCCAGAATTCCAAGCGTGGATTCTATAAACCAACTCAGGACCCATAAAATTCCTTCGTTTGATTTGAATCTTTTTGGAAACAGTCGGCACATTTTAAAATTCCTGCCTGAACTGACAAGATCTACTGAGTCCAAGCCAGAAACTCTATTCGGTTCTGCTGAAATGCAGTTCCAGTATACATATACTTTGAATTTGCCATTTAATTTTGATCTAAGGAAGTTTATGACGTTTAACTGTACAGATACTCCTGAACTGATTGGATCTGAGACTATCATTATTGATTTCAATGCGAGCTAAATGTTAAAAATAGTATTTAATTCATGCAACGTACCAAAT
>JAJYVJ010000145.1 GCA_021792045.1 Thermoplasmata archaeon | reverse complement strand
TTTTTTTAATCACGCTTAATAAAATTTTTATCTTCATGATCCAAAAATTCAGGTATCTTGAGATTACGTGAAGTATAAGAATCACTTAAAATGTATTTTTTATTAGACTATGTTCATAACTTTGGTCTCTGGCATGCTTAAACGTGGTTTCAGTATTTCCTTGAACTAGCATCGTTTAGCATCCCTCAAGTAGGATTTATTATCCCCGTCGTATCAGTTTGGGTAAACTTGCCAGATCATTTTTCTATAATTGTATAGCAATACGAAGCTAAATCTTGATTTGGAACAACAAGATTGGACTGTTCATAGTAAATTTCTTCCTGGGCTTTATTTTTGATAAATCTCCTTTCAAGAATAAATTGTATATTTACCCTCAAAGTGTTAACGAGAGCCTGATTTATGAAGAACAAAGCGAAATGATTGAGAGTAGCTTGACATATTATCTCTAGGAAATGCCAATACTTAACTTTGTCCAATAAGCTATGGGTAAATGTTGATTGACCTATAGCTATGATTACTGAAAAGTTGTGGACGAAATTCTATAAGCTCTCGAATTAACTTTATCTCTCAACGGTGCTTTGTAATTACGTCTACAAGAGCGGGTTTCCTCTCTTTGACGACTACATTGATAGCTTCTTCCACTGCATTTCTGATCTCCGCTGGAGAAGTAACAGGACCACTACCATACATTCCATATGACTGCGCCATCTTCCCAAAATCTATTTCAGGATCAGTTATATCTCCTCCAATGCTGAATGCAAGCTCACCATCTCTGCCCCTTTCCATTGCCATTAGCCTGTTGTGTTCAGCGTCGTTATAATAAGACCTGTTATTGAACATTACAATTAGCAGAGGGAGCCTGTAATGTGCTGCTGTCCAGAGCGCACTAGGCGTAAAAAGCATATCTCCATCGGACTGTATATTAATTACAAGTTTTTTGGGATCTTTCCTGTAGGCAAGAGCAACACCCATTGAAGACGGCAAGCCATATCCTAGACCTCCAGCACCACTGGTTCCTAAAAAACATCCAGGTTTCTCAAATGCCCAAAGGCGTCGACACCATCCATCCAGTGGCCCAGAGTGGAGAGACCCTCCAGCAAGAACCCAGTCATATTCTTTGACAGATTCCCATATTTCGTAAGCTAGTCTAGGGAGAGAGATTGGAACATCATTCCAGCCCTTCTTGGAATCCTCTAGAATTTTCTTCATTATTGCTCCGTGCTGTTTCGATAACCTCACCTTCCTTTCAGATATCAATGATTTACTTGTTTCAACGGATTTCTCTATAAGTTTCACAGAAATCTGCGTTAGTGAAGATATTAAAGTAGAACTATCTGCCTGAATAGAGTAGTTTACAGGGTATAGCCTTTGAAAATCTGCAGCCCATCCTCTCTGAGTAAGGTCATTTAAGCCAACGGTAATCACCTTCGCCTCGGTGCTTAAGAGGTTTTTGATTTCACGCGTTTGTTTGTCAGTACTGGTAAGCGCCTGTTCTAGGTTGTTAACTTCTAGCGCTAGAACTAAATCGGCAGAATGCAGAGCATCTATCTTGCCCATTGTCAAATCTTGAGGGTGGTTGTTAGGGAAACTAAAGCAGTCTCCAAGGTCTATAACAGCAGCCCCCGTAGTCTCGGCTAGCTGAACCAATTCCTGAACTGATTCTGGATGTAATTTTCCCACGGACCCAGCAAGGATTACAGGATATTTCGCCCCGAGAATATCTTTTGCCAATTTTTGGACTGTCGAATAACCAGCCTCAATCCTCATGGGTGAAGGGTGATCTTCCTTGTACTTCTTCAAATCTATAGTAATGGTTTTTTTCTCAAGATAACCCGAGTCAAGGCAGATATATACAGGCCCATAGGGTTTAGATATTGCAGTATTATATGCCCTTGCAAACGATTCTGGAACACTTTCTATTGTCCATGGAAAATCGTCCCATTTAACATATTCGCGTATAAGCTGATTTGGGATGTTAGCAGTGTGTATCCAATCTATCCACGGTCTGCGGTTGTTAAGATCCATGGGTCCCTCTGCGCCAATGAGAAGTATTGGTACTCTATCCACCCATGCATTGTATATTGCCATTGTGGCATGCTGAAGACCCACGAGATCATGAAGGAGAACAGCCATGGGCTTCCCTGTTGCTTTGGCATACCCATGAGCCATAGCCACTGCTATCTCCTCGTGACAGGCTGTAATTGCTTCCGGAAAACTGTTATCATCATTTTTAAGATCCATTTTTCTTAAATTGACCATGGATTCCCAAATACTCCGGAATGTGGCTCCGATGTTGGCAGAAACGTATTCAATATTGTACGCCTTGAGCAGTTCGACAAAAAGATCAGACCCGTATACATGTTCACGATCTTGATCTAAATTTGGTATTTTATTGCTCATTTTAAGCCATTTTGTTGGGGTATTTAATAGTTTATTCTGAGGAACCAAGTTGAATAAACCGCGTAATTGTTCTTGCTTAGAGATGTGTAATTATCATTTGTATTATAGAGTAAACCGTATTCACAATATGGTTGATCATAGACAGACCTTATTCTTATCTGAAAATTTTATCAGTTAAATAAAAGATGACCTCGATCTGAGCAATATTGAGGATCAATGTAGTGATTCAGGTAAAGTTGGTAAGAAAAATAAAGGGAATGTTAAACTTTCCTTTGAGTGGATTAGTACGCTTTGTCATTTTTCTTTCGTATCACTTGGCTTTATCAAAAATATCTCAAAAACTCCTAGTTCTCTATAAAAGTCGTACAAGTCATTAGTTCAGAAGACTTGAAAGAGTAGGTGTGACAAACTAGAATCCTCACGAGACTTCTAAGAGATTGGATCAACTTTGATTCCCGGTTTCCCGCTGGATCAGAATATTAATTATTTTCAAAAAATAACCTGGTCTTTATCATAGAAATGAGTAAGAGTTAGAAAGACCAAGAATTTGGGAACCAACAATGAAAATACTTCCATAAATGTTAAAGAGGATAAACCTCAAAGTATATTTTTGGCCTCAGCGGTTTAATTTGGTAAGATACGAGATCAAAGAGAACAAATTACCAGAACTATGAAATGGGTTTAAATCTGTTCTCTTAAGAAGTAACGGCGAAGTGCAAGAATCGATTCAGAGTTATACGGCGATGCTTAAGGGAAGGAAAGTTATTTAAACCTCCACTTCGTACGAGTGAACAATGACAGCAGCTATCATACCGCCGACAGATAAAGCCGTAGGACCACAAAAATTTACTAAAACAAATGGAATGCAACTCAGTGTGTCGTTCGTCACTTATTTATTCGATATACTTAGTTTTATAATCATTTCATTTATAGCACTTCCTTTTGGAAAGGCCATATATCCTGGTAGTGTTTCCGATTCTCTACTTGTAGTATGGGGAGGTTTTGCGGCAGGGGCGGTACTTAGACCGTTAGGAGCAGCTATAGTAGGACCTCTATATGATATTGTTGGAAGAAAGCGAGGCATCGCTATAGGACTTGTAGGGACCACCATTTCTACTGCTGGTCTTGGACTACTTCCCACCTATGCTCAAGTTGGTGTATGGTCACCAGTTACTTACATAGTGTTGAGGTTAATTGCTGGGTTATTCATTGGTGCGCTAGTTGCGGGCGGTCTGGTTTTCACAACTGAGAATCTACCAGAAAAACTGAGAGGTATTTTCACAGGTTTGGCGGAGTCAGGTGCAAACTGGGCACATTTTCTCGGAGCTGCATGGCTTATAGTTATAAGCGTAATCTTTGTGTCAAATACTGCTTATGATACCGTGGGGTGGCGTTATTATTTCACTGTGGTTCTTATACCATTCTTCTTTGTCTTACCATTCCTATATTACGTGAAGGAGTCTGATATTTTCATCAGAGCAAAGAAGAGAAATAAGGCAGGTGGTCACGTATACAGACAAATGTTCAGCAAAGAAGGGAATATGAGAAGGGCGTTTTTGGTTACGATATTTGCTTCAATTGGAATTCTTGGGTATGATAACCTGACAGAAAACCAATTCCCAACTTTCTTAGCTCTGGTCAACAAAGTTCCTCACATAGACGTTGCGACACTTGTGCTTTTAGGTGCTTTAGGGGCCTTTGCCGGGTCAATGCTTGGGGGTTGGCTTTCACAAAGAACAGGAAGGAGAGTATTTGGCATAGCGGGCTTAATAATTCTAGTTCCCCTTAGTTTTCTATTTATTTATCTTGGGGGGCTAAAGGGAACAGAGTACGACATGATACTTCTAACTATACTTCCTTTCTATTTCTTCCCAGCTATTTCAAAGGTTAACCTAACTTTGTTCCTGAACGAGTCTTACCCAACTGGACTAAGGTCCACTGGTGTTGGACTAAACTGGAATTTAGGCTATGGAATTGCTAGCTTATGGCCTCTTTTTATAACTTACATGTACGGCATTTATGGTTTATCTTTTTACGCTGTAGGACAGACCATATTCCTCGCTGTACTTGCGGCCATTTCACTAATAGCGTTTATCCTTTCGAAAGAAACTATCGGAAACATCAGCAGGGAGGAGAAGTCATTAGAAGAAGAAATTCAAATAAATTAACCACCCTTTTTTTT
>JAJYVJ010000144.1 GCA_021792045.1 Thermoplasmata archaeon | reverse complement strand
GCATTGAGCTTTCCGTTGACAAACCACCTGAAGAACGGTGGATTAGAATCGTCCAGTACCTTATCCCATTTCTTGAACCAATCTATTATGCCTGCTTCGCGACTCCAGAAAGTTTCTGGTTGCTCCAGGGATTCTTTATAGGCCTTTTTGTACGATTCTATTGCCGTATGATACCTTTCATCTACTGGCAAAGTTATAATTTCATCTTCTACTTCTGTCATGATTAACTGTAATTGATAAGGATATATATTATTTGTTGATCAAATTCTTTGTGAAATATGATATTGCAAACTTTTAAATAAAGATCTCAGTTAACTTTTTATGAAAA
Source organism: Thermoplasmata archaeon (assembly GCA_021792045.1). Next base: position 4,257 of record JAJYVJ010000144.1, on the reverse strand, counting down.
TCGGAGGTAAATGAATATGACTGACTTTCCGGAACACGGCCTGTTTGATAAAGCGCTCATGGCTGATCCAGCCCCACTTGGTCTAGCTGGATTCGCATTTACGACGTTTTTGTTGAGTTTTATCAACGCGGGATTTCTAGGAGGAACCAGTGTAAGCGTGGTAGTTCCATTGGCGATTGCTTACGGCGGAGTTGCCCAGCTTATAGCAGGATCTTGGGAAATGCGACGCGGCAATACATTCGGCTTTACCGCGTTTACCAGCTATGGTGCTTTCTGGGAATTCTACGCTCTGCTGAATATTTTGCCTGCCGCTCATCTGGTCGTTGCTCCACCAGCATTTGCGATCGGATGGGCATTGATCCTCTGGGGCATATTTACCCTCTATATGTGGGGCGGAGCGATGATGGCGAATGTCTCTCTAAATCTTACATTCCTGACACTGTGGTTAACGTTTGTGCTGCTTGGTCTTGGGGCAATTTACACAAATGTTACATTAACGCATGTCGGTGGATATATGGGAATCTTTGCAGCATTCTTCGCGTCTTATACAAGTTTCGCCATAATCATAAACTCAATAAGACCAAATACTGTGCCCACCGGACCGGGGATACATCGCAGAAAAAAATAAATTTATCCCATATTTAGAGCTTCCTTGGCTTCATCGGTCATCATTGATGGATTCCAAGGTGGTTCCCATACAAGTTCCACATCTGCGGCTTCAACACCTTCCATATTCTCCACAATTGTCTGAGCTTGTGAAAGTATCCATGGTGTAACAGGACATGTTGGGGCCGTCATGGTCATTTTTATATAAACTCTGTCTCCGTTGATCTGAATGTCATAAACCAAGCCCAAGTTAACTATATCCATTCCAATCTCTGGATCCGATACCTGCTTAAGCTGCTCTAATATCTCTTCCTTGGTTACCATACTCTATCTGATTCAAATATGTATAACTATTACTTAACCATTAAGTAGCTTTTTGGGAGAGACTTTACACGGTGCGTCAGAGAACTTTTAAGTTCACATTATAAAATGAGGACCCAATACGTGGAATAAAAGCATTCCTTATAGATTCTACGATTAGTTGTTGCCTGACAACCTTTGTTCTGGATATTTCACCAACGATTCCACCCTTATTTCCTATGCCATTCTCATCATAAAGGATTCTAAAGGCCTCCGATTCGTTTTTGCCGTTCTTTATTAAGGATACTATGTTCTCAGGCACCTCAAAGCCGCTGCTGTACCCTATCGTTGTTCTGGAATATCGGTCTATAACAACGCAGCAATGAAAATCCAGTGATTTTCCTGTCAGTGAGTCCTTGTAGATACCAGATTCTACGCCTATTCCATAATCCCTATCCACAAGCGCGCTTTGGGCTCTCCTGAGCGCCATTCTTTGTGTATCATTCCCCAGTGGTTGATCTGTATCTATATCATATTTATCGGTCTTTTCTACAATGAAATTTTTCATTATGCTTTTGAAGAAAAAACTGACACCGCTAACCTTAAGATCGTTTTGTGTTGCAATTCCGATTCTTACAGGTACTATTCTATGCCCATTTGATTTCACTTCATGATTTAATATCCTTGTTGAGCTCAGTGGAAAAAGGTCTTCGGCAAGGACAATTGGAACAGACACTACGTTTAAAGGTTTTAAGCTTGCTTCTGCTCTCTTCTTGTTTATGTCCAAGGCAACTTTTTTAGTCTCCTCTGAAACAATGATAAAATCATAGTCGTTGCTGGAAAGCGTACTACCATATTTGGTATCAAGTGGGTAAATAGAATATGACTTTTTAAATTTAGACAGATATTTCTCCAGCCTTGCTTTCCTATAGCCGTAGGATGGGGCCCGATAATATTTGTGAGACTTCAAGTACTTGTCCGATGTAAGTCCAACTATTACCTCATCAGCCACATTAAAAGCTGCATCGATCATGGCTTTGTGCCCAAGATGCAGCCTCGAAAATGTGCCTCCCAGAACAGCTCTCATTTTCCCGCAGATGATACTGGTTCGTTATAAGAAAGCTTTTTCTTCAGGAGTTCGGACAATTTACGTATCCCGGAATTGATAGCAGATTCATCTGAGAATGTGTAGTTCAGCCTCATACTATTCCACTGCTTCTTTGCGGGAGAAAAAGCGTTTCCACTCACGTATATAACGCCACTTGCCAAGGCTTCCTTTAACATATCGGTCGTATTAATTGATGGATCAACGGTAGCCCACAGAAACATACCGCCGTCTGGTTTGGACCAGGAAGAACCTTCCGGGAAATATTCATTTAGCGCATCCAACATAGTGTCTTTCAGTGTGCGGTATAAGGCTATGGACTTTGGTATCTGCTTCTTGTGAATGTCTCTTTTTAAGTACTGCCAAGCAACAAACTGAGAGAAAGTGCTAGATGAGAGATCAAGTGCCTGCTTAAGCAGATTGATCTTCGAGATTAACTCAGTTGGGGCTACAGTATATCCAATTCTCAGGCCGGGGCACATGATCTTAGAAAACGTGCCAAGATAAATAACCCGATCCTCCTGATCTAAACTTTTCAGTGTGGGCATTCTACGCCCGGAGAACCGCAGTTCACCATAGGGGTTATCTTCTATTACGGGGATATCATATCGCGATGCTATTTCTAAAATGTGTTTCCTTCTGTCTTCATTCATCGTGATTCCGGTCGGATTCTGAAATGTCGGAATTACATATATGAACTTTGGAGAACGACCTTCTGCGACAAGCTTCTTCACCACATCTTCCGTCTGATCAGTCCTCATTCCCTCCTCATCCATATCTACAGAATGAAAATCAACAAGGTTTGCGTCAAAAGCCGATATAGCACCAACATACGTCGGTTCTTCAGTTATGATAGGTTCCCCAGGATTGACAAGTATTTTTCCAAGCTCATAGAGACCCTGCTGGGAACCTGAAGTAACGATTATCTCCTGCTCGTCCACGTTTATGTTTTCTGTCTCCTTTACAAGCCTCTTTATCTCGGATTTCAAGGCGTCGAGGCCACCAGTGTTCCCATACTGAAGTGCAATGTTGCCGCTCTCCTCAAGAACGTCGTCCATGATCTTCTCCATGTCCCCTATGGGAAACGTCAACGGATTTGGCATACCACCACTAAAGGATATAATATCCTTTGAGGCTGCGTACTTCGAAAGTTGCCTGATTTCAGACGGCCTGATATTTCTCAAAAGGTCAGAATATCGAAACCCCATACATATCAATACAATATTCATTGGTGGCTAATAAATTTAGCAACTAATTATTGAAAATTTCCCCAAAACTATAACAGGGCATAAAGCATTTATCTTCCCTTGTTTACCCGCAACAAATCGGCATCCTTGAGGCGATAAAAGAAGCACAACTCTAACCACGCTGTATTTCACTTCTTTCCGTCAAGAAGGAGGTTCTCTAGATAGTACTTGATCACCTTTTTTGTTCCACGTCTCAGGACATCTGAGAGGGAGGCCGCAGACACACCCATGGATTCAGCAATTTCGGTGAGAGTCATTTTCCTGTCCGAATCAAAATAGCCGTGCGAATATGCTGCTTCCAGAACTTCCTTTTCTCTTTCTGTCAATACGTCTGTGTTCTCAAGTGAGATATCCTCAACCTTTGGCATGAGTCCGCTTAGCTCGAGTGTCTTTTCCATTGTTTTGAGCCTGTATGAATTCTGAATGAGTAATCGAAATGCGACAACATCCTCTTTTATATTTCGCGTTCCCAACACGACCGCGTCCGATGATGAAAAATACCTGCACGCAGAGCAACTTGGCACCTCAGCCCATATCGTATTCTTTCCAACACGTATAATACTCAGACTTATTTTCTTCAGTCTAATGTAGGTATCTTCAAAGTTATCGTTTGAACAAATAACTCTGTGGATTGTAGTATTCTTGCCGATCTTAAGGCGTTCAACTGAACAGCCACTATTCATTTCTGACATAAGATTCGTGACCAGACAGTCTGATCTCTTTACCGAAACAGTTACTTCGAGTGCCCCTTTACTTTTTTCAGACAATTCTGTTCAATCCTATAATTATACAAAATCATAAACCAGTTAAAAAAGTTACGTTAGATCTATGAACCTTCGACTACTTCCCTTCGCATAGTCTAAACATGGGTTTATTCAATATCCTTAAGCATCGATTTAGATTCATTTGCCATAGTTCTAGATATGAGATTTTTGAATTTATCTCTTCGTACATCCCCAATCATATTTCCGCTAAATATTGAATCATAAACTTTACCAT
>JAJYVJ010000017.1 GCA_021792045.1 Thermoplasmata archaeon | reverse complement strand
CCCGGGGAGACCGGAAGGAAAATTCCGGAGGCAGGGCATCGGCTAACAGAGCAGCATACCCTGAAAACTGCCCCGCCGCTCATTGTGGAGGTAGTCCCCTGGATTCATAGTCTCACGGACGTCCCCATGCGAATGCTGTAGTTTCCCATTACCCACACGGGCTGCATCAGGTAAGTGCGTTTAGTCCCAAGCTAACCGCAATGTTGCAGGTTTAATACATAGTCTCCGTATAGATTTCCGCCGATCCAATAGCCAAACGGAAATGCATATGGGGAGAGAAGACTACGGCTAATTTCTGGAGACTACAACCATTGCAGTTCCAAGGAAGGTTGAGAAGATTGTTGGCATGTTCAAGGACATGATATATACGGGTTAAATTAGGGAGAGTAATTACTTCAATTTCGCCTTAAAGTTTATTGCCCCTTAAAATTAGATGAAATTACTCGCACGAAAGTGTGGTTACCCAAAGAAAATAAATGAAATGGGTCACTTCCTCTTTCTCATCAGTACCACCGCAAACCCGATGGCTGCTAAGGCAACCACTGATCCGATAATCCCATAAATGTCTGTGTTCGACAACCCTGATGGGTGTGTCTTGGCAGGTGGTATGGACATTGCAGTGTATGTTACTGCCTTCGAAACATTGCTCCCGGTTACCGAAATAGAACCGGATGAAGGCGATACAGAGTATCCAGAAACAGGAGATACCGTATATGAATAAGTTCCGTTCGGGACAGTGAATGTTATTGTATCCGATGCGGATATTTCAGTAGTTCCGTTGAAGGTCACCGACCATGATGTTCCCAAGGGAAGACCAGTTTCATTAAAGGTGATTGCATATTTACTGACAGTGGACAGAACTTTTTCGGTGAAAGATGTTGAGTTGGCGCCGTAGCTGTTGGTGGCTGTCGCGGTCACAGTGTAATTTCCTGCGGAGGGAAACAGATACGTGTCGCCTGATATGTTATGGCCGTTCACTGCCCACGTCACGATCCCTGTATTCCCTGTCCAGTTAATATCAGCATAGAATGTGCCTGAGTTCCCTGCGTACAATGGATTTTGCGAGGAATACGCTCTCAGCATCTGAGGTATTCCATTGTGAACAAATTCATATGTGTATTCTGTGCTGCTCCCAAAGATGTTGGAGACCAGAACACTCACGTTGAACGTCCCAGAGTAATTGAACCTATAAACAAGATAAACCTCATTTTTCATCACGGGGTCGCCGTTTACCAGCCATGTGATATTTCCATCATCTCCGTTCCAGCTAATATTTGTCTTAAATTCTATGCTGCTTCTAACAAAGGTGGAACTTGAATTTGAGGTCAGGTAGTTTATTGACGGTTTGCTGCCGATTTTCTCGTTAATTGAATACTCAGCGCTCCCTTGGCTGTTACTTGCCACAAGGGTTACGTTATATGTTCCAGGAGTGGTAAAAATATAAGCATTACCTGAGATAATCTGGCCATTTATTTCAATTTCTGTGATCCCTGTGTCATTGCCCCAGTTTATATTGTATGAAAATGAGACAGTGCTTCCGGAAGCTGAGGGATTGGATGAACTGGTCAGTGAAGTGATTACAGGTATGAACTCCTGTGTATAGTACTGTGAAACCTTCATGGAATAACCATATAGTGTAGTGAGATTCCACGAAGCAAAGTTTTTCTGGTCATGATCCAATGTGAAGTTGTAATATAAATTTCCGCTGCTTTCAGGACCTGTAAAAACCTTGGCAATTGTACCGTTCAAATACAGTGCTACTTCCCTTAAGGGGCTCATTGATGAATAATTCAATGTCAGATGCTCAAACATGCCGCTCTCATAGCTTTTAGCGCTGGCCGAAATCGGAACTACTGATATTGGCTTGAGGCCAACATTCTCCGCCACTAGATTTCCTCTGGCAGTGATCTCCAAGATGGCATCAAAGGTGCCCGTCCTGCCGTAAGAGTGTGAAACGCTGAAATTTGCAAATGATGGTGGGGAGTACATGGACCCGTCGCCAAAAGACAGCACGAGTCCGTCAGATAAAGGAAGGGTTTCCTGGGGAACAGTGACTCTAAAACCAACTGCTTGGAAGGGGTTGACCTCGCTGGTGTTCGTTACGGCTTTGACCTGTATTGAACTGATGGAAACGGACTGAAGATTGTATATTTTGGATGTAAGAGAACCCATGGGAGCATTCGGTGTATTGGTGATGGTAACGGTCGGCGTGTAAGATCCCGGGGAATAGAAAGTGTGATTCAAAGTGATGCTGGAATTTGTTGAGAGACCGGAAACCGTATATGTTCCGTCTCCCCAGTCCACAGATATGAAATAAGGCTCGTATTGTATTGTGTCGGATACGTTCAAGGTGAAGTTAACGCCTTCTGTTATAGGTGCAGCCTGAGCCGAGACGGAATTTGAAGTCAATGACGGGATATAATTAACAAGATTCGCTGTACTAATATCGATCGGAACGCTGGTTGCGAGGTTACCGTCAGTCAGGCTCCCTGCAAATATATTGTAAAGACCCGGCGAAGTGATGTTCTTGCCATTGACAGAAAATAAATTTACCGCTGCCCCGTACCCGTAATCAAGAAGATGGCCCACAGAATATGACAGGGTCGTACTCCACGCAATGCCGTCCATCGTTTGGCCATTCAGCGCTCCAGAGGCAGGGCTAAATTGAAATTGATAAGAATTGCCTCCAGTGGAATTGAACCAATTCCCACTCTCATATATCGTACCCGTAGAAACCAAGCTTAAACTTTGTGATCCAGGTATGACAGCATTCTCGGCGTACCAATTTATTGAGAACTGCGGAACGTTCGGTTCCCCGTATATGTTTCCGAAATATCCCCCTTCTGGAAGATAAGTACTGAATGCAAGGCTACCGCTATTCTCCTGGAATGTGTTGACAGTGCCATATGATGTTAGGACATACATTTCAACTGAGAATGGGCTTGAAAAGGATATCTCAATCGCTGCAGTAGCCTGAGGGAAAGAAGGGGTAAATGAAGATGAGTAACCGTAAACAGAAAGACCACTATAAGTGAGGCCATTATATGTCCAACCGTCTTCAAAGTAAACATATGAAGGTGCGGACGGATAGGACACCGCAAAGTTGTCAACCGGGTATCCCGCATTTGATGTTGTCTCTGCATTACCAGGCAGTTGCCAATTATAATTCTGAAAAGGTGTGACACCTACGTAAAGATAGAAATAATAAGTGCCTCATGGGGCATTAGGAAACCACTCTGGTGAAAATATTACACCAGAACTTCCCGGATAAGACCATTCTGTATCCATTGTGTATTGCCAACTTGATTGAACCTGGCTCCCGCTGGAAACGCTGACCATAGTAAGAGTGGCGTAAATTGTGCCGACGTTGTAATCATAAGAAACCACAATTCCATATGCAATGGCAGCCACACCTGCCTCAAATGCAATGGCCATATCGGGAGTCTCAGCGTATGAACTGGAGATTAATCCGTTTCCTACCCCTGAATATCCCACATATTGGTAAGTGCCGAGGTAAATATTATCTGCTGAGTTTACTGACTGAGTTGTTCCGACTGAACCTGCAAATATCGCGGTAGAATTCAGGTAATAATTGGGCTGAGAGTAGTAGGTTATTGACCCTGCGGAAGTCTGCCCCGCATTTGTATAGTAGGTCTCGGTGCCATTAAGGTATGCCACATTGGTTTGGGTGACAGATGGTAAATTATTCGAAGTCGAAGAAGTTGCTGGAGACGATATCAGAAAGTAGCTTGCAGATAATATGAGCGCAAATATCAGAATTACGGCAGTTTTCCTCAGTAAATTCAATGCTTTTATAACATTCCCAATTACTTAAAATTTGCTCAAATTAAAAACAATCCCAGTTATTCCCCAGTAAGCTGGACATGGCGACATGCCCAATGAAACGGCATGGGAAGTTAATGTGTGCTGGTCCTTGAATCATAAAAAAATATTTGTATAAAAACTTCAGGGTGTGGGACACTCCTGAGGCTCAAAACCTTTATAGAAAACAATTCGAGGGAAAACGCTTAAAAAGCCTCGCCATGTCGCATTTATGAAATGTCCTATATGCAACTCTGAGGTAACCACACCCCCAGTCAATAGGTGGGCTTTCAATGTTTACAAGGTATCACGGTTTAAATGCTCTGAATGCGGTGAGCACTTCAATCTGTACGAAGGGGTGTCGAATAGTTATACGATCCCAAAAGCAAGGTACTGATTCATAATGGAAGCTACAAGGTTCGATTTCTCATTATGGAAGAAACGGCTTACTGATCTAGGTTATCCGTTGTCAGAATCGAAAATACCGACACAGTTTCTGCGGGACAGGAGAGCAATCCCTCCCGGTGTGAACTTGAAGGAGGCTAAACTTGTCTATAATGATCCACTTGGAATAGATATAATAGTTCTTGAGTTTGACAGAATGCCCTCCAGAATCTGGGCCGAGACCCACGATCTCCATCCCGTTCCTCATCTGCAGTATGTCTCCCGCCAGCATGGTGACATTATGAAGATCGGAGGCATGGAACCTGTATTCAGCCCTGATCCTTCCGCCGGTGAGGTAAAGCGATCTAGGCAATATGGTCCCTATGCCGAGTATGCGGTCCATGATCCCGCTGACGGTGATCATCTCCTCGGACTTGAGCTTGACCGTGAGAAGGTCACCCCTCATAACATGATCATAGGAGGATACCATGGGCTCGAACCTCTGTGCTTTTTCGCCCTGCACGAAGAGGGCTATGTACGATTCGCTGCCTATGCGGTCCGAGTGCAGCGGGACGTCGCCGAACTCCTTCTCCATCACCGGGATCAGGGGATGGCTCTGCACCATGGAGACGGAGAGCATGTAGCCGATCCTCCGGTCAATGTCACGGTAGATCATGATGAGGAATTTCACTCCCTATGACAGCAGCCGGATGGCATAAAAACGATTCCGCAGGCTTATTTCCATAACGGCAGATACATGACATGACTATCGGCCCATGTGTTTTACCGCAAGTATTGAAGAAGATCGAACCTTACTGTCAGCGGATTGCGTGATCATATGGATTACATCTCATTTTTACATTTTTAATTCCAGCGAAAAGTGCGATATGGGTTGTTACCTCTCACCTGATCCATGCAGAGACGACTTGAAAATACAACAGGCGCTGCCTTAATGCAGCAGGATCCCAGGAAGGAGGGATACAACAAGGGCTGGAAGGAAAGGGGAGAGCACGATGCAGAAATAATAGGAGATGCTTTCAGGAACAGCAGAAACTACCATGATTTCCTCAGGATACTGAAGGACAAATTCTCAGAGGCTGAATGGACAAGGTTGCTATGAACAAGTTCGAGAAGGAATACATAACCGGAAGGAAGGATCAGAGATTTGTTAGGTCCAAAATTTTCTTTTTAAGTTGGTCAGAAGTCAATATTTCTTTATCGTAGACAATCCAGTCGTTCTTTTCCGCGTTCACATCTCTTACCTCGAACCACGCAACTCGAATCAAAGGCCCTCCTTTCTTAAAGTAAATAGTAAAGAATGGTAACGATGCTTTGGTGGCGAATGTAAACAGAGCTTTGTAGTTTGAATAGTCGTCTTTGTAAGGACTCCATTTGTCCACTTCCTCAAAAGATCTCTTTAATTCAAAAAGTCCGCAAGGGACATAGTCTTTTTTAGAGTCAGAAATTACAACTGCCCATGAATCTAAATCCTGTATTACTAGGGAACTTGGCAGATTTACCCTTTGCCATTCATGAAATTCGTTGGCAGTCTTGACGTTGATTTCTTTCAAAATATCACACTCCACTGACTTTAAAAATTAAGCCACGAGTATAATATACAAAGCACTATATTAACGTTCTAGTTAAGATAACTTTAGTCAAGATTTCTCAAGCAAAAGATCAGAAAGGCCAGATTGTGTAGAACACATTACTAACAGTTTTTCCAAAGTTTTCTCATCTGAAGTCAACCCCTGTATTTCTTTTAGGATAAGAGTTCGCCATATCCGTAGGTCTTTTTCAAAATCTACAACAGCTTCTCTAACCCTTTTTTCACTCGGGAAATTGACTATATTTACTCCGCATTTAAGAGAATAATAACAGTATTTGGCATCAAACTTCGATTTAAAATATACCTTTGTGCCGTCAACAGAGATAAATGCGCCTCCAGAATCACTAAACAGATCGTTTCCCATATTTATGACAATCCCTTTGCTAAACTCAACTGTCCTTTCAAATTCATTCGCTGCTACATAATCGTCAAAAAAATGTTTTATTTCAATTCTTTTAAGCACTTCACTAACTACACCGTACAAATCCTTACCTTTCTTAGATGTTACTTTTCTAATGCTGCTTGCTTTTATAGATCGTTCTCGAATTGTTTTTATTAACATTGTATACCATTTTATTAGAAATGAGTCTGCATCGGAACAACTAAGAGCCTTTAAAATCGTTCTGTCCAATTCCAGCCTGTCCTGTTTCACTTTTTCTAGAGTGAAATCACCATTTCCATTCCAAATTTCCTCGTATACATTTCCAATCTTTCTCTTTTCCATCTTTTCCATGATGGTTTTTAGTACTTCCTTATAGGGCATTAACTTATGTGGATCAGGTACCTTTAAATTTTCTAATTCGTACACCTTAAGTTCAACTATTCCTCCGCCACCGGTTCTTCCATAAAAATCAGGGAAAGGATAAAATAAAGAAGAGTTAAAATATGCATATAGCACCTCTGTGTTTTCTTTGTCCTTTGATACTCCAAAGTACAGCCTTGCATGTAATAGGAGATTTGCTTTTGGAAAAATGAATTTATCACTGTAACCTTGTGGAAACACTACATCAGGCTTAATAATTGGGCTCAGCTTCCACCAGGGATTTCGCGATACCACTGAAGGTGTTGATGAATAAGGGAATGAAACGGGTTTGGTCTCGCCATATTGTAAATAGGCTTTTGCGTGGGTTTTTACTTTTGTTATAGTTTGTTCAGGTATTAGTACTAACATTTTGTTTGTTTTATCACTCAGTAAAAGTTTTCCTTCTTGTGTAAACTCTTTTGGACTTTTTAAGAAAGGCCTGAGATATTCTCTTTCGATCAAGTGCGGTTGCCCCGTGCCATCCTTAATGACTCGTATTCTATCAGCCTCTCCTTTGTTTAGTCCGAATATCCTTTTCATGTCTTTAATTGAGTAATCGTCTGTTATGTCCTTAACTACAAAGAATGAATCAGCACCTGTTTTTATACCAAATTTTATATCCATAACATTCTTTAAAATTGTCATTTCCTTTAGATTAATATACTCAAAAAAAACGTCTGGGGCTCTTAGGTATGGGTATAATTTACTACCCATTACATCTGAGAAATCAATGCTTCCCTGCCGTACTTTTCTTGTTAAGACTATTCCTTCATTAACCATCCCTTCCTTGCTAGTTTCCAGAATTTTAGCTATTCTAATGGCAGCATTTAAATCAGGAATTATTTTAATGATCTGATCGGTGATGCGGAAGAATGACACTTCATTGTTCATAAGAGCCTCTTTACTTTCGCATCTTTCAAGTATGGTAATCACCGTATTAACAAGAGCATCTTCAAACCACCTTTCCATAGAGGATTCTATAATAGCTAAGATCTTGAAATGCTTAGAAATGAATTGCTTCAGATCATCGCCAAATCCCACGTTTAACCATGTATCAGAAGTCAAGAATCCGACACGCGACCCATCTCTCAAAAAAGGAAGAATGTAAAACCAAAAATAGACATGAAAGTCAGATAACCCGCTTGGATAAGCACCCTCAAAACCATTGTTAGTGAGAAAGTCGAGCACTTTTTTTTGTTCGGGGGCACGCTTAGCATTATCGATTTGTTTAGTTTCAATGTATGGAAGATTTCCAACAACAGCGTCAATCGGTTTAAACTCTACAACCCGTTCCTCATCACTGAAATCTCTCGTTGTGTTTACATTATCATTTTTACCCCACCTGTACTTTGGTACGACAGCCTTTGTTTTTACGTCTAGAAAATCCGACCTGATTACTTGAGGGTACAAGGATGGATTAGCGATCTTTAGCTTGGAGGCCAGTGCTATGGTTGCTAAATGAACAGGATATCGAGCTATATCAACCCCAAATAATTGAGCAAGGACCTTTTCTCTGCTTGTTTTGTCGTCTTTATTCATCAACTTAAGTTCTAAGTCAAAAGCTCTTGTCAGGAAAGTGCCCGATCCACATGCTGGGTCCAAAACTCGTGCGCTCCCTTTTTTAATTGTCAGAGCGTTTATCATATCCACTACTGGGATTGGCGTAAAATATTGGCCAAATGCATATCTCTCATCAGTTGAGATAAGTCTATCATACAAGTTACCCAAGATATCTTGAGACATTGAGTCAAAACTGTAGTCCCTATAGAATCTCAGAAGAGAAATTACAGGTTTAATCAATTCATCGCTCAGAAAAGGAATATTGTCGAATTCGTTAGATTCAAACACGTTTCCATAATCCTCTGATTCTGTCTGCGCCCGCTCGAAAGCCTTTTCTACAATATTTTTTAGTCCAGAAGCACTCGTTGCTTTTTGTTCTTCAATTTCTGGTAATGCTGTAAAAGTTCTTTTAAGATAGTAGTAAAACATTACCTTATTTGATAAGACATAAAGACTATATTTCGCCAAACGAATTTTTTCATCATCATCATTAGTGGTTAACGAACTAGTTTCCTTTCTCCATTTCAATAAAAGTGAATTTGATATATATTTAATTGCTTCTTCCGCAGCATCTTGCAAATGAGAATTTAGCCCCATAATAAATGATTCGCCCAGAGGTTTATAATGAGTTGATACTCGTCCTTCTTTGAAATCCAAAATCCTTCGAGTTATATTTTGTATATAAGTTTCCAAACTAGACCTAATTGCTGGTTTAGCAAAATCATCATCTTTTTTAATCTGTTCTGGTAAAATAAATTCTTCAACGTCTTGACTCATCAAAGGTCTTGAAGTGTCAGACCGGTCCCACAAGATTGTTATATTAAAATTGGAGGTAATGAAAAATCTAGAGCCGAATTTGGAGGCTTTATCATTAGCATCTGAAACTAGATCAATGTTTCTAGGGTTTTTCCCTTCAATTAAAAAAGGCCTTTTAAACTCGCCTGTATACAGTGTATTTCCCTTGTAGTTGACAACAATGTCCATGCGGTTCAATTTCGTGGGATGAATTTCGACGTGAGCATCAAAAGCCTCTAACCTGCTTATGTAAGTGGCAAGCTCTGCAACAAGAGTTCTTTCATCATTCATAATTAATTAATCCTAAAGGTTCTTTCTCCGTTATCATTCTACCTCTAATTATCTCCTTTAGGAACAGTGAACTTAACCTTACCAGCTTGTTCGTAGGTATTAAATTTTTGGCTGCATCGGGGACATAGAAACCTCTTGACTTGAAATTCCCTAAATGACCAAGAGGATAATAATTCTGGTACGACTTCGTTTTTGCAGCAGGGGCATTCCATGTACAACAATATCAGATTGCTTATTTAAATATTCTCCAATTTTGAGTTTTGCTCTTAAAAGACGTTATTCGGTGAAGTTTAGGTGCACTTCTGAGCTTTTATATGCAAAATTAATTTTAACTTCAAAGCCCCAATTATGTTTTGTGTTATATAAATACGATGGCAATTAATCAATACCAGATTACATTATACAATATGGCTGGCTCCTCGGTAAAGATTAGGCCAAGGTCTGAGTCTGATTTTCAAAACATTGTTTCCCATTATAACCGCAGTGAGTCACCCTTAATACCATTTTCTTCGACTGAGCGAATTAGGTGCATACCTACTGATGGTCTTTTGGTAGCGGAAGCTGAAAATAAATTTGCAGGTTTTCTTTACTGGTTTTCAGGAAAGTCTCCGCTGAATGACTTCGGGGTGAGAAAATATGGATACATATCGGAAGTCTTTGTGGTTAAAGAATTTTACAATATGAATGTTGGGTTGTTCTTATTGCACGACGCCTTTAAAAGAATGCAAGAAGCTGGACTATACACAATATTTACACATATTAACGAGAGTATTAAGCCTCTTTTGCGCCTATACGAAGACCTAGGATTCACTACATACTCAAGAACCTTACATTTACGCCTAACAAATCCTGAAACTGGTCCCAGACATAGAGAACAGACGCTTTATGAGAATAGTGAGTTGGTTGAATCTACGATTGAGATCAGGGAACAATGTAGGTCTATATTAGTTGCTTACGATGAATTTGACAATCTTCTTAAAGAGGTCCCATCTAGTGATGTTGATTCTAAGAGAATTCTAAATAGCCGAATATGGTCTAGACTACACTCTATCATGTCCTCAGCTTCCATTGTTTCTAAGCTACTCTGGCCAAATCCTTCACCCAAAAGAGATGGGTCTGATAAGCGGGCCCTACTGAGGGCGAGGGTCTTAAGGAATATTTTAGGAATAAAAAAGAAGCAATCTATTCTGTCAAACGATGTTAGAAACTCTTTTGAACACATCGATGAGCGGCTTATAGAATGGCTTCCAAGACACTCAAAGAATATCCCGTGGGGATGGAGTAAAAGCGGATTGAAAAAAGATGAAGAACCGCCTGAATCAAAAAGTGCATTTCGTCACTTCAATATACACACCCATGAACTTAGAGTTGGAGACAGCACATGCAATTTAGCTCAAGTTATTGGTTCTGTAAGAGAAATAGAGAGCCATATCTAGCCAGAAGCCAAAGTGCATTTTGAAGACAAAAGTGTTTGGGACCCAAAAGAGAAGAAATGGAAAAATCAAGATTAGACCCGAAATAGATTTTACCGTCTTTTCACCAAGCAAATTTATAGTAATAGAAAATTTTCAATAACCCTCTGATTAATAGCAAAAAGGAACTAAACAACTGTGCTTTGAAATTAGATTGATATAAACTAAGCGAGTCTAGCCTTAAAATTATTAAGTTTTTTGCTTAGTTCAATAAAATCCGCTTGAACCTGGAACTTTAGTTGGTATAAATCAGCGATTTTTATGGCAGCAAATACCATGCTGAACAAAAATTTAATCATGTTTATTATTATATTCTTCTCAATCGCTGGATACGTGAAACCCTTCCCGTTCCAGTCAACGTAAAAGCCAGACTCCTTAATCCTACCAGAAATCCCCTTTATTACTTCCTCAATGTCGATCATTTGCGATCTTACATTATCTAAAATTTCTGGCTTAGATAATATACTGTTAATATTATCATCCGTAAGATTTGGGACCATGTCTTTCAAGTACTGACTCAGTAGTCTTCTCGTTGCATCAGATTTTGTAAAGTCGGTATTGCTAAATAAACTCCCAATTTCTCTAATGAATTCAGTCTTGACTTTATGTTCTCTAAACGCTAGAGACAACTGTTTCTCACAATCTACTTTTTTAGAGAATTCATTTATTTTTTTCACCATATTAAGGAGATCTTGGTCTAAATCTACCGATATTGCCTTTTGGATCTTACCGGCTTTATTTAGGCAAATTAATATAAGAAAACCCTTAGCGGCTTCTTCTAGACCGATTTCACTTAACGCTCCCGCGGTTGGGAATGATAAACTTGAGTTGAGGGCATCCTCCAGCAACCTCAATGAATTTTTTATGCATAGTTCAGCACCCTCTGGCGTGGATACATAGTCCATTACAACAGAAACTTATTCACGTAATTAATCTTACTCCTAACGCTTCCACCCTTCGTAGAATAGAACCGGAACTATATTTTAAGTTATTCTACGTACTAGCCTTTCTATGCTGGATAAAATTATATTAGTTACAGAAACTTCACCAAAAACACCCTAAGCCAAGACATATCCAAATCTTATTTTCTCTACGATACTTTCACACAATTTAGAATCGTTTTTGTTTTATGAAAAGTAGGAGCATTAAAACAATTTACTGGACATTTTTTAAATGAAGTAACGCTAGTTTGTCATCTATAGAAATATTCCACCTCTTCTCCATAAACTCGAGCATCCTTATCCCCCTATTTTTGATGCCGTCCACATTCCACTCCTTTATTTTATTAACCTCAGCCTCACTAAAGGAGCCTACACAATATCCCCCTCCTCTTTTGTCGTCCTTCTTTTCTTGGAAGCAGTTATTCTGAAAAGTAGAATTTCTTTGTGTGGATAATGGTAATAAGTTACCCAAGGTATTTTTTAACGCATTCCTGTTTTTCTTGTTGTATTTGCCAAAAATCTTCTTCCAACACTCATTGTCATCTTTTTGCGGGTATATGTGTTCTATACTAAGATAATCCTTTTTGTATTCCGTGTATTTTGCCCAATCTATAGCTTTGCCCTCTTGACCCCTAGTTGTTTCTTTCAGGTAAAGATCGTACTCGAATAAAAAATAAGTAATGTAATTCCAGGCATAATAGCCATCTCCGTCATCCTCAAATTTTTTATCTATCAACTCTTTGAAATTCTGTATTCTGAAGTAAAAATTTACCTTCTCTTCTATATCCCTAAAAATTTCTTGTTTTGTCAACTCTCCATCGAAATACATTTTTGCTCTCCTATAAAAGTGGCTATCACCTGTATTTGATTGCATATTGGATAATGCGAAGACTTTGAAGATGTAATCTTCGCATTTTCTAAGTATCTTTGCTGTCAGATCAAAATCTGTTTTTTCTTGATGCCCCAATAAAATTGCCATGATTAAAGGCTTAAATGCAGTATAGCCAATTCTGTTTAGCCTTAATAGTTCATATATTATTTCTTTGTCGTATTGCCCAGCTGCTTTATCAGGGAAATTCATGTAATACCAGTGTTTTACGGCTTCTGACAAGGACACTGCATATTTGGAGATATCTTCATACGTTAAACTATTTTCATTGCTGTAAGCTTTTTTAATTGAAAATATGTTGTTTAGCAAGTCATCAGCAAAAGCCTTGCTTTTTGTTCTGTCATAGTTGTAATACATAATCCAGTGAGCCCTCAAGAATTCGTCATCGTCCAGCAATTCATTTTTCCCTAGCCACTCATAAATGACTTTCCATGCCTTCTTCACTTTCTCTCTTAGTTCTGTTTTACTCTCGTCCTTAACCTGAAGTTTCTCTGAGAGATACATTAACCTATTTTTGAGAAGTTCAAGTACGCTTAATTTTTTCCCACGATTATTCATTGATTCGAATATCATAGCAACTTCTTTGTCGCCAGAAACGTTATAAAGGTTGAAAACGAGCTTATTTGTTATAATTTGGAATAGTTCGTTTATGTTTCTTTCATTGTAGGATTTTACCTTCTCTTCGAAGTATTTTTTGGCATAACGAAGCCGTTTAGTGTAGGCAGTTTGAACGCCCTCCGTGGGATGCTCTTTGATTTCTAATATTTTGCTTTTTAAATAATCGTAGGAAGGGTCGTCAGAAGCATACCCCAAGATGCTTACTTTTAATGAGGGTGTGTTAACATTTTCCTTATAAAGATATTTTTGAACTACATCATGGATGGGGCGTGTATCAAGCTCTTTCATTCCTATTTTAAGGGCCCTATCAATTAGCGTTTTTAATAATATGACTAAGGTAGTAAGTCGTTGCTGTCCATCTATAACATATTGTGATTTGAAACCAGTCCACTTTGCCTCCTGGTTTTCGAAGTCTGTGACCGTAATTAAACCAGTATAATGCTCGTTAGTTTGATGAAGATTATCTAAGTCTTCCCATATATCATCCAGTTGTTCCTCATCCCAGCTGTACCCTCGTTGATAATCAGGTATTCTAAACAATACTTCGGCAAAAAGATCCTTTACTGTCAATTCAGATTCAAAATTCTTCATCTTGTAGAAGAGTATGCAATTGGAACAATTTATAACTTGCGAAGTTAAATTTCGATAGTATCATTAATTTTATTATCCTCCTAAAGTGTTTGACTTGAGATCTGGTTAATGAATTTATTGAAACAAAAGTGAATGTTGTTAGATCTCTTACAGTTAAGAGTGATCTGCTCCAGCAGAATTTGGAACACTTTTCCTCAATTCTCATCTAGTTTCGCCTCAACTTCCTTTCTTTCGAATCTATTCCTGAATGCCGGATCATTCATGAACTTCCTCCTGATCCTCACCGAGGATAATCAATGGATGAATGCGGCCTGCATCTCATTTGGATAATATTTTTTCGATCTCTTCCTGAAGTGAGATATTCTTGTAAATTAATCTCCCTTTTGCTATAGGTTCTTTCAGAGTTAAATCAGTTCTTGAGGTCACGATCATCGATTTAGGATAAGATAGAAAAGCAAGAGTGTATTCTGCAACTCCACGCTCGCAGGAAAAGTACTCAAAATCACCTCTTACGTCCACGAAGGTTTTAAATTTTGAAGGGATAAATAAATCCATCACTTCTTGGTATTTTTGTAACGCATCCTTCCCATACGGTTTACTCTTTAGCTGCCGGAGATTAAAATACTCTCTAAACAGTTCGTCTCTTCCAAGGGGTCCAGCAACCTTTATCAGCTGTTGAATTTGCTGTCTGAATACTTTAGGTATTTTAGCTTCTAAATCCTGGGATATGTTTACATCCACACTGAAGTCTAGGTCGTAAAGGTCTACAGTACCATATTGTGACAAGAGAAGATCAAGGTGTTTTAGTGACGCAACCATCCAAAATTGGTCGGGGGAATGTGGTGTCTCTCTGGGAGTTGACCTATCCACTATACTGTCAAGAAATTCACTGTCTTCTAAAATATAATCTATCTCCATAAAGTAATCTTCCCCAGACTGAAGTTTGCCAAGATCGAGGGATAAACCATCTTCATGAACTATAATCGCATCTATTCTTTTTAACGAACGCACAGGGCGAATTGATGCTCGCTTGATTCGACCGTGTTTAAAATAAACTCTTTTTTTAAGCAATGGAACCTTCTTCACAGAGATTGTTGCGGAATATGATTGTGTCCGTTCTGGACAGTGGATTCTTATCTCTTTTTCTCCGATCTCAAAGTCTTTTGACAGCACAGTTTCTGTCTCTTCCACACGTTGGCCTATCTTCCTAACGGCTCTTTCCACCACTGGTTTGGCAGCCACAGCCGTTAGTTCTAGTATTTTTGGATCTATGTGAGAGCTCATTTAAGCACTCTCCCCACTAAAACTGAGCAAATCACTAATCTTGAATCTAGAAAACTTTGTTGCTGTAATTTTAATTGGTTCCAATTGCAATTTATCATAGTCATTCCAGGAAAGGTCGGTACGATGAAGTACCAATTTTAGTTCAGAGTTACCTTCAGGCACTTCAAGCTCTATGAAAGGGTTGATTAACAGAACTTTGCTGGGCTTAACAGAATTTAAGTAAGTAACGAAGCTTAGTAATATATTCGTGAACGATGTGTTACGGGTAATTGCGCTCAAAATTCCTGAAAACAAATCTTCTCTTAGAATTTCGTTATCGTCAACAAGGTCTTTCACTTCTTGATATATATCTTTTTTTTCGTCGGAAGTGAACGTATCTGATAAAGGGTATTTTAGGAGTTCCAAATAGTTAGATAAAATTTTTTCATGGTCGGGGTATTTACCTATCACCTTCAAGACCTCGTGCTCTGTGTCTTCTCTTAGTTGGAGTTCCATTTTTTCATAATCGCTTGGTAATGCCTTCTTGATTCCTGTACTTTCTATATCAATGATCACGAGTGAAGTTCCTAGCCCATAATTCTTAAAAATGATTTTACTACTCGGAATGATTATCTCTGTTCCATTTTTCTGAAGTTTCTTGTTATCAATGAAAATCTCCTTTGGCACCGCTTCGGCTTTTAAATCAGATCTGAAGAGTTTTATTGACTGTTCTGATCTTTCGACTATCTGATTCGAAAACAGTTCAAAGACTATGGTTTCAATCTTCTCATTGTGTTTTTTGTCAAAAACTCCAATAAATAATCCACTTAGGAAACCATTTATCTCAACAGAGGAGACCTCCATATGACCATTGCCCAGTTTAAGGGCTTCTGCATCTACATTATTTATGGTATTCGGAGCAACTCCAGATGAATAAGAGATAACTATCTTATCTAGACGCCCATTCCACTTGATGTAGAATGGAAAAGCGTCGCCTTGCAAATTGAACTCTGGGACATAAACCTCAAATTCACGCTTTGAAGGGATATCCGAACTGTTCATTCACAATTATATCATATTGAATACATAAGGTTTTTTAACCTGTCAACCCGTAATAATGACTAATAAGGAAATTTTTTACGTTATGGATGTATATGTAGAGGGGGATTCCTACAGGATAACTGTCCCAAGAAAAGTTGGGGAAGAGATTGGGCTGGTTGATGGCAGCCTCCTGTCATTTGTGAGGGAGGATGGAAAGATCTTCGTAGAAAACCTCCTGACTTACGGGGAGCAATGAGTTTCGGTAAAAACCAGGATTCCTGAAGGTTTCAGTCCATTTTCTTCACGAATACCCTTCCATCTTCCTGGTAAAAGCCAATTATGTCTCCGGCATTTGCTTTCAGTGCTTCGGCCGCTTTCTTTGGAAGCGTGATTCTGAAGGATCCCCCTCTCTTTGATACATGTGTCACTTCAATCAATTGTGGCATCTTTGGAGAATGTTGGCACAGATTAAAAAGTTGATTTTGAGGGATAGTGCGTTGCATAATTCCCCTGTATAATGAAATACATGGGAGCGATTTGTTGTTATGACACCACAACAAACCACCACCATGGGAAAGCCTGTGGACTGTGCCATTGATTTCACAGGCTTCAAGATCACCATAGGGGGTGATTATCCGGGGAATAAATGGCATAAGCACAGGAGAGGATGGATCAAGCTTCATGCAGTGATCTCGATACATGATGTGTTAGTACTCTCCTCTTCGATCACCGATGATCATGTCCATGACGCGAAGGAGGGCAGGAACATACTGGAATCGGTGAAGGACAGAATACTGAGGATATTCGGTGACAAGGGTTACAATTCAAAGGGGATATTCAATGAGTTCGGATTCAACACTGTAATCCCGCCAAGGAGGAATGCCTCCACTCAATCAGGGGGAACGCCTGCAAGGGCCAAGATCGTCAGACAGATCCGCAGAACAGGGGAGAAGGAGTGGAAGGAATCTGTGCAGTACGGGAAAAGGTGGAATGTTGAGATTTATTTTTTAGGTCTCAAGAGGACCATGGGGGAAGTAATCAAAGCTGTGAGGCCTGATTACATAGTTCAGGAGATTGCCCTGAAGGTGCAGTACTACAACATAATGAGGGGGATGAGACATGCCTATTGAATTGTGCAACGCACTAGTGCAGTCTAAAAAATTAAAAAGTCATACAAAGATGATTAAGACAATAGAATCAGCGCTTCCAGATTTTCATTAACACCTTTTAAAGGCATCTATCAACACACTTCATGCATATTTATAGCATTAACGATTTACATAAGTTATCCAGTTTATCTGGAACTGCAATTTCTACTTATAAAAATTAACCGTCAAAATAAAAAAAAAGGGCTACCCGATTGAACTCGGATAGCCCTTCTTAAAAAAACCGCTGGACAGCCCCTAATACCCCTCCTTCCTCATTTCTTCGACTGCTTCGGTATATGAGGCAACCTTCTTCTTCAGCATGATCGCTTCAATGGTTCCATGCTCCCACGCTCTGATGTGCAGACCCCGAACGGATGTGCCGTTCTCTTCCGCATTCACCGTGCGGATTATGTAGACCGTTCCATCCTTCATGTCAAACCCGTTGATCCCTGCCCTCATTTCCGCCTCTGTCATCCTTATTTCCATGCCTTCTCCTCCATGATCCTTTCCGACCATGGGTAAAAAATAACGCTGATCATGTCATCGAATTTTTGGTGTCAAAATAATTTTAGTCCTGGTCCTTGCCGTCGATGCCACCATCGGCATCAATCAACCCAGACAGGACATTTAAAACCATCTGGTAGACCTCTTCCCTTGCCTTCAATTGGGCTATCTGCAATGCCTTGAAGCCGTCTGTCTCGCCATATTCCTTCAGTGCATCGGTCAGATACCCTACATTCCAGTCCGACCTGTTCAGCCATTCTGTCAGATCGGATGTATAGACATCGGTGTCGCTGTCGGCCCATTCGAATACATCACAGTCATCGGTGCTTTTGATCCTGCCTTCAATGACGTGATCTATTGCCTCCACGGTGTATTCATACACGCTGTCCTCATCCAGATGTTTTGCCATGTCATGGATCCCGTCACCGAGTGCCCCATAGACTGAATCGCTTCTATCTATTGCTTCTGATGTGAAGGAATAGAAAGCATTCCTCTGTTCCGTTTTCTCATGGTGCTTGAACAGCTTCTTTGCATACTCTGCCACTTGCAGCAAGGTTCCAAATTCCAGTTCTTCCATTTTTTTCCTCTCCACGCCAGTCTTGCTGACGGGTGTCAAAATAATATTCAATACTCACTGGAAAGCAGTAGAATGCCATCAGTATAATACATGATGAATTCTCGCCTGGCACTCGTGGATTCATACTTCTGGGTAAAGAGAACCTTTCCGTCGCCGTTCTCATAGACCATCTTTGCGGTCCCGTCCCCTGGAAGTTGCAGTTTTACTGCCACGAATTCCTCGATCCTGACCTTCTCCTCCTTCCTGAGCACTGCGCAGGCATCTGTCACTGCCCAGCTGTAGCCGTTCTTCATGACATAGGCGATCCCATCAGTTCCCAGCACATTCAACCATATATTGTGATATGCCTCTGTTCCGGTAAAATATCCCATGTCTTTCAGTTCCAGGTCTTCCTTTTCAACTGACGTTGTCAATCTCTAATCTCCTCCCTATTGGGTTGCAAAATAATTAAAAAAAAAATTACTGCTCCATCCTTGGAGCAAGCAGGCAAACTATGGATGTGTCAGCCATTCCCCCAACCAAGAAATCCATCTGCAACGGATAGTCATTGTTGAATGACATCCTGACCTCAGCGGACTTCCTTATTGCCGAAAAGAATTTTGCGAGGTAGTCAACGGGATAGCTTGATGCAATCCTGCCGTCAACAAGCTTGATATCCTTCAGCCTGTCTCTTTCAAGCTTTACCCTTGCCTCTTCCGTATCGCTCTTCGACAGCATCACAAGCCCATCCTCTGCAAGGGTGAGCTTTGTGGAGTCACTGACTCTTGCCGCCTGTTCAAGAAATGCCCTCACGTCTGCTGTCTGCACAACCACGTAGTTGCCTGCATTTATGTCTGGAATCCTCGGAATGGTCAGCGTGTTGTTGTCCAGTGTTGAGAATTTCCGTTCCATGTTGCCGAAGGTTATGTGGACTTCTAAGGCAATGTACTCACGGGACACATACTCATGTGCCAGCCCGTCAATCTTCACCCTTTCCGTCTTCGTTTCACATTTCGGATCCTTGATACTGATGGTTATTGAACCTGTGCTCTTCCTTACCCTGAGGTCCCTCAGCCGATCCACATCAAGCGATATCGTGAGATACCTGTCTCCAAGGTAGTATTCCTGGAATGCCTCCCTTGGCATGAATATCCTTTCCATCGCCACATGACCAGAATCCACGAAGACCACATGCAATCCATCGGGCTTGAATTTCAACTGAAATTCAGAGACCAGTATCCTTGCAGCCTCGATCAGCACCTGGAACAGTCCGCTATCCATTGCGAACTTCATTTTTTCCAGATCCATGGGCTCAACTATCTCTATCACCGGCTTGGCTTGCTCGAATTTGGTACGCTGTGTTGCGTGCCTTTCCGTCTTGTCTGGGAAGACAAATCTCCCGGACTTGCTGACTGCTTCCGTTCCAACCAATTTCGCTTCTTCCATTTTTCCATCTCCTCGCATCCCCATGATGCGGGTTACTTGCTGTCAATGCTCGTGTTATTTAATATTGAGTTAGCAAAATAAAATCGGTTCACCGAAACCTATAGAAGTATTCCTCGACCAGCTGCGGAAGGTCACTTGCGGCGACCGGCATGGGCAGTTCCCATGAAGAGCCAATCTCGTCCGATATCCTCTTTGCGAGTTTTCCATTCACGAGAACGTTTTCCCCAACCCTTAACCGCACAATCTCCCTTACGAACCCAACCTTGTCGCTTTCTGTTAATTTCTTTCCCATTTCCAGCTTTATGTATGCTGTATACAATTCTTCATCTCCGCCTTTCGGCTACAAAAATTATAGTGGGCACACAAAAAGTGGTGAAAGGTCGCCCATAATCACGCCTTGCATGTCACTGACCGACACATTACACCGCACGGTTTTCCTTTTACCATTGTTGCTGCCCACAAAAATAACCACGTCTTTCTCTGGTTCTATGAACGCCCTATCGACCCTGAATGCCTGACCATTTATAGCCATTGTTCTCTCGTCTTCCAGGGCGTTCTCTATATCAATTTCTATCATGGCTACAAAATTAAGGCGGGATTCCGCCATCCGGGAACAGCATCTTGCTCCCAAGCCTCTTTGCGATCTTCACGAGCCCGAACGTCTTATGGTGCGATCCGTCAATTGACGCATATGTCTCGGCTGTCTCCCGCACTTCCTTGATGGTTTCATTGAGCTGTTCCAGATATTTCACCGTCTCAATGATCTTCACTCCCAACGGTGCGTAAACATTTGTCAGTCTGTTCTTCCGTTCATCGAGTATTGCAACAGCGAAATCCAGCGCACTCATTTTGTTCATCTCATTCATGCTCCATCTTTTCATTCTCTCATCTCCTCCCTTTCGGGTGGCAAAATAAAAAAAGGGCTACCCGATTGAACTCGGACAGCCCCTATATCGTACTATACAAACGGAGAAGCCTACCATTATCGGTAACGGTAGCCTTCACGTATTCGACCCTGACCCCGGTGCCTATCTGAAAGGCACTGAAGTCATCATCTTCCGGCATCTTCCTTATGATCCTGCTGATGTGTCTCCTGACCTCTTTTCCGTCAGAATTCACACCAATCACCATTCCATTCAGTTTCATGTCAAAAACTCCCCTTCGGGTTGCATTATTTTGTTTCGACCCCCAAGACCATTTGTAGATGGCAGGTCAACCTGCAAAGTTTGTCTGCGGGAGATGGAGAACCTCCCGCAGGTCACTGGCTGTTCCTGGCTGAACCAGATCCTTCTGCAAGCACTCATGCCTAGGCAGGCATGCGATCATCAGACCCATTCTTCATGGCACATGAACAGATCACGCAGATTGATCTGCGGCCCGAAATGTTCATGCTACGCCGCCCCCGTTCATCGAAAGTGTTCAGTGAACAGCCTCATGAATTTCAGGCAGTGGCAGAAGCAGTGGCCTGTCCGTCGCCGGACTCGATGCCTCTGCCATTACCTTGGCGAAACCCATAAAACTGACCATTATCGATTCGCACTTCCTCAGAACAAGAGAAGCACTCTCCTGAACAGCCTTGGAAAAAACAGAACCATTGCTGATCCCGTTTATTCCTCAACTGACCATTTGAGGTAACTTACTATCAGCACTCGTGTATATAAGACTTTCAGGGGCTTGCGGCGCTTTCGCACCCTCCTGGCATACCCTTCCGGTGTCCATGCCTGAACACCGGGGAATATTTCTCGCTCCCTGCAAATATATGTCGGCACTCGCGTATATAATTGTTTGTCTGGAACGGGCTTCATTACGGGGCCAGAGGAGGTAGATACACACTGTATATATTGTCCGCACTTCCCCCAGGCCGTCTCCAGGGAGCCCTCATAGGCGGGCCAACCCGGCGGAGTTGCTGAAAAACCGTTCAGGATCAGCTTCTCTGTTCGGATTGACGATCCTCCTTTCATCTTTTGGATATGACCCTCACTGTGAAGACGGTAAAGCCGCAGACGGGAAAAAGTAATACATACATAGTCTGCATATACGCAGTGGGAAAACAAAGGAAGCGATCCCCGGCCCTGTGTCCGGGCCAGTGCTGAAAAGCCCCGCTTACAACCATTGCGGTTCAGGCTGAAAGACAGTTTCGCCCGAAAAATAACCCCGCTATGCGGGTACATGTACTCTATGTATTATGAGAATATGGGTGAATATTCCCAATTTCACCTTCTCACATCAGTCAGCTGAACAAAAAGATTGAAAACCCTTGAAACCATGTCAAATCAGCATACAACAGTTAAAAATGCCTTATTTTCATATTCATTTTCTATATCCGCCTTTTCCATCATACTCTATCAGCACTCCTCTTGAAAGCTGTCTGCTGGTA
>JAJYVJ010000016.1 GCA_021792045.1 Thermoplasmata archaeon | reverse complement strand
TCGCCGAGACTGTGTTCATGTTTATCGAGTAGGAACCGATGACACTCTTATATTCGTTTGGATCAGAAAATCTTTCTTTCTGTATTCTCGTAACATATAGCACGTCCGTTGTTTCTATGACTCTGTTAAGATCTTCCGTCATCCTCACCTTCATACTGTTCTCAATCCTTGAATACACATAATTCGGAAGTCTGAGGAGTTGAGGAGAAACAAGGTTTACAGAAACATCATATTTACTGAGTGCTATTAGGAGGGAATGTACAGTTCTCCCATATTTCAGGTCCCCAACAATCGTTATCTCTTTCCCATTCAGATCCCCTATTTCTTTTCTTATCGTGTAGAGATCAAGTATTGTCTGCGTTGGATGCTGCCCGGATCCGTCTCCAGCATTTATCACCGGTTTGCTCGAAAAGCGGGAAGCAAGTCTTGCTGCCCCCTCCATCGGGTGGCGAACTACAATCACGTCTGCATAACCTTCGGCCATCCTGACAGTATCCGCGAGTGTCTCTCCCTTTGCAACGGATGATGATTTAATTTCAGAAATGGAAAGGACGCTTCCACCAAGCCTATGCATAGCGCTTTCAAATGAAAGTCTGGTTCGTGTGCTGGGTTCGTAAAAAATTGTAACCATAATCTTTCCATCCATGGTTTTAAGCGGCTTGCCTGAAGTCAGAAAGGTCTCCATCTCGCCAGCAATTTTGAATATTTCCTCAAGTTCCGTGGTTGTCACGTCTTCAATTGAAACAAGGCTCTTGTTCTTTAACATTAACGAGTTAACTCAAGGAGAGATAAAAATTTGCTGAAATCGAAGACGACATCAAATTAGTGATCGATCATCTCCTGTTCGGATCGTTTTATCTTAAACCTACTACCTGAATAGTATTTTAAACCTTACAGAATCACATGGTATGTCAAACCGATTCTCGGGGTTTTATAAACTCACTCCAAAAGAGAGGCTCTCAATAGTCGCAAAGGAAGCAAATCTCAGCAATGAAGAGATAGATGAACTTTACAAGACTGGGAGCCTCGATACCGACCTGGCCGGAAAACTGGTCGAGAACGTTATTTCCACATTGGAAATACCCGTAGGAATCGTTCCAAATTTTATCGTTAACGGAAAATCATACTTTGTTCCCATGGCCATAGAAGAGGCCTCTGTTGTTGCAGCGTGTTCAAATTCTTCCAGAATAGCAAATGAATCTGGAGGTTTTACTGCCGAGTCATCCGTTCCGGTCATGATCGGCCAGATCCAGCTCATCAACGTAAACGATCCTGAAAGAGCAATAGATCATATACAGAAGGTACGGGATGAGATATTGGATGTCGCAAATTCACGAAGCAGAACTCTAAAAAAGCTTAATGCCGGTGCAAAGGACATTCGTACGCGTGTTCTTAACGATCCTGGGAAGAGTGTTCTCCTGGAAATCTACGTTGATGTCAGAGATGCAATGGGGGCAAACATCATCAACAGCATGTGCGAAGCTGTGGCATCCTTTTTGACGGAACAGTTCGATATTGAGACCAACCTTCGCATTCTTAGTAACCTCACGCCAAACAGGGTGACGAAAAGCAGGGCGATCTTTAAAAGTGATATGATTGGGGGGAGCGAAGTTTCCAAACGGATTGTAAAGGCATTTGAGATGGCCAATGTCGATCCGTTCCGAGCGGCCACTCATAACAAAGGCATAATGAACGGCATCGATGCAGTCCTTCTTGCCACACTAAATGACTGGAGGGCAGCAGAAGCTAACGCCCACACATATTTCCATGTCAGTAGTAATCTTTCGTTATCCAAGTATTCCCTGGATGACTCAGAAAATCTTGTTGGAGAAATAGAGATTCCACTTGCTGTCGGTACCGTCGGAGGTTCCACGAATTCCGTCAGGAAAGCAGCGATCTTTCGAAAAATATTGAACATCAGTGATTCAAGGGAATTTTCTAATGTTTTGGCTTCTATTGGTTTGGCGCAGAATTTTGCTGCACTTCGGGCCCTGTGTTCCGAAGGAATTCAAGAGGGGCACATGAGGCTTCATGCCAGATCAATAGCAGCTTCGGTCGGCGCGACTGGCGAAATGATCGAAGCAATATCAAAAATAATGATACAGGAAAAGGACATTAGTATGTCAAGAGCAGCATCGCTTTACGATGAGATGAGAAAGAAGAATTAATAATAGTCCCTAAATTATTACAGATGAGCGAATATAGATGGATCCAGAACTTGAGAATTATATGAAAACTGGCGATCAGCTGCTAGGTAAAGGAAAGAACATTGATAGTATAAGGGAATACCTGAAAGGATATGAGGTGCTGAAGGACAAGGAGAATGAAGATACTGCGGATTTCTGCCAACGCCTCTCAACAGTATATTCTCTACTCGGAAAGGAAGGGTATGATGAGGCTAAGAAATTCGGTGAGATTTCCCTTCATATTCATGAAAAACTTGATGATCAAGATCTCGTTGTTATGGACTTACTCAGCCTTGCCTCAGCTGTTTCAAGTGCGGGAAAAAATCAGGAGGCTGAAGCCTTTGCTAATAGGGCACTTGATTTATCGAGAAAAATGAATGAGCCCGTTTTCATAGCAATGAGCCTTAATTCGCTTGGAAGCATGAAAATGGATTCAAAGAAGGGCAGAAATGAGGCTCTAAAGATATTTGATGAGGTACTGACACTCTCCAAGGATAATGATGATTGGGAAGATTATTTCGAGGCGCTTACCAATAAGATAAGCATTATCAGCGAGGACAAAGATCCGGACGAGGCGCTAGAACTCGGAAACAAGGCGATGGATCAGGCGGATGAGATCGCCAAAAAAATCAAGAACAAGAAGGAACGAAAGAATTTCAAGGAATCCATAACCTTTCTTTATGACGTTCTTGCAGATATCGCAATGTCCAAGGAAAATGTCGATCTTGCGATAAAAATAGCCCAAAGATCGAAGTCAGACTGAATGCTTGGACCTGAGACCTGCAAGAAGTTCATCACAGAATTGCTTGGTATCGTATCCCAGATCAGACATCAATGCAAGAAGAGCTATCTCGAAGGTCATGAACTGGGATCCAGACATTATTTCCCTTGCCTTTTCTATGATCTCTTTCTTGCTGAATTTTCCGCTAATCACCATGGAATCAAGGATCCTGTCGACGACGGGTCGCTCCACAGACGAGGAAAAAAGCTCTTCTCTGGTCACAGAGAAATCCAGTGGCACGATTATGCCCGATACGCTGAAGTTCGGGATGTAAAGATCTTCACGTTCAACAAGAATATTGGCGTTGCTAGCAGCTTTCACAAATTCCGTAACAGTCTCCGGGTCAAGGAGATTTTTCTTAAAAGAAAGTGTACTAATAAAATCCTGAAGGGTTAGCCCTTTCGCGCCCTTCTTCATGGAAAATGCCGCTGTAATCAATTTCTTTGAAAGGTCAATATTCATTGCAATCCCATTACTGGGAAATATAAAGAAATATGCTTTAATTAAGATATATCTATGCTAGTTTTGACACTTCTTCTTTTACCCTTTCATAGTCCGGTTCCACACCTGGATCCTCGGAAACCCACTTGTATCTGACATTGCCTTCCTTGTCCAGTACAAAAACGGATCTCTTGGAAGCCCTGAGACCGGGGATATTCACAAAGTTCTCATAGAGAACACCGTATTTTTTTGAGACATTCTTTTCTGCATCACTGAGTAGATCGAAATTTAGTTTGTTAGCCTTTGCAAATTCAGCAAGGGAGAATGGCGTATCAACGCTTATACCAACAACTTTCGCTCCGAGGTTATTGAATCCTGCCATAGAATCCCTGAATCTGCACATCTCTTTGGTACATACGCCCGTAAAGGCTCCAGGGAAAAATGCAAGAACCAATTTCTGGCCCTTAAACTCTGATAGCTTTCTCTGCTTCAGATTTTGATCCAACGCTTCAAATTCTGGTGCGCGTTCTCCAACTTCAACTGTCATCTTAAATCAACCAGCGATATATCCACGTTATTTAATATGAATGTCGCTCTTTGAGCAAATCATGCTCGATGCGTGCATTTTGGATGGATGAAATGTTTTTAATCTGCCCGATGTTATGGAATAGAAATTTCTTGAAAGCGGTCGCGTTAATGTCAGGCGGAAAAGATTCGTTTCTTTCAACCGTGATAGCACTTGAACAGGGGATGGATATTGTTGAGGCTATCACCGTAATACCGGAGGAATTTTCTTACATGTATCATTTCCCAAACGCAGATAAGGCGTCATTCGTTTCTGGTTTGCTCAACCTGCGATCAGAGTATGTTAACGAGAACAACCTTGCCTCGAAGCTTAAAAATTTTGCTGAATCAGGCGTCGGTACCCTGATCTCTGGAGCAATAGCATCAGATTATCAGAAGACAAGGATAGAGAAT
Organism: Thermoplasmata archaeon; assembly: GCA_021792045.1. The sequence continues at coordinate 17,781 of JAJYVJ010000016.1, read as the reverse complement.
TTATGTACAAACCTAAATATGCGTTCCTTCACACCACTTTGGCGAAAGGATCAGGAGGATGTTTTGATGGAAATTATCAGACGAGGCATATCACCGATCATTGTATCTGTTTCGGCAGACGGTTTTACGAAAGAGGATCTTGGACGTGTGATCGATGAAAATTATCTGGTCGAATTAAAGAAAAAAGAAGAAAAATTTGGCATAAATATAAGCGGTGAAGGAGGGGAATACGAGACATTCGTGACCTATCCAGGTTACGGTACACGTCTAAATCTTACCAAATCACATATTTTGTGGGAAGGTTCTCACGGTTATCTTTTACTCGACGAGGTCAGTTAACGGTCCTCTGATCCGAGCGTCTTTTGATTAACTTCATTATCCATGGCAGTATATTTCCTGGCCTCTAGAGTTATGTTTGTGAGTTCCCTCAGAAGTCTTAAAAGTCGTTCCTGATCAACTCTGATTGGTTCCATTAACATATTTGAAGGAGCAATTTTTATACCTTGTCTTTCAAGAATACTCAAATATTCTGCTCTATTTGGGGAATTAACTTTTTTGTAAGAAACTGGAAGGTCGACGTTGCATCTTTCAAGTTCCCGAGAGAATATCGGTCTGTTAAAAATGTAACAGAGAAGCAATAAGGCATCGTCCCCGCTGTTATCCGAAGATAATTTTCTTGCTATGGTCCCGACAATATCATAAACATCCCTCCCAGACTGAGTGTTTAGGGAGTAAATCCTGGAGGGCTTTACTTCCCTTCTTCTAAGGATGCCCTGATCGACGAGCGCATCAAGATATCCGGTCAAGATAAGCCTGTGTACTGCATTACCGTGTTCTGCAAGTTTTTTGTGCAAACCAGAGATACTATTCTCCTCCTTCGAAAGTATTGATAGTATGTCATTTAGTAGATGTTTCTCATCTCTGAATCTTTCCACCTTTTTTTCCCTCCATTAGAGTTGATTTAGTCTTTATCCAATCTTTAAGCGCAAGATCACACAATTCACGCGAATGCCCAACGAACTTTGTAGGATCATCAATTTTTGGTAACCTCGCAATAACATCCCTGGGTACGTCTCGATTCTTTAAAATAGCTTGTGTTAGGGAAATTCCACGGGCGTCCGCATACATTGCACTTGATCTTACAAGTTCGTGTGCGGTCTGTCTGGGAACACCCAAGGAGGTGAGCACTGTGACATACTCTTCTGAAAGGGTGAAGTCATCAGAAAGAAGGTTATCAAGCATTCTCTTATCGTCAACTTTCAGGGTTTCAAGAACAGATGTCATTTTTGTCAAGATATGATCGGTGAGTATACAGGCATACGGAATAACAAAGCGCTCTGATGCGCTGTTTGTAAGGTCTCTTTCGTGCCAGGTAACTGCAGCCTCGTACTCGGAGATGATAAGGCTTCTTATGAATCGTGCAAGGCTCACAACATTCTCTGAATTTATTGGATTCACTTTGCTGGGCATGGAACTCGATCCGATCTGTCTGGATGTATCAAAGTATTCTGAAACCTCACCAATTTCCGGTCGCTGCAGATTCCTTATTTCTGTTCCAATTTTTTCCAAGAGAGTGGCAATGAGGTTGATCAGCGAAAGGAATTCTATGTATCTATCACGATCAACGACCTGATTCGCAGGCACATCTGTCGAAATTCCTAGAATCTCCATAGCCCTTTCCTGGATCTTTAAGAAATCCGGTCCTAGGGAAGCTCCAGTTCCAACTGGGCCAGATAATTTTCCCGCAATGATCCTCTTGTAGGACTGCAAAAGTCTCTCTACATGCCGATTCATTTCCGTCAAGTAAACCGATAGTTTCAGTCCAAATGTTATCGGACTCGCATGCTGACCATGCGTTCTTCCCAGCATGGGCGTATTTTTGTACCTTAAAACAAGAGAAGCAAGGGTTTCCTGGAATCTTAGAAGATCATCCTCGAGATAAGAAAGGAAGTCCTTTATCTGCAATGCTGTTGCACTGTCGTCAATATCATTTGACGTAGCTCCAAAGTGAACATAGTCTCCATTTTCAGGGCATTGCTCGGAAATTGCCTTTACGAGAGCGGCAATATCATGTCTTGTCTCGCTTTCTATTTCCTTCATTCTGTTCAGTGAAACATTTCCTGAGTCAATAACTGTCGCAATAGATTCATAGGCCTCCCTTGGTATAACTTTGAATTCAGATTCAGCCTGAGCAATGGCTCTCTCAACCCTCAGGAGATATCTAAATCTAGATTCCTCGGAAAAGATATTCTTGACTTCTTCTCGACCATAACGAAATTCGATAGGTGATACTGGCATGAAAGCATATCCGATATCTTTTGAAAAATCTTTTCCCTCACATTTTGTTGACCAAAAATAAAAGTATAAAACCGTGTTAAGTGCCAAAAACATCGCAAAAAACGCTCTATTATTGAACATTTACTCATCTCGTTTTCGGACAACAGCGAAATTTGCGGGACAATAAATTGAATCATGGATATTGGCGCAAATAGAAAAATCGTTAAACTACGGTTTCAAGAAAATAGTGAGTTGTGCCTTAAGCGATAAGGATTTAACGAATTCTCCACAAAATTGTACCAATAGGCATATATATTTCTCTATAATCTATCATAACGAATTTTAGTGCTTTAATATTATTGATTGGAATTTCGGCAATCCTGATCGCAGTTTTTACAGGAGTATCTTTACTTTATTACTTCATGAACACATTCGATTCTGCGAAATATAAGGCTAAATATACTTCATCGGATGTTGATTTAAGCAAAGTCACTATTCTTATGCCGGTTTACAATGAAAGCGTTTCCATATTTATCGAATCTATAAATTCAGTTGCTAAGCAGGGATGTAAGTTTGTCGTTGTTGGCGATTCTAATGACGATCCTTATCGCTCTATCGTAGAATCACTCGGTGGGACCTTCATTTACCAGGAAAAGCATTTGGGTCAGAAAGGCACAATCGCAACGGGTATGACTTATGTCAACACAGAATATGTCATGTTCGTAGACAGTGACACGATTCTCCCAGAGAACGCTGCAAAGAGTCTTATGAGTAGATTTACCGATGGTGTTGGTGGCGTTGGTGCAAACATTACGGTCAGGAGGACAGATAGCAAAATAGGATACATGTCGGAGTTCATAGAACGTTCCAAAGAAGTTGTTTACAAAGCAATGTCCTTCCATGGAAGCGTCATGAATCTTGATGGCCCCTGTGCTATGTATGATACGAAAGTCATAAAACCATTCATACTCTCTGACGAGTTCGTTCACTCCAAGGTTCTTGGCAGACCAAGCCAACTTGGTGAGGATTGGCTAATGACCAATTATATAATCAGAAAAGGATTGCTCGCTGTCAAGGATTTTGATACAAAGGTCGAGACGTATCCCCAGGCGTCTTTGAAAAAATTCTGGAAGCAGAGCGTCAGGTGGGGAAGGTCAGGATGGGTTAGATTAGGCAGAGAGATCAAGGATGGCACTATGATAAAGGCAGGAAAATTCTACAGTTTTGAATTATCTTATGTTTACATATTGCCAGTCTTTACATTGGTAATGGCCCTCATCAGAGTGGGAATATTCTTAAACTTTCACCCATATTTTTTCGATCCATTGAGACCTCACAATTTCCTGGATTTCGCGGCTCTTGATAGGTTTGTCAGCCACATGGCTGGAAGAATAGGTATAGGAGTTATCGGATATGCTGGTAGTGCAGTATTTCTCACAAAGGTTGCATCGCAGATTACGCCGGGTCAGAAGTTGAGAACCATTGCTTACGGATCTATAGCCCTGCTTATAATGTTCTGTTCAACCATTTATGGGCTTTTCACATTTTGGAAGAGGACAGATTGGCTCACAAGATAGCCAAATATCTTCCCATGTTTTTCCCAGCTATGATAAATTTTAAAACCAAGTACGTGTTATCTGTAATTAATTATGGTAACACCAAGCATGTCTGATTTTGAAGAAGAAGAGGAAAAGATAGGTACTTCCGAGGAAGAATTACAGGAATATTTAGATAAATTAAAGGTAAAGATAAGAGTCTTCGGAGCGGGTGGCGCTGGGTCAAACACGATCAATAGACTCATGAAAGAAGGTATTGTAGGAGCATCTCTCATTGCATGTAATACTGATGCCGCACATCTACTCAAAATAAAGGCTAATCATAAGGTACTGCTGGGGAAGAATCTCACAAGGGGCCTCGGCTCAGGTGCTGACCCAAAGGTCGGTGAGCAGGCTGCAAAGGAATCCGACCAGGAAATCGTAAAATACACTTCAAGCGTCGACATTGCTTTTGTCGCAGCGGGTCTCGGTGGTGGAACCGGAACGGGATCAGCTTATTATATCGCTTCTCGGGCTAAAGAAGGAGGATCTCTAACTATCTCGGTTGTTACCATGCCTTTCACTTCTGAAGGTTCTGTGAGGCTCAAGAATGCGATGTGGGGTCTGAGAAAACTGATCAGAGCATCTGACTGTGTCATACTCATACCGAACGACAAGCTTGTTGAACTCGTCCCTGATATGCCTATGGAAAAGGCTTTCAGGTTTGCTGATGAGGTCATGGTAAGGGCAATAACAGGCATATCCGACTTAATAACCAGACCTGGTCTAATAAATCTTGACTTTAACGATCTTAGAACCATAATGAAGGATACTGGCCTCGCAATGATAGGTATGGGACAGGGCATGGGAGAGCCTGGAACAAGGGTTAGCGATGCAGTACAGAAGGCGTTGGCGTCCCCGTTCCTTCAGCTCGATATGTCTAAAGCTTCAGGTGTCATCGTTAACGTTATTGGTGGAAAGGATCTCCAGCTTGAAGAAACAAGCAACGCTTCCGATATGATACGTAAGAGGGTCGGTAAAAATACAAGGATCATATGGGGAACGACTGTTGATAACAGGGTAGAAAGCGGAACGGTTCAGGTTCTTGTTGTAGCCACTGGCTTAACCACAACCGTTTATCCAGAGATGGCCGGAGAAGTTGAAAGCGATCATGGCATGGACATGATCTCCTGATCTTTGTCAACAATCACCATAAAAAACATTTTTATTCTTACTGCAATAGACCTACTTGGTATATAGATTCAGAAATCTATAGTGGTGCGGTGTAAATAATAATGGAAGCCTATGATGTTGTGGATCTTAAGCGCATTTCTAACGTGATCAGGCGAAAAGTAATTGAAATGGTTTATTCTGCGAAAAGTGGCCATCCTGGTGGATCTTTGAGTGCTGCAGATATACTAACAGTTCTTTATTTTAAAGAGATGAATATCGATCCACTCCATCCAGATGATCCAGATAGGGATCGATTTGTAATGAGTAAGGGTCATGCATCTCCAGGTCTCTACGCGACACTTTCGGTAAGGGGATTTTTTCCAGAATCCTTCCTTTCTGGTTTCAGAAAATTAAATTCCAAACTTGAAGGGCATGTTCACAGGGGGGTTCCAGGTGTCGAGGTATCTACGGGATCGCTCGGGCAGGGCCTTGGTGTTGGGGTTGGGATGGCACTTGCCGGAAAGCTCGATCAGCGTTCATATCGTGTTTTTGTGCTTGTTGGTGATGGCGAAATTGAGGAAGGAAATATTTGGGAATCGATAATGGCCGCCAATAAGTATCACTTGAATAATCTTATAGCAATACTTGATCGGAACAGGATACAGCTTGATGGCTTCACCCGGGATATTATGCCGCTCAATAATATACCGGACATGATCGCTAGCTTCGGGTGGAACGTCCTTGAGATAGACGGTCATGATTATAACCAGATCATTTCAGCGATAGAAGAGGCAAAGGAGTCGCTGGAAAAACCTACTTTTATAGTTGCGAATACGGTTAAAGGAAAAGGCGTGAGTTACATGGAAAATAATCCAAAGTACCACGGTTCGCCTCCTGCTTCAGAGGAAGAGTACAGGCTTGCCATATCCGAACTTTCTGGTGGTGAATAACTCAAATGATCTCAGAGAGTTTGCGTGAAACCTACGGAGAAGAGCTTGCTGTTCTCGGCGAGAAGCACAAGAATCTCGTCGTTCTTGATGCAGATCTATCGTCTTCTACGAAGACCTCGATCTTCGGGAAGAAATTTCCGGATCGCTTCTTCAATATGGGCATATCTGAACAATCTATGGTAACAACCGCCGCAGGCCTTGCTCTCAGCGGGAAAAAAGTGTTTGCCTCAACGTTCGCCGTGTTCTTGATGAGGACATATGAACAAATGAGGCAATCGGTGTGCTACAATAATCTGGACGTCAATTTTGTCGTTACCCATGCAGGCATAACTGTGGGCGAGGATGGTGCTACACATCAGATCGTCGAGGATGTTGGCATAATGTCGGGCCTCCCCAACATGAAGGTCATCGTACCGGCAGATTCTTATGAGGCAAGGAGCGTTATAGACTATCTTGTAGAATCCGGAACCGGGCCGAATTATGTCAGGCTCTCAAGGGAAAAATTCCCGCTTTTATACGACGATAATTATAGTTTTCACCCGGGTGTGTCGTCAACTTTGCGTGACGGCAGCGATATTACCATCATAGGCATGGGTGTAATGGTGTCTTTTGCGCTGAAGGCTGCTGAAATCCTAAAGCAAAAGGGTATTGGTGTCCGCGTGATCAACATGTCTTCGATTAAACCTATTGACAAAAAAGCAATAATTAAGGCTGCAAACGAAACAGGAAGAATAGTAACGGTCGAGGAACACTCCATATACAACGGTCTTGGTAGCAGGGTAGCCGAAGTAATTTCCGAGAACCATCCTGTTCACCTGAAGCGCCTGGGTATGATGGACACGTTTGGAAAATCCGGTAAATCATGGGAACTCTTTGATTACTTTCATATGGGCGTGAACGATATAGTGAAAGTTTCGGAAGAATGCTTCAGGAAGGAGACATATTATGAAAATATTTCTTGATACATCAAACGTTGAAGAGATAAAGGAAGGCGTTGCAATGGGTATCGTCGATGGTGTTACGACAAACCCATCACTTGCAATGAAGGAAACGCAGAAAGGTAGGGCGTTTGCAGACATAATCCAGGAAATCCTGAAAGTCACGCCTGGCCCTGTCAGCGTAGAGGTAGTTGCAACTGAATACAATGAGATGATCCAGCAAGCTGAGAAGGTCGCCAAGTTAGGCGCGAATGCAGTCGTCAAAATACCCATGACACTGGACGGGCTTAAGGCCATAAAGGTTCTCAAGGCAAAGAATATCCCTGTGAACTGCACACTCATATTCAATCCAGTACAGGCTCTTCTTGCTGCAAAGTGTGGAGCTGAATACGTTTCACCTTTCGTAGGAAGGCTCGATGATATCGGGGAGGATGGAATGGCGATAATTGACCAGATCAGAATGATATTTGACAATTATGACATACAGACAAAGATTCTGGTCGCTTCCGTAAGAAATCCCGTTCATGTCTTAAGAGCCGCTATCATAGGGGCTGATGTAGTTACTCTTCCGTTCGATGTTCTCAAAAAATTACCCGAACATCCTAAAACATCAGAAGGGCTAAGCAGGTTTCTCTCTGATTGGAAAAAGGTATCTCCCGATGGGAGTTTCCCAATCTAATTTTTCATTAGATCTATTATTAATTCAGCAAAGATCCTTTCCATCAGTAGAATCGAATTGTTTCAAGATTTCTAAGGGCATGTGCCTCAATACCAAATTTGGATCTTATTAATTTTGCAAATTCGGCAGCTTTTTCACCATCGCCGTGGTTGACAAGTATCCTCTGCGGTCTAGGCTTCATCGTAGCTATATAGGAGAGAAGCTGTCTCTTGTCAGAGTGTCCTGAGAATCCCTCAGCTGTTTCGATAGCCATTCTTATGTCATACCTTGCCTGTTTTCCCCCCTCTGAAAGGGAGATATCCGTAGCGCCTTTCTGTATTCTCCTACCGGTTGTCCCTTCAGCCTGGTAACCCACAAAAACGAGGGAATGCTCCGGAGAGCTCACCCAACTTTTGAAGTATTCCATTACCGGACCTCCATTCATCATTCCCGAGGTTGCCAGAACGACCTTATTTTCCACGGAATCGCATATTTCTAATCTCTGCTGCTTTGTCTCAACCTTCTTAAACATAGGACTCAGAAAAGGATTCTCCCTTTTGACCATTATGGATTCCCTGAGATTCTTATTGAGGTATTCAGGATAAGCTGCATGAATGGCCGTTGCCTCCATTATCATGCCATCCAGATAAACAGGTACTTCCTTTATTTTCTTGTTCCTAACTGCTTCCTCGAGAACGAGCATTACCTCCTGGCTTCTTCCCACAGCAAATACCGGTACGAGAACGGATCCCCCACGATCGAAGGTTCGGTTAATTATATCGACGAGCAATTGTGAAGCTTCGCCCCGTGGGTGATGGTAATCTTCCCTGCCGGCATAAGTGGATTCTGTCATAAAAGCTTCTGCTCTTGGAAAAACGTTATTTGCGGGATTAAAAAGCCAGGTTTTTTCGAATTTCACATCGCCGCTGAGCACTATATTATACAGGCCATCTCCAATATGCAAATGTACAGATGCGGATCCAAGAATATGACCTGCATTGTAGTATGTGAGCCTTACATCCCTTGTTATGTCCGTCGTTTCATTGTACCTGAGCACAATCGAATGCTTCAATTCCTCCCTTATATGCTTTGATTCATAAGGGCCCTTGTGCCCCTCGGCATGCGCTACCTTAATGTAATCATTCTGCAGGAGAGCGATCAGGTCCCTTGTAGGGGGCGTCATATATACCGGACCGTCGTATCCGTACTTATATAGCAATGGTAGGAGTCCGGAATGGTCAAGATGTGCATGGGTGAGGACCACTGCGTCTATTGATGAAAATGGCTGGATCTCTGGCGCATAGAGATAAGGTGCACTTGCCCAGGGCTGATCATCTGGCTCATTTGTGTTCAGCATACCGCAATCAACTAGAATTTTCGAGTTATTTGTTGATATCAGGGTGGCACTTCTTCCAACTTCCCTGTGGCCCCCCAAAGCGGTGAGTCTTATCCATGTTTCTCCAGGCATTGTGGGGATACTCAATTTCTTTCCAAGATTATGCAGAAATTCTTTTCGTTCCTGTTTTACATCCCTGAGGAATTCTCTCATCTCTTTTACAGTTCTTGAGTACATAGGTGGTGCTCGTACAATCCTGGGCGACCATTTTGTCTTGTCCTTTATCGTGACGATATGATCGGACATTCTCGACGTTATTATGCTTGGTTCATCCGCTTCTATTACTACTTCCCCGGTATCAGCCTCAAAATATACGTCCTTGAGACCTGCGGATTCAGGTATAATCTCTCTTATAATGGCTTCAGCCTCGTCATCGGCCATCATGATTGAAGGATCAGGACGTATCGTAATTCTTCTTTTCATTTCCTGTGCAATCTGTCGTGCTAGATCCTCTCTCTTGGCGAACAGATCACTGTTTTTGGTGTAGACTACGATCGTTGGCCCTTCGTAATCTATCTCAGTAATCTGATTCTCGGGATACAGTTTGTCGAATACAGTCCTAGCTTCTTCTATGTAATCTCTAAAAGACATGAGAAATAACTCCGAGTTTAAAAAATAAACTTAATAGGGAATTTATTGGGGTAATTTGTATTTTTTGATTCTTTCCAGGACTTCATCTTTTGAAAGCTGGTGAAATCCATGGTCTTTATCAATGACCGCTATATCGATCATCCCGCCAGAGGCTGAATCTCTCTGCTTTGCGGCTGAAACTCCTCTAATTGCGAGTTCTATGGCCTCTTCTGTACTTATACCTTCTCTATATCCATTTTCCAGAACGCCATAAACAAATGGTGAACCAGATCCGGTACTAGCATACACATCCTCGACAGATCCGCCTGCTGCGTCAACGGAGAAAACATGCGGCTCCGTGTCATATCCACCGATAAGAATCTGGACCATGTATGGATAGAACTTTGTCTGGTTAAGTATATTCGACAGAAGGGTCGCAGCAGCAGAAATTGGCATATTGACTTTTCTCTGTAATCGGTAAAGTTCAAGCTCTGCAGACATGTATCTAACCAACACCTGTGCATCGCCAACCAATCCTGCAATTGTCATTGCAGCCGCTGTGTCAATCTGGTGTAGTTTCTTTCCATCTTTATGCATAATAAAATGGTCCATTGTAACTCTTCTTTCAGTTGCCATTACAACACCGTCTTTGGTAACCATTCCGAGTGTTGTTGTTCCTGTACTCAATTGTTCAGTCATCTGTTCACTTCCACAAATGATGACAATCCTGTTATTTTAATTTTCTATACAATCGTAGAAGGCAAAATTTTAACTATGACTTAGCGAAACTTGCTCCAAAATGGTGAAATTGTGTGATTAATGTTGGCCCTTAAGCGATTTTATCTAGAGATGGATTCAATTGCAATGGGGCTTTAATCGCTAATTAAGGCATGTATCGCAAACTCTGTAAAATAAACCTTTTTCCGCCAACTGATTGCATATGATAAAAAAGTTGTGCGTAGTGACAGTTAAGTATTTCCTTGCTATACTATAATATGGTTCTTTATGCGAAGGATATTATGAAAAAATACACGAACATGTTTGACGGTAACCTGAACGCTAGAGAAGCAGCTAAAATAATGAGCAACGATCACACTGGTTTTATAATAGTCGAAAAGGATGGAAAGCCATACGGCATGGTTACGGAGTGGGATTACGTAAATAAGGTTGTGGCAAAAGATCTTGATCCACGGAACGTGAAACTGAGCGATTTGATGAACGCTCCGATAAAATCAGTTTCACCTAACACTCCAACAGATCAGGTTACAGAAATTATGAACAAGGAAGGCATCAGGAGACTACCAGTCGTTGAGAATGGAAAATTGGTAGGGGTAATTACTTCAAGAGACATATTGAGAATATTCAGAGACTATATGGATAATCTTTCAGATGTAATAGCCAGATTTGGTGTTTTCTGAGTTTTTTTACTTTTGTTTTTTATTTTTTAGGTTCAGAGGTTATATATTAATACTCGAAACCGATATCGATTTGATATCGAATGTCAAAAGAATCGGATCGTGGTGAAAGATTGGGTGGAGATTTTTTCGGTCCCCACGCATGGAGTTCCATTTATTCTTCCAGGCGACAGGGCGGGTTAAAAAAATGGGTTTTGTGGCTACTTTCAGAACGTTCATTACGCGGCTCAGAAATTATTGAGGCCATGGCTAAACAATCAATGGGCTGGTGGAAGCCGAGTCCAGGAACCATATACCCGTTACTTCATCAGTTGGAGGCGGATGGATTTGTCATTCGTAAACCCGATTCAAAATACGAGATAACTGATTCTGGATTGGAAGAAATAGGTCTGAGATTCAAAACCGGCTATTCAAGGGAAGATTCTGATCTCTCTCTTGACGATATCTTGGCAAATCTTGAGGGTTACGTTGATTACCTCGAAGACGAGAAGGACAAGCTTTCTGAGGAACATCGAAAAAGATTGAGGGAAGTCGAGGATCGACTCAAAAAATTATAGGGAATGGTTGTATGGCAACAATAATAAAGACAGAGCACCTGTCAAAGGTGTACCTCGGGAAAATAAAAGCAGTATCTGATCTTAATATTAGTATAGAAGAGAGTGAAATATATGGTCTCCTGGGCCCCAATGGTGCTGGCAAGACGACGACCATAAACATGCTCACAACAAGAATATCGCCTACTTCAGGAACTGCAATAGTTGCAGGATACGATATAAACAAGCAGTCATTGGAAGTAAGGAAGTCTATTGGCGTGGTCCCTCAGGATCTTACAACGGACGAAGATCTCACGGGGAGAGAAAACCTCACAATGGTGTCCCAGTTCTATGACGTTCCGAGAGCCACTGCAGACGAACGAATAACGCACCTTCTCAAGCTCGTGGATATGGAGGATGCGGCTGATAGGTACGTACGTGGATACTCCGGGGGCATGAGGAAGCGGCTGGAACTCATTGTTGGCCTTGTAAATGATCCAAAGATTCTCTTTCTTGATGAACCCACTCTTGGCCTCGATGTGCAGACGAGAACGCAGATGTGGAATTATGTGCGTGATATTCAGAAGAAGCTTGATGTTACAATAATTCTTACTTCTCATTATCTTGAAGAGATAGATGCGCTCTCTGATCGTGTCTCGATCATCGATCATGGCAAAGTTTTGGTAACAGGCTCACCAAGTGAACTTAAATCCTCTCTCCAGGGGGATATCGTAACAATAACACTTAAGAATCAAAAGGAAGCAGAGACAATGAAGACGATGAATGGTGCAATAGAGATAAAGGAAGCTGGCCCCAATACCGTTAGAATAAAGGTTGCTAACTCTGACGAGTCCTTACCGGAAATAATAAATTTCATAGGCAAGAAAAAGTTGTCCACGAGTAAGCTGACCGTTCAAAAACCATCCTTGGACGAGGTGTTTCTGGAATATACCGGAAAGGACATTAGGCAGGAAGAACCGGTGGATGCCAGAAAGATGATGATGAATCTACGGAGAGTGAGAAAATGAGCGGTCTTGGCCCACTGACAGTTAGGGAACTCAAGAAGTGGTATAGAAATCCAGTGTTCTTTATAACTGGCCTATTGCAGCCATTTTTCTGGATAGCTCTGTTTGGCAGTGCATTTGATATTACGAAGTTCTTTCCTGATGCCAGCGATTTGATACTGGGTGGTGCCCCAAATTATATAACGTATATTGTTGGGGGCGTCCTTACAATTACAGGACTTTTTACCGCCATGTTTGCAGGAACAAACATAATATTCGATCGACGTCTTGGCCCAATGGGGCGCTTTTTATCGTCGCCCATCAGAAGGAGTTCAATAGTACTATCAAAGATTCTGTCATCGACATTGCGAATCCTGCCACAGGCGCTCATACTGATCGTGGCAGCGCTTTTGATTCCAAACGGCTTGAAATTTATCCATGGTTTCACAGTTCTTGATGGTCTCGTAATTGTTGCTGCCATTGTAATGATCTCGTTCATTTTCTCTTCAATATTCAGTGTGATCGCAATTAGGATGACAAACATGAACTCAATCTTTGGCATAGTCAATCTGGTCAACCTTCCCCTGTTGTTTGTAAGTTATGCTATGTTTGCACCCGGAATGATGGCAAGCTGGCTTTCTAATATAGCGAAATATAATCCTGTTTCGTGGTCCGCGGAAGCTATGAGGATGGTCATAATAAACGGAACAACGATGACTGCGTCGCAGTGGACTCAGGTTGGGCAATGGCTAGGGGGCCTGGCTATTTTGGCAGTTGCGCTTATCTTACTCACGGCTTTTCTGGCTGAGAAAGAGATAAGGGATTAGAGAGACACAAAAATAATATTTTTTACAAATTTTACAATAGTGGATCCTGTATTTGCATTGCACAGGTCCCGCTCTTAGCCCATTTTGGAAAGGATAATTTTTACGAGAATAGTTACAACGATCGGAAGCACAAGATTTTAAGGTTTCATAACAATCAAGGATCATGGAGACTGCTGAAGAGAATGGAATCATTAAGATAGATTCTGATGCTTTTGGAAAGATCGAGACTGACTTCCTCTGTAGGCCATTCTCCTTGGATACTGGAAATTCATTATTTCTCCGTTCTTTTGACAATGTCTGGTATGAACTCAACGTTGCCAGAAATCTTGTTAATAAAATTCCAGAAGCAGAGGAAATTTTTAAAATTAACTCAAAATTTTATGAAGCGCTCGAATCCAATAGCAAAAGTCGCCTGAAGTCTTTAGGTCTGGACTCTGAAGATAAATTTTCTAACTTTCTTAAAGAAGATGCGAAAAAATATACGGAGCTCTACGGAGAAAACTCAATTTTCCCGCCAATGCTTTCTAACCCAATATACCTCTCTGTTTCCACCGGTTCGGAATGGAACTATTGCAACGTTTTTGGAGAATACAAGAGCATAACGCATAATATCCGTTCAGTCGATGAATTTTCCAAAGAACTCGAACTTGTAAAATCGTACTTTGGGGACTCCTTGCCCTCCAGGAAGTCTGTGTATCTTGGGGATGCAAGGGCAATAGATATCGATCAAAAGGAACTTATCAGCATAATGGATCTTATCCGATCTGAGCTGGGTCTGCCAGTTGCAAGTTCATTTGATATTTATTCAACTCCGAAGAAAAGGAACATGATAAGTTATCGTGACCTGAAAGAACACGGACTTTCCAGAATGTATGTTTATGTTGAGTCTGGTAGCTACAAAGTGATTAGGTTGCTCAACAGAAACATAAACATAACAGAAGCCATGAATGACATATCCAACATCAAGGATCATGAGATACCAGTCTCTATTGTCATAATGGCAGGCACCGGCGGATTAAAGTTAAGCAGGGATCACGTTGCCTCCACAGCTAATCTTATCTCACAACTTCCGCTTGGCCTTAATGACCAGATTTTCATTTGCCCAGTGATCCAGGAGAGCGACCAGACTTACTATAAGATGCTTGAGACTGAGAATCTCGGGACCATGAGCATGGAGCAGATATTATTGCAAATGCAGGATCTTCGAAATAATATTTTAAGTTCCTTCGCAGATGTTAACGGGAGTGAACTCAAAACGAAAATAATAGATTGGGATCTCAGAATACCTCAGCACTAACGTCGTTTTTTTTTCAACGAATCACGGAACCGGTCGTTTCACCTTTCTCAATTACATTTTTGTATTCACCTATATCGAGCCCGTTTATCACAAATATCTTTATTTTTGACCTCTTCGCAATATTAAGGGCCGTCGGATCCATGAAGACATTCGATCCTGCACCGGAAAGGCCTTTCATAGAAAGCACAAGGGATTCATCATATCCAAGTGCATCAATCTTCTTTGCTTTCTTTTCCTTTCTTGGATCGGAGGTATAGACCCCGTCCACAGAGGTCGCATTTATCAGGATACCTGAGTTGATTCTCTCAGCGAGCAGGGCTGATACAGTATCGGTAGTATGACCAGGCTCCGTGCCACCCATGATGGTGAATCTATAGATCTTGGACATCTCAACGGCATCATTCACTGTTGTAGGTATCCTTGAATTTGCGTCTTCAAAGAATGAAGCGAGAGCAAGGGCATTCATCCTTGTTGCATTTATTCCAATCTCATCGAGGATGTTATCGTTTACGCCATATTTTCTCAGTGCCGAAATATACGATCTTGCAACGCTCCCTCCGCCGACAACGATACCAAATTTTATCTTCCTATCCATTTTTTCCAGTGATTTCGCCAGCTTACCCATGAAATCCGTGTTCAGTCCGTCGGAAGCAACTATCGAACCGCCTAGTGAGATAACTATAGTTTTCATTCTTTTCCTCCAATTAAGGTTATATACGATTATAAATTTTCTCAGGGATGAACAACGATGAATCACAGATACGGAGATACGAGTTCCGTAAAGCACTTCAGGAGCTTCAAAAGCTGAAGGGAAGGGGAACGGAGCTTGTTTCTCTGTACATTCCACCAGGAAAACAGATTTCAGATGTAGTACAGTATTTGAGAGAGGAGTATTCGACATCATCAAACATAAAGTCAAAATCAACGCGCAAGAACGTTCTTGCTGCTATAGAAAGCATAATGTCTCGCCTTAAGTCATATAGATTTGCACCCGAGAATGGACTTGCATTTTTTGTGGGTCACATCGCGATCCGTGGTGATCAAACTGAGATGTATGCCAGGGTCATAGAACCGCCAGAACCGGTACAAACATTCTCGTATACGTGTGATTCGAATTTTCACCTGGAGCCGCTGCTGTCGCAGCTGGTCACAAAGGAAATTTATGGCTTAATTGTAATAGATCGAAAGGAAGCTACAGTTGGTTTCCTGAATGGCACATATATATCCATGGTTGCAAACGAACAGTCTCTCGTTCCGAGCAAACATCATCAAGGTGGGCAATCCTCGAGAAGATATGAGCGATTGATAGAGATTGCCGCTCATGAGTTCTTCAAGAAAGTTGGTGAAATTGCAAATAATGCATTCGTCCCAATGATCAAAGACATAAAGGCAGTTTTCATTGGTGGACCCGGAGCAACAAAAGAATACTTTTTCGAAAAGGATTATCTGAGAAATGAGATAAAGAACAAAACGAAGGATCTTTTCGATATCGGTTACACGGACGAGACCGGACTCAGGGAACTCGTGGAGAAGGCTGCAGACAGTATGAAGGAGATGCAGATTGCAAGGGAACGCCAGCTAATGAATAAATTCACCTCTGAAATCAGAAAACCTGGAGGCGGCCTCGCAGTCTATGGTGAAAATACAATAAGATCTGCTCTTCAACAGAAGGCTGTTGACCTCCTGCTACTTTCTGAAGGATTAAACAAGATAACATATTTTTTCAAATGCCCGACCTGCGGTCTTATGAAGTCAACAAATGAGGGACCAGATGCTGAAATGATATGCGATGTTGACAAGAGTGTAATGGATCTCGATCATGAAGATGATCTTGTGGCATCCCTTTACAAGCTTGCTGAAGAATCTGGTGCTAAAGTAGAATTAATTTCTGAGGACAGCGAGGAGGGAAAACTCCTCCAAAAAGCGTTTGGTGGGATGGCAGCCATCCTGAGGTACCTTCCAAAAGTATTAAATTGATTTATTTTTCAGGTTTTGGCGCGACGAAATTGGTTTCAACAACATATACATCTTTTAAGGATTTTACCTGCCTAAGCGGGATCATGTAGCGTCCTTCTTTGTCCGTCTGAAACTCTGCGTATTTGGAGCCTGAAACTGGTTTTACCAACAGGGTCTTAACAGCTCCAGATTCTGTATCCATTACATAATTGCTGACGGTTCCAAGCAGGGTTCCTTCGCTTGTCATTACAGATTTTTTAATTGTGTCAGAGACAAATTTCTTAGTAACCATATTATAACAGTAACTTATCCTATAATATATTTTTTTGCGTCAGACAATTATTGAACTACATCAATACGGATGCCTAATCATCTCTAAGCAACTTTATCACCTGGTTTTGCTCTATCGGAAACCATTAGCAGTTGTATCCCTTCGTCCGTTACAGCTCCAAGGACAAGAACTTCGGAAATGAAATTCGCCACCTGTTTTGGAGGAAAATTGATTACTGCTATTACTCTCCTGCCTTCCAGTTCGTTAAGTGAATAGTTCCTGATCTGAGCTGAAGAATTTTTGAATCCAATTTCATCTCCAAAAAAGATCCTCAACTTATATGCCGGTTTCTTTGCCTTCTCAAAAACTTCAGCCTTCCGGATTATTCCAACGCGAATATCTAAACTCAGAAAAGAATCAAAAGTTGCATGTCTCTCCTCATTCATACAACATTAACTTGTTTGCAAATTTATATATTATGCTTCTACTTTTTACCAAGGTCAAGCCTAACAGAATTCCGTTAATTCCAAAATCAAATACGATTTTAGAGTAAATCTCACTGATGGCTTTTCAAGATCTAGGAATCATCCAGAATCTTCAATAAAAAAAAAATAGATGGAATTTATACGCTTACTGATACAATCCCAGTTCTTCTACGCTCTTCTTCTTTTCCATTACGTTCTTATTGAGGTATTCAGAGAAGCCCGAATAGAACTTCAATACTTCTTGATCAATGGATGGTTTTATTGCCTTCAGGGCTGTCAGGAAATCACTCTGGGTAACCTTTGTAGCATCAGGATCGTTTCTGAAGGCCACCATTCCCGCTTCTCTGCAAAGATTCTCTATGTCTGCACCAACGTAACCCTCTGTTTTTCTCGCAAGCTCTGAAAGATTAACATCCTTGTCCAAAGGCATGTTCTTTGTGTGGACCTTGAATATCTTGAGCCTGCTGGCTTCGTCTGGAGGAGGTATATAGATCAT
>JAJYVJ010000143.1 GCA_021792045.1 Thermoplasmata archaeon | reverse complement strand
CATGACGCTGTTTATATAAGGTGAGAAAAATGGAAAATGAAATAAAACCAAACAAAGTGGTGGATGCAAGGGGAAGTTTTTGCCCTGGTCCGTTAATGGAAATGATAAAGGCTTACAAGGAAGCAAAAGTAGGGGACGTTATCTCGGTATATTCAACCGATACAGGAACTAAAAAAGATGCTCCAGCATGGATCAATAAGTCGGGAAACCAGCTTATTGGTATCTTTGACAGAACCGGTTATTATGAGATCATGATGAAGAAAATTAAGTAATGGTGTAATTATGTCTTCAAAAATTTTGATTCTTGGAGACGGGGCTTCGGGGACAATAATGGCGAATAAGCTCCGTTTTCTCATACCAAGAGAAGACGCTGACATCACTGTTTTGGGCAATTCACCGATGCACTATTTCAAACCCGATGGGATACATATACCCTTCGGCCTTAAAATGCCAAGAGATAGCGTAAAACCTGCGAAAATGCTGTTTAATTATGGCATTAACTACGTACAGGACGAGGCTGTAAAGATCGACGTAGATAACAGGAAAGTTAATGGTAAATCCGGAAAGGAGTACGATTACGATTACTTGATTATAGGAACAGGTGACCGTTACACCCCTGAAGACATTCCTGGTTATGCGGAAAGCGCACTTCATTTCTACGATTATAGTTCCTCAATCAAACTGAGAGACGCTCTTAACAATTTTAAAGGTGGGAAGATAGTAGTTGGTCCATCAAGTATCCCATATCAGTGCCCTCCGGCACCTTATGAGTTTACATTTCAGCTCGATCAGTACCTTAGAAACAGAGGGATAAGGGATAAGACGGAAATACATTATACGTATCCATTGAATAGGGCATTTACTATCGCGAACGTTTCAGAATTCGTGGAGAAATATCTTGAAGAAAAAGGAGTTATCCTTCATACACTTTTCAACGTCGAATCAATAGATGCGAAAAGCAAAAAAGTGAATTCCCTTGAGGGAGAATCTGTAGACTATGATCTACTTGTATTGATTCCGCCTCATAGAGGACAACAATTTATCACCGACTCAGGTCTTGCTGGGCCAAGTGGGTTCATTGACGTTGATCGCTATAAACTGAACTATGGGAATTTTGACAATGTTTTCGTCTTAGGCGACGCAACCAACTTGCCTGTGTCGAAAGCAGGGGCAACGGCGCATTTCCAGTCAGAGTACCTGGCAAACAGGATTGCGCATGAGATATCTGGAGACGTGTACTTTGAATCTTACGATGGCGCAGTGGCTTGCACGACGGTTACAGGTCCAGGAGAGGCTATAACGCTATACTTTACATACGAACACCCTCCGAGGGCAAATTTCAATAGCAAGATGGACTACCTGTTAAAATGGACTTCGGCCGATACATACTTTTCCGGTATGGTCAGAGGTATCATGTGAGGTGAACAAATATGACAGAAGAACAAAATAAAGATCCAATGGACGCTCTAATATTGGACTTGGCGGATAACCTTGATATTTTAGAGTCAATGATGGCTATTATGAAGCGGCTAAAGGAAGCTGGCGTAATCGATCTTCTGAACCATTTATCTAAGGATTACATGCCTACTGACATAGAATTTCTTGGAAAATTTTTTACATCAAGGGAATTCTCTGTTTCTCTTTTAAAAACGCTAAATGTCCTAACAGCAGTAATGTTTGCAGTAAGCGACGAGAAAAATTCAGATATGTTGAAAACCCTGATGTTCAATTCACCAGGTATCAGCGACACGCTGAAAGACTATACATCCCCAGATTCTAAACTATCTATTCTCTCCATGTACGAGAAAATGAAGAATCCCGATGTCGTCGCAGGCATGAACGCAATGCTTGGGATACTTGGATTCCTTGGTCATATTATTAGAACACAACAATAATTTTTCCTATCTTTTTTTTGAATTTAAACTCTAATATTTCTTGTTGGCTTTGCTATTGTGCGAGGCAATCCATAACGTTTCAGCATTGGGCGATTTTAAATAGGATAAGTCAATATTAAATTATGAAGTACATTATTGCAACCTCACGTGGCCCTATTTCCCATGACAGGATCGGTGAGAAATCTATTGTAAGATCAAATGTTGGTGGAGTTGCACGTGCACTCTCAAGCGTCATGACAGAAAAAGGGGGCACTTGGATTTGCTGGGGAGATGGCCATCTGGATGAGAAATATCCGGAAGAAAATTATTCCGGATACAAGATTTCAAGAATATTCCTCAATAAGAACGAAAAGCTTGGTTTCTACGACAACTATTCTAATTCCGTTTTGTGGCCGCTTTTTCATTATTTTCGTGATAAGATATATTTCGCCCAGCATAGTTATGATCTCTATAAAGAGGTCAATAGAAAATTTGCGAGCGCCATAGCAAAGGAGGCCAAACCTGGTGACAGGATCTGGATACACGACTATCAGTTGGCGCTAGTCCCAAAGATGATCAAAGATCTCGGTTTGAAGAATTTTGTCATATTCAGTTGGCACATTCCATGGGTCGCGAGTGAATTTTTCTCTATTCTTCCAGAATCCACTTATTTTTTGGAAAGTGTAAATTCTGCGGATCTAATAACGTTCCATACATCCGGGTACGCCCAAAACTATGAGACGGCTTGTGAAAACATACTGAATGTTAATCCAAGTAACAAAAAGAAAGTTATGGCTGTTCCTCTCGGAGTAGATTTCAAGTATTATTCTCATGAGCCAGTCAAGCGAAACGTATGGCAGGATAAAAAAACAAAACTAATATTCTCCATTGATAGACTGGACTACACAAAGGGGCTCTCCAATAAAGTCAGAGCTATTGAGGCGCTACTGAGGAAACATCCAGACACTCGTAAGCAGTTTACTTATGTAATGATAGTAACTCCGAGCAGGTACAGTGTCTCTGAATATCAGGACATGAGAAGAGAAATAGAGATGCTTGTGGGACGAATAAACGGTCTATACTCAGATCTCTATTGGTATCCAATAATCTATATGTACAGAAGGATACCACAGGAACTGCTTTTACAGTATTATCGTTCAGCTGATATTACATTGATTACGCCTCTAATTGATGGGCTCAATCTTGTCTGCAAGGAATTCGCTTCTGCGACAAAGAAAGGGATGGTGATACTTTCTGAATTTGCGGGTGCAGCAATTGATCTGCATGGTTCACTGATAGTGAATCCATATGATATCGATTCGACAGCAGATGCTATATACAAGGCTTTGACAATGAGTGAGGAGGAGAAGTCCAATCATCTCAGAGAAATGAAAAAGAACGTGAGAACAAAGGATATCCATTGGTGGCTGTCAAAAATACTGTCTCGTTCTGATCGCTTGGATTGGGAATCTCATGATTAAAAAAATGGGAATAATAAGAAAATTAATGTCAGACAAAGAATAAAAAACCATGTTCAGCGGTGTCGATTATGCGCTATCACGTTTTCTGATGTACCAAAAGATTTAATAGATGTTATTACAATAAACGTCTGACAAATAGTCAGGAGAAAAAAATATGGCGTATCCTTCAGTACTGGAACCTTATGCGGCGTACATTACGCTGCTGCTAGTTTTCGTTGATGGTCTACTTTTCGGACTCGCGGTAAAGAAAGGTTTAATTTCCCTAATTCTAATGGTGGTTGCATTCTTTCTCGCTTACTTTGTGGGTCTTTCTTTCATTCCTAAGATTAACATAACCAACGTTATCCATTCAGTCGTAAATTATATGGCGATGGTTAAATTTGGTTCTTTAATTCTTTCCTTTTCCCTAATTTTGTTTATAGTGGGATTCGGAATAGGTGCCTGGAAAGGATGATGCTCGCCCTTTTTTAAATTTTATTTTTCCAAACGATTATTCTTTCCGTTGAATAAATGTTCCATTCTCAGTACTTCATAACGCTTTTTAGCCAATTAGAACGGAGCTGTTCAGCTTTTTTCCTTAGCATTTCTCTTAACTCCTTTAGGTAATTGATGTCTATATTGTCCTTTACTGTCATTTTAGTCTCAGAAGTACCTACTATACCAAGAGATTGTAGTTTAGATATTTTATCGGCGCTAAATAGTGGAGGAAGAAGTTCCCTCGTATGTTTTATTTCGATTATGTATATAACATCCTTTAGGTACCTGCTCAGTTGGAATGCAGAAAAATCCTCATCAAGCTTTATTTTTTCAAATGAATCTCCTATCTTTGAAAGTAATTCTTGAAGAGTCCGTCCGTTTTCAATGGAATAAGACTTTGAGGGATAGAGGAATCTGATCCTGTACGGAATTCCGTTAAAAAATTCCGGGTAAACGTATATAAGTTGATGTTTTGAAAATGGTTGAATATCTTTGATCATTTCATTAACATCAAGATGAACTTCACCTTCTATGTTTGACATTAGCTGGGGAGGGATGAAATCATCAGGAATCATTAAAGTGTTCTTAAGGCTGAACACAGCATCCTCAATAGTTACAAGCTTATCCTCTATACTCACGGCTTCAGCGAGAAAAAGATATATATACAAATTTATCAAAGAACTGACTGATACTTCATCTGGAATTCTGATAGACGTACATTCGATGGGAGGTAAGGATAACCTATCGCCATTTAGCTTAACAAGATCGAAATCTTGTCCGTACCTTTTTTCA
>JAJYVJ010000142.1 GCA_021792045.1 Thermoplasmata archaeon | reverse complement strand
CGGTGATGTGCGGTTCTACAAAATCTGGTAAGGTATTATTTGGCCACTTTTTTTGGAATTGCGTTATTATTTCCCCATATTTCTTAGGAGGTGTGATAGCAACAAAATATTCCACGCACAAGTGATATGTGTCGGGGTTTAATATTTTCACCAAAATATCATGACGAATATCCAAAGATCGGCGATAATCTTTCCTGCATGGCAAATGAATGGATATTCATGAATTCAGGAAATGCATCCTTTAATTCTGGGAGTTCATTCTGCTGTGATTTGTAGTTGACCTTCTTTCCAGATCTGTAAGAGTATATCCTCTGCTGCAACATGGAATTGTACTGTTCACGACAGAGACCAAGAGTTGTGTTCAGTAAAGTGATCTGTAAATCTGTCGGGTAAATCCTAAATTATATGTTCTCATGAACCTGATAGTTCTCTATTCAGATACTTATTATAAGCATTACGCTCGCTTTCATCCCCTATCTTGCGAAAGGGGACTTTTTGCTTGAAAATGTTAAACATGAGTTGAACAGTGCGGAATGTAAGTTTTACTTGGTCGATTTTGGATATTTTTCCTATCGTGTTTCCAATATTTCAACTTTGCTACAAGCATTTCTGAAACGTAAATTATAGAAATTGGAGAAATGGCCACATAGTATATATATGTGAGATAACATACAGTTTTGTATGACAAAACTTGTAAGTATACGTGTGGATGAACAAACATTGGCAGAAGCTAAGAGATTGAAGATAAATTACTCGGAGGTAATGAGGGAGTCATTGAAGAATGAGATCGAGAGAAGAAACGATAAAGACTTCTTAGAAAGTATTTCTAAGATACATAGAATGTTAAAGAACGTTGATCGTAACCAGATTCTTAGTGATTTAAGAGAAGACCGGGATCAAAGGTGATCGAGTGGTTTCGAGTTATGTTTTGGATTCAAGTTCACTCTTCACGCTATTCTTCTTGGATTCGGAAGAAAATGTCCATAAAATTCTAAAAGAATCTTCTGTGCTGGATCTGACTGGTTACGAGATTGGTAGCGTACTAACAAAGGGAAATGATGGTCATATAAGGGGACTAGAAAGGGAACTCATACTGGAGTTGACAAAAGAAATCGAGAAAGTAATTGCCAATATCAGAGTGATCAGACTCAAGACTTCGGATATCGCAGAGATAATGAAACTTTCACTCTCAACGGGACTCACTTTTTATGATGCATCGTATGTTTTCTACTGCAAATTTTATCAAATGGCTTTGTTGACCGACGATAAGGAAATGTATCGGGAGGCCATGAAGCTGGGTTTAGCGGTCAAGAAAGTAGAGGAGGTTTTCAATTGAGGCGTATGCAGTTCTAGAGTCACAGAAAACCAGCCATGAAAAGACAATGCTTTGCCTGTTTTCGGTTTCCACTTATTTAATTGAATGACTCCCTACTTATCCCTTTTCACTTAATTCAACCAGGTCAAACGCAGAATTCCTTACCGAAACGTTAATGGTTTAATGCTTCATGAAAAGAATGATGACCACAGAACTTTTGCTGAGAAAGCCCGTGTATGCAGACGTTGACAGTATGTGCATTATTCTGGAAAACTCACTAAGACCGGTAACAGACTGTTAACAATTCTTCTAGAAATCTCCAACTGATCAGTGACAGAAATATCGTCGAAGATTGTGTGAAAAGAGATATTACTCATGATTACCCTGTACTTTCCAGTTCTCAAACTATAAAGTGGGATTCCCTTGAGACGTTTAATGTAATGAAACGGATTCTTACTGACAAGCTTCATCTTTTCCAATATTGCAGGTCTTATTTCTTAGAACCTCGAAGAGTCGGAAGAAGTCACATGAACAAGTTGCCTAGGTTATTATTTCAAAATACGTTTTGACAAGAGATTAGGCTTCTCACTATTTTAAAAGACAAGTTATTAACGGTCAGATTAACTTATATAACGTATTTCTTCACAGGATGAAGCTCATTTATTAATGTATCAAGCGCGATAGAGTCCACAATGCTGTAACGCAATTTCTTTGAATCTATGACTTTGAAGCCCATTGCGCCCGCCCACGCAAATTTCGTTGGCCCTATCGATTTCAAATATTCACTTTGCTGAATTGCATCTCTGTTGATCCAGTAATCATTTGGAAAATGGTCTAGCGTATCTCCATTTTTGAGGAGATCCAGGGCCTTTAAGGCTAATTCTTTGATTGTATTTCTCTTGAGCATGTCGTTCCACATATCTTGTGAGCCACCGCTTATAATGAGTCCCTGCCCAGGGAGAGGGATGGTTATAAAGATGATTCTTTTATCCGTCAGTATAATAGTATTCTCTGTATATTTTTCAGCAGAGACCCCGCTAGGTCCAGAATAACTCGTTTGCAATCTGTAAACCGGTGCAAGTGATGCAATCACCTTCTCTCCGCTGTCCAGCTTAACTGGTGAATCTCCGAAGAGTCTTGTTCCATGGATTTCATTAACAGACTTTCCCCCGTACGCATTCTGCAGATCTTTTACATACTCCTCCTTTGGATTAGAAAAGTCGACCTTTTTTATCCTGTGGCTCGAATACAAGATGAATGACATTATAACGAATGTCATAGCAATGAACAGCCCTGCTATATATAATGGCAAGCCAGACATAACCGCAAATGTGAAGAATATTATCTCAAAAACCAGTATAACAAGAACTACGATCAAGCCTAATATGTTTGTAACCTTTACATTCTTGGCCATAACAGGTGCAATCCCTTGAGGCACAACCTTGTTATCCACAAACCTCGAGATCTCACCAGTCAAGCTACCTTTAATACGAGTGCCACAAGACGGACAGTTTAACACGTTATCAGGCACTGGTTCTCCACAGGCGGAGCAATTCACCATCTCTCATCCTATCCTATGTATAAAACTATTTAGTTACGTGCAATTTAATGAGTGACAAGTAACGTAAAACCACCCAAAAATAATAAAAATCACGTAAAACCTTCTATAAACGGTCTCCGCAGTGCATTAGGCAATATTGTTTTAAGCTTTTGTGCGATATTCTGGGGGTGAATCGTTGTGGCGCTTGACCTTATTAACAATCTCTGGGTCTTATTATGCGGGCTCCTTGTTTTTATAATGGCAATATCGGTAGGATTTCTTGAAGTTGGAGAGTTAAGCGAAAGGTTTGATAATGCCCTCCTTAAGACCACGCTTATAACGGGTTCTTCTATAATTTTCATGGCTTTTATTGGATTTAATATTGCCTTTGCTCCTTCGATTTCTGGAGTTATAGGTAATCCGTTAGATAATGGACTCTTACTTGGAGTGTTTTCATCTAATTCAGGTTTGCTTTCCGGTGTGTTCTGGCTGACTGGAGCTGCTTACACTAATACAAATCTTGCCACGGGTACCTTCTTCTTTTTTGAGGCTGCCTGTGCTTCAGTCACTCTTGCTCTTGTAAGCGTTGTAGTTCTCAATAAAGTTAAGCTGATGGCCTTTGTTGTTTATTCTGCGGTCTATTTCACTATAATCTGGACAATACCTGTAGCATGGATATGGAATCCATCCGGGTGGCTTTACACACTGGGAGTTAGAGATTTCGCCGGAGGTCTTCTAGTTCATGGGGCTGCTGCGATTGCAGCTCTCGGCATACTTGCGCAGGTATGGAGGGAAGAAAGGAGAAACGGTTTGTCTGAATCAAGACAGGTACCTATAAACCTGAACCGTGGATGGCTTACCCTTGCAATACTGTTATTATGGATGGGTTGGTTTGGATTTAACCCGGGAACGGAACTTGGCCTTAACTACTCGGCCATAACGATAGTCCTGACGACGTTCATATCTGGATCGGCCGGCATGCTTTCCACAATGTTCTTCAAATACATGGAGACCAGAGAAAACCCTGGAATCCTCTATGCAGTAAATGGAACGCTAATGGGTCTTGTAGTTATTACTCCGCTTGCCGGTTTTGTCAGTGTTGGCAGTGCACTTATCTTAGGAATAATAGCCGGCCCTCTATTCATAGTGGGCGAGAAGCTTCTTTCAAGATCGAGGTGGTTCTCCGACCCGGTGGGAGTGCTTTCAGTCCATGGAGTGGGAGGGCTGTTTGGTGTCCTCATGATCGGTTTCTTCTCACAGAGTGTGTTTGCAACAGCCGCAGGGTATCCGACAGTTCCAAATGGGCTGTTGTTTGGCGGAGGTTTTACTGCCCTGCATCAGCTTGGCCTCGAGATGTTCGCTATAATGGTTGTCGGAGTCTTCGTTTTCACGATATCTTTCATCACTTCTGCACTCATAAGCAAAGGAATGCATGGTATACTTGCTGTAGAAGGAAGGAAGAAAAATGAGGAATCTATTTCGTCAAAGGTCTCGGCTGCCCGATGAAAATTTTCCTTCCTGCCGAATGTTGACTTATTCCTGAAATTCTATAATTATTCGTTTTTAGTGCTCAAATATGGCATCTGCATAAAATCATTCTGGCTCAGTCTATAAAAAATAAGCTGCGTGTATAAAAAAATATTAACAGGCCAGATACCAAAACCTCATTATGAACCCAATCATAAATCCTTTTCACAGAATTTCTCAAGCTTGTTGTATCCGGCCATCTCACTATGTTTGTCACGGGAACTAAGCAGTCTTTTTAAAAGGTCAAACCAAGCATTCCACTTTTAATTGCACT
>JAJYVJ010000141.1 GCA_021792045.1 Thermoplasmata archaeon | reverse complement strand
CACGATAATCCGATTCCTTCTCGTTTGGGAGGAGCGGAACCTTTCCAAATGGTCTGTCAGAGAGACGCATTGTATCTGTTCCAGTCCCTATGCTTTTTATCAGGACAGGATGGTCTGTCAGCTCGAACGCCTTTTCTTCGGATGCGAGTATTGCTACCGCTGCACCATCAGACATTGTACAGACGTCCAGTCTGGTCAAAGGATATGATACCATTGGTGAATTACGAACCATATCCACCGTCAGATCCATTGGACTTTGGGAGTATGGATTGTGTTTTGCGTTTTTATGATTTTTAATTGATACTTTTGCCAGCTGTTCCACAGTTGTTCCAAACTCGTGCATATGTCTCACGGCCATCATTGCATAATAACCCGTGTAGAAACCACCGACCGGGTAATCAAAGTTTGTATCACTCGCAAGGGCTATAAACTCATTCCCCTTCCATGTATTTACATGAGACATGCTTTCGAAGCCAAAAACCGCACATGTGTCCATCCTACCAGACGCTATTTCTTCGTATCCTGTCTGAAAAGCAAGTCCTCCGGTCGCTCCGCCACCCTCAATCCTCTTACTCGGTTTTGGAGTCAGGCCCAGATAATCCTGAACCATAATTCCCGCCATAAGTTGCCTCTGGAAATGGTCAGAGAAATAAGAGGCGACGGAACCATCTATCTCTGAAAGTGGCATGTTAATATCATCCATCGCGTAATCAAAAGCCTTTTTTACCCTTAGGCGAAAATCCATTTCAGGGGTGGCCTTTGCGAACTTTGTCACGCCTCCACTCACCATGTAAACATTCTTTGACTTATCTTTCATACGAATCGTTCTTTAATTATTACAACACATAATTAAGTTTCCGTGAAGTTGTTTAAATTTGAATAAGTGATTTTAAGCCGTGTTCTTTCCCTGCGTAGATAAGCACATCACCCACGTTCTAAATTTTGCCTTTATCATGGTTCAAATTTCATTCAAAACTAACGTCTGGGTTTGTTTCAAGATTGAAGAAAAAATCATTTCAGATGAGAATAAACAACATCGCCATAGAATCGCGGTTACGAGTTAACACAAGAAAATAAGAGGAGAATTGTATGCAAAAAAATTTTAACGTCTTCGCTCTCATAAGGAAGGATGAAAGTAGTAGTAATTGGTGGTTCAGGATACATAGGACGTAACATTGCAAAATACATTCAAGCAGATAGTGTTGCCTATTATTCCAGAAGTGAAAATGCAGAACTAAAAAGTGCAGGTATTCAGTGGATTGAGGGGAGCATAACAGAAGCAGACAAACTCAACGGTGCTTTAAACGGTGCAGATATGATTGTTGTATCCGTTAAAACTGAAAAAGAGGATGGTAGCGATTTATTCGATACATTTGTAAATGGCATAAAGAACGTTGTTGGTATCATAAAGAAGAACGATACAGATCAAAGACTCGTCTTCATTTCCTCGATTAATGTTCATTATGGGGCTTCTGAATTTTTCAGAATCAGGGGTTTGGTAGAAGATAATGTTTCTTTAGTGAAGAACCACCTAAATGTGAGGCCTTCCATCGTATTCGGCAATGGTGACGTTTTCACGGAAAATCTCTTCAAACTTGCTTCAACAGGTATCTCGAGATTGCCGAGCGGGGGGCCACTTGCTCCAATTCATGTCAAGGATCTTGTCACGGTAATCCAATCAGCAAAAGACACAAAAGGAGCGATTGATGCCAATTCCAACGAAAAAATTTCTTTTGCCGATGCTGTCAATCTAGCATTTGAGAAGCTAGGAAAAAGAAAAAGGAGTATCGCTGAGGGAAAGTTTTGGTTGAAGAGGAGTATTGCATCAATTGAGAATACAAACATATTCGAGAAAGAGGAAGTGCATCGTCTTCTCCTGAACTATTACAGAGAAGACACGTACTTGTATAGATTTGTTAAGAATCCCGTATCATTCTCAGATTACATCAAAAACTACGAAATCAAAGCATGACATGCCCTATCGCCTCGCGATAGGTAAATATACTCAGCTTTGACAGGTACTTTAAAAGATAATCGGGAATTATTTCTTTGAATAATGGATCGTCACGTGCTTTTATTAGATACCCAAGTGCCTCGGACATGTGTGAATGACTGCTTAACAAGAATGAGGCGCGTTCATCGCCGGAGCTCAATTTAGACTTGAGATCGAGCCATACATTGTCAGCGTGATTCAGCATTTTTCTCTGTTGATCAGGTAGTTTTGAATCGGGATCCGATAGAAGGCCATAAAGTGTGTCCAACATATCAAGTATCTGCCTGGTTTCATTAAGTCGAATACCCTTGGATATCGCGAGACCTAGATCAGCCTCTGCAAGTTTCATCTCCATCTGGTAAAACAGTATTGGATGATCCGCCCTAATCTTCTGATCGACGTACTCCGTCATAACCATCGAAAAATCTTCTTCGTCTGACCCGGTATCCGGCATTTGATTTCTTCATCAATCCTTATAGCCCCGAGCAGATTCGAACTGCTGTCAACGGGTCCAGAGCCCGCTATGCTTGGCCACTACACCACGGGGCTATACGTGCAGTCATAACAAGAGTGCTTTTAACACTTTTCCAAAGCATCTACATCAATCGCTTCATAAATTCGAAAAACAACAAGCAATATTTATAAAGGGATCGAAGATTCGCTTTAGCATGGCAAATGAAATTAATACCATGCTTGAAAAAATAAAGAAAGACAATATTGAATTCCTGCAGTTCCAGTTTGTGGACCTTCTTGGATCGATGAAGACCTTGACTGTTCCTAGAAATAGGTTTGAGAACGCATTAACAGAGGGAGTTGTCTTTGATGGGAGTTCGGTTGCTGGTTTTGCACAGATAGAAGAATCTGATATGCGTGCACATCCAGATTTTTCCACATACACCGTTATACCATTCACAGGAGACGGAGCCAGGGTTGCACGGTTTGTATGCGATGTGTATATGCCAAGCGGCGATCGATTCCTTGGCGATCCCAGATTTGTGCTCCAAAAAACTGTTGATAAACTAAGAAGTAAAGGAATGGATTTTTTTGTCGGTCCAGAATTTGAGTTCTTCTTATTTAAGCGGGACGCAGGTGGAAATCCAACAGCGATCCCCAGCGATAATGCGGGATACTTTGACAATACGCCGGTAGACGCGGCAAACGAAATACGTCAGGAAATACTTAAGCAGCTTTACGACCTTGGTTACCAGCCGGAAGCCGGACATCATGAAGTCGCGGCGGGTCAGCAAGAGATTGATCTTCGTTATGCACCAGCTACACTGATGGCGGATCGAGTGGCTATGCTGAAATATATCATTAAGAACTCCGCACAAAGACATGGACTTTACGCTACTTTTATGCCTAAGCCAATAAATGGGGTTAACGGAACAGGCATGCATGTACATCAGAGTATTATGAGCTCTGACGAGAAAACAAACATGTTCTTCGACGAAAACGGCCGGTTTGAACTCAGCGAACTTGCATACCATTACCTGGGAGGCATACTCAGCAATATAAACCAGGCATCAGCAGTTCTTGCATCGTGGGTGAATTCATACAAGAGACTTATTCCCGGATATGAGGCACCAGTATACATATCATGGGCAAATAAAAACAGATCAGCACTTGTCAGGATTCCAGCCGGTAGAGGCAACAGAAAAAGAATGGAATTACGATGCCCAGACTCAGCCGGAAACCCCTATCTTCAATTCGCCGCCATTCTTGCTATGGGACTTGATGGCATAAACAGAAAGCTTGAACCACCTGATCCAGTAGAGAAAGACATATTCCACATGACACCGAAAGAAAAGGAACAGAATGGCATTCAGTCGCTGCCAGAGAGCCTTGGAGAGGCCATACATCACTTTAAAAACAGCAAGCTGATGAAAGAGGCATTCGGCGACCATATCTTTGAGAACTTCCTAACGGTTAAACAAAGGGAATGGGATGCTTTCAGATCATATGTGACAACATGGGAAATTGACCGGTATCTCTCCATACTCTAATCTTATACACGAGAAACCGTGTATCTTACCGGAGTTTTCTTGTGAGATCCACCCCACTCTTGGAGGAGAGGGATTCTCTTGCTCACGAATGTTAAACTCGATTGGATCCCCATACTGTTAATTTGATCAAAAATTCCCACGTTTTTTCTATTTGGCGATTAGAGGGGAAGAAAGATGGTGAATCAACTTATCAAGGCGTTCATTTCTGGAGACGCTTTTACTTTTACTGAACCCATGTTCATTACGATCCCTATAAAGGCTGAATACTTTTCTATAAGTGTGAGATCTCCTTGTAACGTTATGTTTTCTAGTCGTGCGCTCATTGACAACTTCATTGATGACTTGAGTGACCTTATCCTGGACAACATGTCTACGATATAGTCCATTTCTTTTACTTCCAGTTCGGTTTTCGCGTTTGCAAAGGCTTGCGGAATGGATTCTTCATGTACACTTCTC
This sequence comes from Thermoplasmata archaeon, assembly GCA_021792045.1. Next base: position 230 of record JAJYVJ010000141.1, on the reverse strand, counting down.
TTTGTCTTAAGCGGCTGTGCCTCATAGAGTTCTTCTGTAATGAAGGGAAGAACTGGTGCATATAGTGTTAGAATCTCCAGCATGCTTTTATTGCACGTGTAGACGATTTCTTCCGCGTAATCTTTTCCTATTTCACTTTCATTCTTAAGAAGAGCCTTGCTCATTTCCAAATAATTGTCACAGTAAGTATTCCAGAAGAAATTGTCCAGTTCGGAACGCGCCCTTGAGAC
>JAJYVJ010000140.1 GCA_021792045.1 Thermoplasmata archaeon | reverse complement strand
CTATTTTTCAACTCGTAGTCCTTTTCCTCGGATATGTAATAGTCTTTGTTAACGCCGTTGTATATCACTCTAATTTTATCTGGATCGCATCCATATTCCCTTACAACTATGCTTTTTGTATAATTGGATACAGCTATAACGCGATCTGCGCCGATAACACCCATTTTTTCTATGTCTATTATCCTACTTTGTGGATTGAAATAAGCTGATCTGTCAAATTCTGTGCTGTGAACGGTTACAACCAATGGAATGTGATATTTTTTTGAAAGCTGTAACCCTGATAGGTACGTTATCCAATCGTGGCAGTGTATAATCTTCACATCCTTTGGATCAAATGCCTTGACAACCTGTTCATTGTAACTTAATACGGATTCGTAAAAATCGGGAAATGAGGTAATCTCATATGGGTTTCCAGCTATGCCATGCTCGATTGGCACCGGGATTACGTTAAATTTATAGATGCCTTTCAAACCTTTAAAACTGGGAACGTAAAGATCGATATCGATATAGTCTGCTATCTCTGAGAACAGGTTGAGTGTGTGTACCCCTAACCCGCCAGAGAATGCAGGAGGGAGTTCCCATCCTATAACAGCTATTTTCATACCCGCCCAGTCACCAAACCCAGTAAACACTTTCCCCTATTAAAACAGCGGTAATGAAAAGTCGAATACTGTTTAAATATGATAAGGAAGAAATGCCTCACAATAACTTAATCAATAGTTGCCTATTATTATTTTCTAGTTGATTTTTCATACTGTTTTTGGTAGATATTCTAGCTGTTTTGATATCCAGGTAAAGTTGTTCTTCACGTTGGCTTAAGATCTTCCTCGTAGGCACGTATGAGCTCAGCATGACTCCAAGCCTGTGCAATGCATCCTCTCCCTACCTGTGGATCGACACCGTCGTATATCTCTGGCACAAGACTGTGTTCGTAAAGTGGACGAAAATATGAAAAAAGATCACTGGCACTCACGCCAAATCTCTTAGCAGCGGTTATATACGGCCCGACTAACCACGGCCAAACAGTACCATTGTGATACGCTTTGTCCCTGGAATGAAGATCGCCCTCATAAATGGGCTCAAAATTCGGATCTTCAGAAGAGAGTGTTCTGAGGCCATATGGTGTCAATAAAAATTCATCAACCTGTGAAATGTAGTCATGGAATTGAGTTTTTATCACTGGAAATGGGAGAGAATAGGCAAATAGAAAATTTGGCCTTAGTGAGAAATCATCCGGATCGCATGTGTCCAGAAACTTTTTGCCCCTTATGAATTTGCGCTGGAACGTGTCCTTCAGCTCTGCCATAATTTGCTCAAGGTCCTTCGGGAAGTCCTTCTCCAATTCCGCTGAAAAGTACTTCATCGTGCTGAGTGCGTTAAACCAGAGAGCATTGATATCAACCGGTTTCCCAATTCGTGGCGTCATAGAGAGATCGCCGATTCTTGCATCCATCCAGGTCAGTCCAGGTTTTTTGAGCGTTATAAAACTGCCATCAAGTTCAAAGAATTCATTACCCTTGGAATAGTCATAAATCAGTCTCTCAAGTTTCTCATAAGACTCTTCAAGGAATTCCTTATCCCGAGAATAAATATAATATTTGTAAAATGCATAGAAAAGCCAAAGTGTTGAATCCGCCGTGACTTTATTATCATTCGTGTCCAGGCTTCTGGGGACAATGCCATTCTCACTGTGCTCCAGATAGTTGGACAGCACCTTCCTGGCCAGATCGTATTTTCTACGGCATAATAGCAAGCCTGGAATAGATATTAATGCGTCTCTTGCCCAGGTTCCAAACCAGTGGAATCCCGCGATGATGTTATCATTGGTGAGGAAGAATGTCGAACTTGCCTTTATTTCCTCTATACCGGACACACGCTTTCTTAGGCCCATTTCATTGAAGTAATAGCTCTTGACCGTTTCGAAATCAATTGGACGATCCGTTTCTGAGACGTTTATTTCAAGTTGCCTATTCGTCAATTCACCCTCGAAATGGCCTGGATTGAAGAGATCTTCCTGCCAGGCGTATCCGCGATCCTTCTCTTCAGGGTACACGAATTTTCTATACCAGTCACCGCCAGGAACATACTTAAGTTGTGAGATTATGTTAAACTTTAACTCGCCGGATCTGAAGGCAGTGACTCTCGCATTTTTTGATTCCGCAGCATCGAAAGAGCGCTTCTCGAACAAACTATAAGAGGGGCGAAAAGCGACAAGCGGAAAGAGGGATATCTTTTCTGGAACGACTTTTGGAAACGTGTAGCGTATAACTAAGTGGTCTTCCTGGGGGTGCAGTATTATCTCCTTCTGAACCGCAATGTCCCCATGTTGGAATGTAACGATCGGATAAGGAAATGAAGCATAATTCCTTATTAATTTGTAACCCTGAGGATATATAGTGTTGGGATAATAATTCGTATCCAGACTAAATTTTACCCCTTTATTCTCAAAGATTTCGAAAAGCTTGGATAACATTACCCACCTGTCATGACGCTCATTTATGGAGGAAACAAGAAGACCGTGGTAGGACCTTGTGTTTGCAAAACTCACTGTGGAGGATGAATAGCTCCCCTTCCTATTCGACAAAAGCCATTCTTTGTTTATATTCACAACATGTGAATCCTATGATCTTTAAAGAACTATTCGTCCTTGTGTTCCCAAATGATTATTCACGGCTTAGCATCCGAACAAAACTATCAATGCATTAGACATGAATCTGGGTTCTGACAAAACTCGAGGATTTCTAGTGTATTTTATTGCTCAATTTTAATAAACAATCCATTACGTTGTACGCAAAGATTTAAACCGAAGTGCGATTGCAGAGCCAATGGTTAGATATCTTCCGTTGGGTAACGGTAGATTACTCGTTGGATTTGACAGTGAGCATAGACTTGTAGATTTCTATTATTCAAAATTTCAGGCTGAAAATCACTCAGGTGGAAAACCGTTCAGATTCGGGATATCGGTGAATAATGCCTTTAAGTGGGTGGATAGCTCAGTAATTTCTCTATGGGATTACCTTGATCACACGATGATTGGCATAAGCAAGTACAATCTTTCGGGGATTGAGTTCACTAACAACGATTTCGTGGATATTTACGATGATATTCTCTCAAGAGAGATCACCGCAAAGAATAATTCTAACGAAAGAAAAGAGATCCATTTCTTCTTCCATCAAAATTTTCTCATATATGGCAACAATATCGGTGATACTGCAATATATGATCCGGATATGAACGGAGTCATACATTATAAAGTAAACCGTTATTTTTTCGCAGGCACTGCAGATCAGTCCGGAGGCACAATTGATCAGTATTCTATTGGAGTGAAAGACTTCGAGGGACTGGAAGGGACCTGGAAGGACGCGGAAGACTCGCAGCTGTCAATGAATCCAGTTGCTACCGGATCCGTTGATTCTGTTGTCAGGCATACCTTGTCGCTTGAACCTGGAGAAACTAAGTCCATGTTTTATTACATCCTGTGCGCCTCAGGCCTGGAAAAGATACAGGAAATGAGGAAGCAGATTGACTATTCCTCTCTAAAGCGCATGCGTGTGCGAACAGAAAACTACTGGAAACTCTGGTCCTCTAAGGAAGAAGTTGATGTTAATGGCCCTATTAACTCATTATTCAAAAGATCATTGTTCGTCATAAGGAGTCATGTCAATGATATAGGTGGGATTGTGGCATCCAGTGACAGTGAAATCCTTGGCTCCAAGCGTGATGGATATTATTACGTATGGCCCAGGGATGCTGCCATCGCTGCATATTCTCTTGTAAAGGCAAATCATCTCGGCCCTGCATCAAAGTTCTTCTCCTTTGCAAAGAGTGTGATCTCCCCGAAAGGTTTCTTTTACCATAAATATACACCTGATGCGAGAATTGCAAGCAGCTGGCTTCCGATGGTCATGGGCAAAAAAAACATATTGCCAATCCAGGAGGACGAAACCGCGCTTGTTCTCTGGGCAATGTGGAATCACTTCTCAATGGCCAAAGATATAGAATACATAGGTACATTTTATGAAAGCGTGATAAGGAAAAGTGCGAATTTCATCCTTGACTACCGAGATGGTAACCTTCCAAAGCCGTCTTTTGACCTGTGGGAAGAGAGATTTGGTGTTCATACATACACAATTGCAACCTGTTATGCTGCACTCATGGCAGCATCTAACTTCTCACGCACCCTTGGGGACGAAAATTACGCGGAGGATTATCTTAAGGCAGCAAACAGCATGAGAGATGACTTTGATAAACTCTTTTATTCAGATGAAAAGAAATACTATGCAAGAGCTTTTATAGATGATAAACCAGATTTTACAGTGGATTCCGCGATCATGTCCACATTTCTTTATGGCATGAAAGACCCGAGGGATCCTAAAGTGGTAAACTCTATTGATGCGATAACCTCCCGTCTCTGGGTGAAGCCTATCGGAGGCATAGCCAGATATGAGAACGACTACTACCAGAGGATCAAACCCGATAGAGAGGTTCCAGGAAATCCATGGATAATCACGACACTGTGGCTTGCACAGTATTATACAGCAGTAGGCAAAACGAAGGAGGCTTTTGATCTGATTACATGGGTGAACAAACAGAGCCAGAAGTCTGGCATATTGCCTGAACAGGTTAACCCTTATGACGGAAGCGCATTATCCGTTTCTCCCTTAGTCTGGAGTCACGCCGAATATGTTATTACAATATTAAAGCTGAAGATCGTGCCGAAGGTAAACAACTAA
>JAJYVJ010000139.1 GCA_021792045.1 Thermoplasmata archaeon | reverse complement strand
TCAATCGTCGTAACCACAAATTCCTGATTTCTCCTCTTTCGATAATATGCAGCCTTGAGGGAATTCGTAGCTCCAAGGCCTCCTTCAGTAAACTTGAAGACCGGTTCATCAACACAGCTGTCCTGCATGACATAAACTCCTTTCGATGCAAGTTTCTTCACATTTTCTCCAAGAATCTTGAGGTTTGTTGCAGAAGTGAAGATAAGAAATTTAACATCGTCATTTACCTTCCTTCCATCAAGTAAGCGATTTACTTTCATTATTTCCGGTATTGTGGAATGTGGGCAGCCTATGTATACCGAATTTATCTTTCCTCCCCTCTCCGTAAATTTTTTTCTGACTCTTTCCACGTCTTCAGACGTTACAGTTATTTTTTCTCTGCTTGTTACCCATAGAGAGGTATCTGAAATTCTCTTTACTTCCGGAGTGACACCTTCCAGGTGAAACAGGGAAACCGCACCAGATGTATTAATCATTGCACCGAAATCTCTGAGTCCTTCTTCCGTCATTTCGCTGCTGAGTCCTCTTATCAAGGGAACATCATCAGGTTTCAGAATTTCCCCAAGATACCATCCCAGCAAACCCATATCAAAATCATCTTTTATTTGGGCAGAAACATCAACTGTTATGTTTGGAACTCTATTCTTGTCTAAATGAAGACCGTAGTTTGGAGTCTTACCGATAACGCCAGCAGCAAGTGCGCTCGATGAACTTTCCCTGTTGGTCCTAGCCCCATATACCGAATTAATGTAAGGCGTGGCACTAGACTCAGAAAAGGCAGTATGTTCGCCGAATGAAGGAACGTCCTTATAGAGATAAGGAGTACAGTTAAAGCTCTTTATGACTCCGAGTTTATCTGATACTTCAATAGTCCTGTCCAAAAGGGACCTTTCATAGTCATCTATATCCACGTGAAATAGGTCTGAGAGGGACGAGTCCCATGCAGGATTTGTCGTAGTAACCACAGATACCCTGGCACCCGAATTTGCCAACTTTTCAGCAAAAAACAGGTCCCCTTCCTGACCACTGACGGCCCAATGAGCCCTTTTAATCGGGATGAGCCTGTCGGCATCAAACATTTCCCCGAGCGAGACCAGCAATTTCATCGCATTAGATTTACCTATTCCAAAATTTCCGTTCAGAACATTCTCTTCCTCTGTGGTCAGCAACATAAACAACGATACAAACATGGTTCTTTATTTTTTAGTCACTGATTGCTTTGATCGTTTAGGTCTTTGTTTCACAGGATAAGGTGCAGAGGTAGCTCGGAATCTATATCTAATTTGAATTTGATTATATCAACAAAAATTCTCCTTCCCATACTTAACTCGGGAAATCAATCTTAATCTTATTAACAGTTCACACAACCTTCTGGTTTTCTATCAGTCAACATGCTGATTAGATTATTTGTTGCAAGATTCTTCAAATCTCTCATTGATTTATCTGAGATGTATATGGAATGTGGGGTAACGAATACTCTATTCATGTTAATTAAAGGGTTGTTAACGTCAAGGGGTTCTGATAAGAAAACATCTAAAGCTGCGCCCCTTAACTTCCCATCTTTCAAGGCGTCTATCAAAGCATTTTCATCAATGATTTTGCCCCGGGCGGCATTTATTATGTATGCAGTTTTCTTAACATAAGGGATATTTTTTGAATTTAATAGGGAAATTGATGAATCGTTTAATGAAGCTGTAATCGCTATAAAATCGGCACGTTTGAGGCCTTCTTCGAGGGTAACTCTCTCTTCGTTATTACTCGTAGCAGGAATGTTCGGGTCATAATATAAAACTCTCATGCCAAGGGCGGTACCCTTTTGTCCCACTAATTTTCCAATCTTTCCATATCCAATTATGAAAAGTGTCGACCCATGGACTCGCTGTGGCAGTATGTCCATCTCCTCTACAGACCATTCATCTACTGGAATACTTGATATCGCCTTTGCTCCCCAAAAACCCTGCTTAGCACGTTTATTCAAGTATGTGAGCTTCTTTGAGAAGTTCAATATCATAGCTATTACATATTCCGCTACTTCGTGGTTACAGTAGTTAGGTGATCTTGAAACTTTTATTCCTAGAGCAGTGGCTGCATTTACATCAATATTATTATAACCCCCACCATAGACAGATATAGCCCTCAGAGTTTGAAACTGCTCCATGAATTTTTTATCAACTTGGAAATCGATTTGAACCAAAATCCCGACAACTCCTTCCCGGTGCTTAATGATTTCTTCCATTGAATAATCTAGCTCGATTATCTTGATATCCTTCAGTTCACGCTCTAAAATTTCTCTCTCAATTTTGTGTTGATTAAATTCTTCATCGATTATTAGAATCTTCCTCATGAATTTATCACACCTTACACCGTCATTAGCGGGAAAATGTATAAGAAAGTTTACCTAAGAATGGAAAAGTCTTTTGATAGCCTGGCCAATGCCTAATGAATTAAAAGATGAAAATATATTAGAATCAAAAATAACAATAATAAAAATTAAAATAATTTAGAGAGTGAAGTCACCGATCTTCTTGAGTTTTTCTGGGTTTTTACTCTTGTAGTAGAAGTATGTGACTATCACAAATAATGCATATAATCCAGCAATCCATGCAGAATATTTAAGTGGGGCTGGAGGGGCTGGATAGACCACGTAGATTATTGCAATGAAAATCATAATGGCAGTGACCCATGGTATGACTACGTGCCTAAATACCTTAAGGGTCTTATTCCTGTGGTGATAGACAGACAGTTCTAATCCTGCAAGTGCATGGTTGAAAAAGCTAAAGACCGAGTTGCTCAAAATTAGGAATATGCTTGCAATGAAAGGTCCCATTAGTATTCCTGCCACGATGGCTATGATCAGAGAAAATACTCCCGTAAAAATAACAACATTCCCTGGAACCTTGTGCTTGTTTATTTTAGTGAACGACTTAGGGAAAAAGACTCCATCTCTTGCATATCCGTAAACAGTTCTAATAGTACTTGTTTCGAATGATACTCCTGAAGTGTTGAAGCTATTTATTACGAAAATTATAAGGAGTACACCACCAGCTAGCCCTAGATATTTAAGGTAAAGACTTACTCCCGGATCAGGCAAGGTAGCATAATTGAACATATTGTTGATTCCGAATAGAATAGTTTGGGAGTATGAATTCAAAAGTAAAGTAAATCCCACTATTGAAGCTAAAGTGACTAGGGCTATGGGTATATTCTTCTTGGGATTCTTAGTTTCCTCAGCAACAGGCACTATACTATTTATTCCTCCAAAAGTTGCAATACCTAGCATCATAGCAACGAATATTAATGTAAAGTTATTTCCGACCGGAAGTGCAGTGAATACAACTCCAGTGTTCTTCCCTCCTCCAAGTATTATCATTATGATCGACGTAATCACTAGAAATATTACTTCTGCCATCCCCGTATAGAGTATATACCTCATTGAGATTTTAATTCCAAAATAGGCAAGCGCAGTTGTCTCTGCAATGACTATAGTAATTATTGGAATCCATAGCCACGGATATTGAGAAGTTACAGAGGGAAAGAGAACATATAGGAATGAAGAAAGGCCTAGCATTGCAAATCCTGTGTATCCTAGCAGATAATAGTACCAGTAGGTCAATCCACCAAAGTAAGAGAAGAAACCTCCCAGTCGTTTGAATCCCCTTTTGTGAAAGGCTGCCCAGGAGTACGCTGATGCGACTTCTTTAGACCATTCATAGGTTATAAGGGTCATTCCTGCATAAATCAAGAAGGCTAAAATGAGAACGAATGGAAGACTTGCACCAACCAGTCCAGCGATGCTTACAAAAAATAGTGCGGTAACCGCAGCAGGACCATTAGTTCCAAGACCTTGTGCAAAAGCTTCCCACATGCTCAAGGTTCCAACAGCTAATCCAGATTTTTTAGGTTCGTCTACTTTTTCATTACCGTCAGCCATAAAAAAGATATGATGCTCAGCATATATAAGTATTACTTACTGAAATCACAGCAAAATCAATGCCCAGTAGGAGTTTAATCTGTCTCAAATATTTTTATTTTAATAATATGCAATAAGTTGCCTCGGATTTTTTTGAAACGCAATGGCTTATAACTTAAAGATGGCCTACGGAATAAAGTAAGAATTGACCTCTCTATCTCACTCAACATTTACACCTTAGTTTTGTTTTTGTTCTTAATTCCTTATTTTGTAAATATTAGAACATCAGGTTATTTGGTTGAGATCCACTTAGTAGCTCTTAGGAATTGCTCTACTTCAGCCAATGAATTATAATGTAGGAAAGTCACCCTAAGCATTGATGGGTTAGAATAATAGTCATGTGAGAGATTCCAGTGACTTCCACCTACGGTAGTAATTCCAAATCTTTTCCAATATATCTCTTCTGCTTTCTTATCTGTCACATTCTTGAAATTGAATGAGAAAGTTGTGCCCCTTTCACTTAGTCGTTTAGAATCTGAGATGCCGTAAAGGATGACATTCTTCATTGATGCCAGTCCTTCAGTCTCTTCTGTTCCATCCAGGATGAGTCGGCTCAGCTCTTTATGGTAGTTCTCAATTCTTTCCATCCCTTTCCTCACACCGTTTCTTCTATTCTTTGGTAATTTCCTTTTCTTGAATCGTGTAAGGTCCAAGGAAAGAGAGGAAATGTAATCTACAACTGAACTCATTGCTGAAAATATGCCCTGGTCTCTTGTTCCAATTTCGAAATATGAGCTGGCTCCTGGCATAGCCTCTCTATCCACATAGAATGGT
>JAJYVJ010000138.1 GCA_021792045.1 Thermoplasmata archaeon | reverse complement strand
CCGGCGAGCCCGTCTAAGAGAAAAAGATTCTTTGATCAGTTTTGCTTTATCAGGTAATAGGGATTTTTAGTGGTGCTATCCACGTCATATATTATCCTGTTTGAGGTCTCAAGAGCTTCTTTGATCTTCATAGAAAATTCCGATTTATGCTTTTTGCCGTACCAATATAGATCATAGGTTTCAAATAGGAGTTTAGGAAAATTAAGAAAATCACGGATATACGAAGGCATCATTTCCATTATGAAATGAGTTCCAGAGTCGATCAGCTTTTGCTTTTTTCCTTCTAATTCCATGTGTTTAATCTTACCTCGAAAGAACTTGTACAGGTAGAATGAATAATACGCGTACGCCTGGGCTATCTGATCCGCTACTGGTCCGAGGTTTGTCTCCATAACAGGAGTAAGAACATCGTACCTATCCCAGTCAAGGGTGAATAGTTTGTTCTCCCTTAGTGCACTGTCAAATACACGTGTTCCAGGAAGTGGGGTATATATCGAAAACTGTATAGCGTCAGCTCCCGCCCGCGCAAGTGCCCTTGAAAATCTTATCGTCGATACAACATCCCTTAATCGTTCATATGGAGCTCCAACCATCATCCCAACCAAAGTGACAATGTTATTTTTCGAAAGTATGTTAACTGCATCCACCGATTGTGGGGTAAATTCACCTTTATGCATTTTCTTCAATATATCAGGACTACCGGATTCAACTCCAAGGAACGATATGGTCATTCCAGCTTTTGCAGCCATTCTAATAAGATCTGGATTTCTAGCAGTAACATCTGCTCTCATCTGTACAATCCATTTCATGTCTATTTGTTCATCAATGATTCTTTGAAAGAGCTCCTTCCTCTGTTTCACATTTGGATACACTATGAAGATGTCATCTGTGAAGAAAATCCAGTTATAGCCGAGAGTCTTTGCTCTTCTCATTTCGTCTATTATACGTTCATTCGACTTATTCCGCCATTTGTTTCCCCATGTTGGTGTCACTGAGCAGAAATCGCATGCATAGGGACACCCCCTAGATGTTTCAAGGCACATTACCTTTTCATCACTCCCAAAAACCTTAAAAGTATACTTGCTGCTGTCAAGAAGTTCAAGAGGAGGATAGGGGAGTGAATCAAGGTCGCTTATAAGTTTCCTCGGGTGCGTTCTGACAATCTTTGAGTTATCCCTATACACTATACCGTCGATATCCGCAAAACTCGTCCCGTTTATAACGGCATTTGCGATATCGAAAATTGTCTCGTCGCCTTCACCTAGGACAGAAATGTCGAAACCTGATTCTATAATTTCGTTTGGAAGAAACGTAGCATGATGGCCTCCTGCTACGAGAATGGTATCAGGTTTTGCATTTTTTATAGCACGAGCTATAAATCCAGCATTGTTATGCGCAGCAGTAGCATGTAACGTTATTCCAACAAGGTTTGGATTGAACTCCAAGGTTCTTTCTATTGCGTCATTTAGGGTTAGATTATCACCTTCCATATCGATAATCTCTACGGCACTTCCTGGAATTCTGAGAATTTCGCCAGCAAGTGCAAGGAGTCCTAGTGGTGCTGGGAGGAAACCCCACTTAGTCATATAAGCGCTACCTGTCTTATTGCTTGGCCTTATAAGAACAGCTCTTAGTTGCATAAGTTAGATATTTAGATATACGTAAAATACTTTATTAGCAAATGTTGCTGACATTAAATATTAATAGAATAATGATTTAGTACTCTTACTATATCCTAACTAACCATTTTGGTTTGTTTTAGAGTATCTTACGCCTACCGATAATGAATCGCCGGATAATCGGTGAACCCTTAAAATATTGCAAACCTAGATAAATAACACCCCGTTGTCTTATTCATGATTCAAGACATATACAATAAATGGAACAACGGCACCCTACAGGGCAATGACCTAACTGGAGACTTTGCAGATTTACCGGATTTCTTAGAGGAGCTTTACAGCGATTTGAAAATAAAGTTGGAAAAGGACATTGATCCTTTCTCTGCGTATTTAAAAACATTGAAAATAAATAATTTTGCAAGTTTAATTCTTAGCAGAAGACCAGATCTCATCTTGCTCTTTTCGGACTGGATAAAGAGATTAAAAAGTGACTTAGAGGAGATATCCAAAAAGATCGGAGCAGTTTATTTCGACATAAGTGTAGGTATCCCATTTGGCATTAGCGTGTCATTAACATTCCAACCGAAGTCCTAACGTTATTTCCCAGTCTAGAGCATTTCTGACTGAACATTTCCTCGGCATAAAGAGAATTCTCACCTAGAAACTCTTAGCGTCGGATTAAAGAGCAGTGACCTATCTTTCCTACTACCATTGAATAGCTTAGATGTCAATGAAAAAAGTTCTTAGGAAGTTTCATATATTTTTATTATTTTTGAACTTAAAATTAATATTTGATTACATTTCTAGATATACCGACTGGGATTCGATTAAAGATTTAATAGGATACTTACAACCAAAGATTTTTAAAACCTTACCCTCTTAATAGGTACATGGCTAGCCAAATCATAATCTTGCAGGGGGGCGAGGACGTCAAACGGAGGATCAACGAAACCCTGTTCAAGGACGTGAGGAAGTTATCAAGTTCAGGGAAAATCCTGATTATACCATGGACGTCGGATTCTCATGAGAAAGAAGCTGAATATTCTAAAGTGTTCCATGACTATTTTTTACATTGCGGCTTTGAAGAGGTATTGTTTCTGGACAAAACCGATCCCGAAAATGAAATCCAACGAAAATTCTCTGAGGTAGACACCATTTATCTTCCAGGTGGAGACACTGAGGTCCTTTATCGCGAGTTAAAACAGAGGACTTTGCAGGATAGGTTATTTGAATTCTCGGGAGTAATAATAGGAAATTCTGCAGGGGCAATTGTACTTACAAAGGGAGGATGGGGCGATGGGAAATTCTACACAGGTTTCGGTCTCGTTGATTTCTACATTTCCGTTCATTACAAGCTCGATGTAGGTCACATTGCAGAAACGAAAGATGCTATAAATGTCAATATCCCTGAAAATATGTGGATCACGGTAACATGTGAAAAATAACCTATTATGGTAAGCCTCTCCTGTATTTGTGTGTCAAAAACTATGGACAAAGATGAGTACAGCGAGGTGATTGTATGATGAAAGATCTTTTTTCCAGCTACTGTAAGCGTAGGATCGCCCACTTGAATATGATTGTTGGTAACTTACCTGGATTCAGCAAACCCCCCTGGTTCCGGGTAAATACTTGCCGAAGAGTAGAATAATAGATGATAACTATGATTGGACTGGAATGACGAATTCTCAAGTCTTTGCGAGTAAAATTCTTATCCTTGCCGCGAATAATATTAATATTGAATTGGATGACAGAATATGGTTTCATTAACATTTGGCGTCTGCAAAGAGTGTGGCCACGAGATTGTTTTTTTCAACGGTCAATGGAAGCACCATATCACAAGAGCAAAGTTATACCATGTTCCACACTGGCCCACCGGCCACGTGATAACAATGGAATGTAAATGGAGATGCGAGTGTTCAAATCCTGTTCTTGACGACTCGAAGGAAAAGAAGTCAAAAATTGTTCTATTGGACAGCCATCCGGACAGATAGGTGAAAATTCATGCTTCTATAAACTGTTAACAGGATCATGATCCCGGGACAGTATACTGGAATGGTAGCGCTTCTTACGGGTACAGCCGGACTGTATTTCCTTTATTCTGGATAATTCAACAAAAACATATTAGATGTCAATGAAAAAAGTTCTTAGGAACACGCTTCATGACGATGTAGCGTGAGAGTCGGAAGGCAGCAGAGATCTAACTTGGCCCATGAGGCCGCAACTTAGATTCGCTGCCCTTCGTCTCGACATAATACCCTGAAACAAGGGTGAATAGAAGACTGTCGAGCATAGTCCGACTCGAACTCTCACAAACCACTAGGAGGTGGTCAATATCTATATTGGTTTGGATGTACATAAACGTAACGTATATATTACCGAGATGGAAGAGAATGGAGATGTAAAGGAACAGTATGAGATAGCCAACACAGGAGAATCATGGGAGACTTTCAGGTCTCGTTATCATGGATCGGGATCGGAGATAGCTTTAGAGGTATCCACAACGGGTAAGTATGTTGCCAGAAAGCTCAATGTGTCAATTCCAGTTGAGAACTTTTCAAAAACGCCAAAGTAAAAGTTTCCAAAATCGCCAGTTAATTCTTTCCATTTTCAATCACGGAAGTGGTACACCTAATCAATCATTCTTCATCCTTTTGGATTTTCGTCACTTATGGGTTATTTGAATTGCCATGCAACGTACTTGAAGATTAATGTTATTTTTCAATATTCCATCTATAGGTGGAATTTATCCTGCCCTGGATAGAATGAGGAATATGAATTAGTCGGGATAAGTACCTCATCAAGAGGGATTCCCTGGAATTTTTCCGGTACTTTAGATCCGATGGGCATCAGTGCCACCTGAGTTCTGGGGTAGTTTTGGGGATAGGCCATCTTAATATCGGTATGAAAATAATACAGGTACGGCCGAATGAATTGTATATATTTTTTCCTGAAATATCTTCCTTTGCCTGGAAAACTAACAGATTCCGGCGCATTTTCCAGCGCCATTCCCAATTCAAGAGCATTCAGTGGCATTCCCCCAGCTTCAGCATATGCATTGTTCTGTGGATCGAACATAATCCATTTTTTATGCATTTCTGTAAATGCTTCAACAACTACATGACCTGCACC
>JAJYVJ010000137.1 GCA_021792045.1 Thermoplasmata archaeon | reverse complement strand
TAAGTATATTTTTATATAGGATTTGCATGAATCACTATGCAATCTACTAAAGTGTCGCAAGGTTTTGTACGAAACTCTTATGAAATTAAGTCAAACAAAATGGAAGGCGGGGCAATAATCAGGTGGCTGATTACGCATCGTGACGGCGCCCCCACATATTCAATGCGCCTTATTACCATTGAAAAAGGAAAATCCACGCCTCACCACCATCATGATTACGAACATGAGATTTACATTATTAGTGGCAAGCTTGAGGTTATGTTGGGAGAAAACAGATTTATCGGAAAGACCGATGATCATATATTCATTCCTCCAAATATTGAACATGGCATGGACGCTTTGGAGGATAGTAAGATCATCTGTGTTGTGCCTGTTCGGGCAGCTCGCGAGATTCTTGGCGATTAGATAATTGTTTATTATGTCTGCACAACCCATACTTTTCATTGAGCAGTTTATGCAATATGATAAATTTATATTCAGTGCTTTATTACATGCATAGATGACGAAGCAATGCCCGAATTGTCTTTTCGAAAATGATGATTCAGCAAAATTCTGTGAGGTTTGTGGGAAACCACTTCAACCTTCTGAGTTTTTGTCCCCATCAGCTGATGTGTCTATTGAAAATCTACTATCTTCCATTAAAAAATTAAGATTCGCTTTTATAATAACTTTATTTTCGGCTGTTCTTTCTTTCGTTTTATATGCCTTTGTACTTATGTTCGAATCACACTTCGCTTCCCTTGGTCCGTCTTATGTTTCCTCGAGTAGTCCATTCGCGCCCCTCTCTGCATATTTTGCCTATCTTGTGCCGATTCTTGTGGTGTCTCTACTTCTAACCATTGCAACTTATTATTTTATTATCGATTCTTTTAAAGGGTTGAAGAAGAGCAGTTATGATTTCTCAATAGGTTATAAAGGAGGAATCTTAATCCTTATTTCAGACGTTGCCGTTACGCTGTTATCATTGTTGCTTTTGTCCGTTATTTTTCCGCTTGCGACTTCCCCAAATAATGTTTCCCCCTCATCCCTCCTCCCATTACTTGGGCTTTCGTTAGGAATACTGGCCTTTGCGATTCCTCTTCTTATTGGAATCATATTCTTGGCAATTGGAATATTCCGAGTGGGAGATCGATACCAAAGTGGTTCTTTAAAAGCTGGCGCAATAATTAACATTTTCATTCCACTAGTTGGAGCAATCCTGATAATCTATGGCACTACAAAGATTATTGAAAAGCTGAATGCTTCTGGTAGAAACTAATCGTAAATTTGTTGCGTTAAGCACTTGATCATAATTAAAGAAAGGGAAGAATCATTCTTTATGCAACATCGTCCAAAGGCTTACATTCGCACAGTAATCCATACTTATTGACTGTCTAGAACATGGGTAAAAAACCAATTAATTATTTCCTTGGCAACGCGGAGCCGCTCTCGTGGCGTACCTTTTGTTCAACTTCAGATTCTTGAGGAGACTCTCTGCGACGGAAGAACGCCTTGAGGATAAAAACTATGGCGATCAGAGCTATGGCAATACCAATTTTTCTGTCCTTCTTCTCAACCTGTGATGGCTGAAGAGCACAATCTAGTGTTGGCGTTGTTCCACCTCGTTATTGTATTTCACGGAAATATATAGACATGCGGGATCTTCGGCAAAAGGATCGCCAGTATATGCGAAAGCCCTCGCCCTTGATCCCCCACAGCTTTCGAGAAACTCACACGAACCGCACTTTCCCTTGATGAGCCCAGAATGACGTGGATCAAGTAAGTCAGTGTGCTTTGATATGATTGTTTTGAGTTTTTCTTTCCGTATGTTTCCAAGGCTGAATGTAAACAATCCTGATGGGTAAACTATTCCATTTTGACCTATAAACAGAGTGCCACGAAAATAGTGATGCGGATTACCAGCCGAACGCGCAATGGTTCCGGAATCTTTTACGGTATTCTTACTCAATCTGGTTTCTTTGCTCAACTTAGAGTACAGTTCACCGCTAAGTATGTCCGGGGAGATCTCTTTAATTTGTGGTATAACTCTTTTGAGCGGGCCTTCGACTGTTCTTACATTTAGCCCATAATCTGAAAGATCAGACAACCAGTGATTTATCTGCATATACTGTTCTGGTGTGATATCCAATAACCTGATGCCTCTTCCTGTCTTAATCAGAAAAAAAACCTCCCAGGCTGACAAACCAATATCCTTAACAAGGGAAGCAAGTACTGGGAGCTCGTTAACGTTTCTCCTCATTACAGTCGTATTTATCTGAACGTTGACCCCACGCTTTTTCATGCCCATAAGCAAATTAAGAGTCAGATTGAAGCTTCCTGGAATTCTTCTCAACCAATCATGAGTTCCATCTTCAGTCCCGTCTATACTCAGCGATACTGCCTTAACCCTGTTGTCGATTATAAAATCGATGAACTCATCATCTAGGAGGGGGGAAGCAGCTGGGCTGATTGAAAAAGGAAGGTTAAGCTCATGTGTATAAGCTATGACATCCCTAATATCTTTTCTAAGAAGCAGATCTCCTCCAGTGAGGACAACTTCCGGGGGACTTTGCGATAATTCCTTTATCTGGTCCAGTAAGTCCTTAATTTCTCGAAGGGTGAGTTGGTCAGGGGCAGGAGTGGTTTGAGATTCAGCTCTGCAGTGTCTGCATGTATACTCGCATGCCTTTGTCGTCTCTATGAATATAAGCGATGGGACATAATCTGTAGTTGTTCTGTTCCGTATCATTTTAACTGAATAATTCTATGTTCTATTAAATAGGGTAGGCTCATATGTTAGGAGACAACTTCCCTAGTGCGGAAAGATGGAACGCACTAATCCGTTTGTCGGAAGTCAAAACTAAGTTGGTTTTACATCTATTATCCTATCCATTTTGCTGAATTATTAAGTAGCGGTACGAAAACACTACCGGTCATTATTATTTAAAATCATAGTTCGATAATAGTACCAAATATGAGCAGTTCCCTTAAAATAAATTATTAACTGGATAATCTTACCAAATAGAGAAGAGAAAAACCTCACCAGAGGAGGAACAGTGGGGAAAAAATTGTCAAAGGTCAAGAGAAAATTCAATTATCGCTAGGTTTCATCGAACCTCTGGCGATTAGCATAAGTAATCCGGAGATAAACCCGTTAAATAGTAAGGCCAAGACCCCAAACAAAACGGAATTGGAGTCATAGGCTTTTTGATATTCTCCCGAGTTGTACCAGTTTCTGATGTGCATTATACGTACCAGGCAGTATATGCCTACTAAGAAAAATATTATATAAATTATTGGAGCTATCAGGAGCAAACCCGCAAAAGGAGCTACTACCCCAGCTTCCCTATCGATAGAAAGAACGGCAGTATATGCAGCTATACCCATTATAAATTCTACAATAAAAATCACCTCAAAGATTATCGAAAAAACAAACGCAAGAGTAAGAAGAGTACCGGCAGAACCACCCTCTGGTGCACTTCTCAGTTCCTTATGACTAATAACATTTCCATCGTTACCGACAACGACAGAATATTTTACGGTTTTTCCAGACGAGTACGTCTCAATGCCAACAATGTAGTTTTCACCACTTTTTTCAAATCTGAAGACATTCATCGACGATGTCTGGATACCAGTCTGTGAAGATATCCAATTTTTGGCGGCATCTGTGTAAACGGATGATTTATTTTCTTCCATAAGGTTTAATCTTTGGTCTATATTTAAATGTTTTTATCTACTTATTTTTATTTGTTACGGTGATTACGAACTTGTCTGATAATGAGGTGCCCAAAGAAGTTTATGTTACATTAATTACTGTGGTCGTGCTCTAAGTGATTAAATGTCCAATGTTCGTGATGCGGCTAATTTGCCTATGGTATTATCCTATTCTTTCAGGGGATCCAAAGGAGAAGAATTCATAGCGTTTAATTCAAATCTCCCTCTTCTTCCCGCCTCAAATATGAAAATCATAACAGGATATGCGGCGTATTTACTGCGGGGTAAGAACTATAAGCTGTCAACAAGCTTCGTCAAGGATGATGAGATACTTGTTGTGTCAGGCGGTCCAACGCCGTTTCTTTTCTCATCCATGCTGAGGATCGTACTTGACAGTTTTGGTTACTATGGGCCAATAAATAATAGGAAAATTAAGAAAGTGAAGTTTATTAATCCATCTATTGACAATGTACAGATCAATCTATACTGGATTTATGGTGATTCCCGATTTTCTTACCAGTCTAAAATTACAAACTTTTCTATAAACGAAAATTGTACGAAAAGAGTGCATTCGACGAGAAATATAAATCCAGAAGAGATACATAAGATGGAAAGGGAATTTAGACCAGTTAAAGATCCAAAACAATACATATTGAAAGAGATACTTTTCCCTTCCGATGAGAATAGCGTAACATCTTTACCTAGTAGCGTATCTCTCGACTACAACAACCACGTTATGAAGTTCAGCCTGGTTGACCTTATACAACATATGGAATATGAGAGCTGTAACTTCTCTGCAGAGGTGCTTTTTAAGTTGCTCAGTTCTCACGGAAGCGATTCCAAAGGGAGTTGGAGTAAGTCTGCAATAGTGGTTCGAAACTTCATTGCTTCTATCTTAGGGAAAGAAAGTAGTTTTTCAATTGTGGACGGATCAGGATTATCCCGTCACAACTTACTTTCGACTAGTTTGCTTTCTGGTATCATTCACAGCGTTGTAGCGAAGGGTGATAACAACTTTCTGGAATGTTTACCATCGCCAGGGAAAGGTACACTTATA
>JAJYVJ010000136.1 GCA_021792045.1 Thermoplasmata archaeon | reverse complement strand
ATATCGAGATCCTGGTTTTGGGATCTTTCTTGAGTGCCAAAAAGACCCAATGCTGTATAACAGACGTTATACTGCGTTCAACCAAGGCTAAAGGAATTACACTAAACAGCGCATTAGAGCGGGTTTCTAAATTATTTTGTAAAACTTCAGACAGATCGCCAGAATAAATCTGAAGAAGCAGAAGAAAAAATTCCTGAGAGGATGTCAAGATCGACAGGTCCTAAAATGTAATTATATGTCGTATCTCCAAATCGCTTCTTATAGGAATTATAAAGGGGACCTCCATACTATACATGAATGTATGTATTGCGGGAATTTATTTGATTGTTTGCATTATCACATATTTGATAACTATCATAGCGGTATACATCGTATAGAATAACTACATAGAACGAAATTTTAAAATTTTTCAGTTTTTTGGGTTAATCATCCTAATATAAACATGATTCTGGAGATATAACAAATTGAGATGAGTGGTTGGGTGATAGATTAAAAATAAGTCTATAACACCTGATAAAGATTAGAATGATAAAAGAAAATATTGTGTGAGTTGGTTGACTTTAGCTTACAACTACACCTATGTTAGGAGTGAATATTCTGGAATTAATGTTCAGGTCCTGGGATAGGTTGAATTCAATATTCAAATTAGTCGTTGAATGCGCCGAAACAGTAAATGGATGATTGATGAATGCGTCATGAGATGCAAGGGTGAATGACACACTAACACCAGCTATTTCAACGCTGACGGAAGTGAGATAAAGCCTTATCATCGTGTAATTTCCGGCCTTTATGTCAAGGGTGGTCAGGAGCGTAGCGTTTGCCGAGGTTACATTAAGGATGTTGATAGTAGTTGTTGTAACATTGTGAGTGCTCCAGCCTGAAGAGGTATTATGAAGCGAAAAATTTGCAAATGTAATATAGACTGCTGACACGTTTAATATTGGAGCATCCTCCACGTAAACATTCACCTTGCCAGTGTTGCTGTTAGAGTAATTCAAGTATGTGAATCCTCCGGCAATCAGTGCGATTACGACTATTACGCTAATTATGATTTTAGATCTAGTTTTCACAACTCCTTACCCTTTGTTTAGGTATATGTATTGTGGTACATTATTGTACCAATTTCAACCATGGGTCATAATTAATGAATCCTAGAATGACGAAAAAAAATATAGTGGACTCTTATCATAAAGGCATTTCAACTAGCGCCTGTGTAAACTCGTAGTTAATCAGCAAAATTTTTAATCTGTCGACAGTAACAAAGAAAGTTTACCCTTCTCCAGATTGGATATCTGGAATGAAATAAAGAGGAACACCAAAGAGAATACAATCGCCCATACAAGATCAAGGTACTCCAAAAAAGTGTACAGATAAGACATCATTAAACTATGGTTTGTTATAAAAATAAGAACAACAATAGAAGATAGTATCACCCCATCTACCAGTACAAGCAATAACAGATACTTAGTTATCGCTCTGATTTTGGACATGTTTATTGTCGGGTCCAGAACTTCAGAAAGAGACTTGTTAAGATGTTCTATATCCGGGATCGCCTCTGCCGCAGCCAGGCCCACATCGGCATCATTTCCGTTCTTTTCGATATCATTGATCATTTTCATGACAGAATCGCTTGCTTTGCTTGTTCCAAAGAATATCAACAGTTCACGAGCTAGTTCTAATAACCTGATCCTCTGGATGGCATTGAGCCTTTTCGAGATTATATCGAGATGCTTGGTTATCCCTCTGTTTAGGGTGTAAGCTATTAATGGAAGCGACAGCAGTACTAATAATATCAGACCCTCCTGAACCAATGAAATGGAGTTCAATTCAGTCACCATCCATGTTTTATTTTAATTATCCAAGTATACTAGATTTCGAAATTGGCAATGGCTTCGAGGAAGGATTCACCTTTGCCAGTTACGATAAATGTCTTTTTATTTTCAACGGTCTCGACCTTCAGGTACTCTTTATTTATCAGTTCCTCGATCATCTTCAGGGCGGTATTGTAGTTTAGGTTGCATTTATAAATGATGCTAGTTATACCAGTACAGTCGTTACCCCGTATAAAATGAAGAACGTCCTTCATTATTTCCATTTTCTGTCTCTTTTTTGGGTGCTCATCACGCCTTTCTTTAGGCTTAATCGGTAGCTTATCGTTCTTGATCTTCCGGATGGTGCCATCAATATGGATATAGTCTATGCTGCTTACGAGATAGACAGAAAGGGACTTGGCCAGCACCTTTTCCTTGTATCCAAAAGAACTTGCCAGGACACAGGCATATCTTGCATTGCTCATATCCCTGACTACTGCCGCTGTAGCTATGATTCTGACAACATCCCCAATTTCAGATGAGTTAAATACAAGCAACACGTGCGAATCAGTTTTTGAGACAAATTTAAGTTCATAAGAATCGCCCAGATCACCATTCAACGAAGTTCTGTTGTTAGGAAACATCTCCCAGTAATATTCACTCAATGAAAGATTACCGTTAGATATGAGAGGTATCTTGTCATCTATAAGCCCGAATATTTTAGTTTGCATCCTTTATCACGGCCTACATAACTTATTAATCAACACGACCTATTATTAAACGTTTGTGTATTATTCGTACACTTAGGTGAAAGGTATAAATTCTTATCCTTTTTCAACGGTCTAACTAAAAGTGAATATATATTATAAATGGCAATACGAAGTTAAAAACGTACCTTCCAAGGAGAATAACAACAAGCAAAACATAGGAAATGGATGAAGCTATCAAAGACACAAGAACCGTAATTCTGGGCTTTAGATACCAGGCGAATAGGACACCGCTCACAACGAGCGATGCTGTTAAAAGATATATCATAAGTATCAACGGAAGATGCCTGAAAACCCCTGAGGAAGAAATCGCGGGTAATAATGTAAGTATAACAATCACCACTGGTATGCTAATAATTATAATGATCCTTCTCGTGAGAGTGGTACCCGCCCTGATCATTACAAAGGATATAATTGCAATACCTGATATTAAGACAGTCGGGAGGATTACATAGTATTCATAATTTGCAAAATTCAAAAGAACAAAATTATTCAGGATCAAGACATAATCTATATAGGGAGCAGAGAACAATAGGAAGAAACCTATCCAGATTACGGCAAAAAGCAGGAATTCTTCCAGAAGAAGTCGTTCATCGTTTGATAGTTTATTGTTCAGTTCGTGATTAATGTTAGCAACCGCTATCTCTCTCTTAACTGAAGTGGGTGAAGAAGGGATGCCGGCAAGATCAGGTTCGTCAATGCCTTCCTTGGCAACAGGAATAGATGGTGCCCTTATCCCCTTATTTTTCCCACCTTCTTTCAGCCTTCTCGGATCGAATGAGTAAATGAAAACAACTGATATTACGGATGCAATTACAATTTGAGGGATCAATTGTTCTAGACCAAGAAGCGTCATTTGGTGTCAAATCATACTAACGATTGACCTTATATATCTTTCTATACTTTTATGTTAATGAGCGAGATTATGGAACTATCGCAAATTCTGCCTCTCAATAGAGCAGATCTGTCGGAATGAACTAAACTTTTCTTGATTTTTCAGGAACCAGAACTGATTGATTTTATTACTCTTGCAAGATCCGGTCGCTCCAGTTTTATGGTGTTATAATCGACCTGGGCCGCCTCAGTATAACCAATTTTATGATACGCAACTGCCCGGTTAATTCTTGCCCGAATAAAGCCTGCTTTCATTTGGAGAGCTTTAGTGTAATCGTCAATGGCTTCTTGGTATCGTCCAAGTAGGTATTCTACATATCCTCTATTGTTATATGTGGATGCCTGTTCACCTCCCAGATTTATTGCAGTGTCATAGCTTGATAAGCTCTCTTCCAGATTCCCAATTGCAAAAAGGGCGTTACCTTGAAGGAAATAGGCAGAAAAATTACTTGGGTTGATTTCCAGGCACGTTGTAAAATCTTTGAGAGCTTCGCTTAGTTTATTCTGAAAGTACCTGGACTGTCCCCTGTTAAGATATGCTACAAACATATCAGGTTGCAGCTCAATGGCCCTGTCATAGCAGGAATCAGCATCCTCATATTCATTCAGATAAAGATGAGCATTACCTTTGAAAAGATATGCATCCGGGAATTCCCCATAATTCCTGATTGACTTGTTGAAAGCCCTGATGGAAGCGGTTAACTTACCCTTAAAGTACAAAGCCACACCCTTGTAATAATAAGCATCGGAAAATTGCCTGAAAATCCTTGTTGCGGAATCAAAGTAGGATACTGCAGGTGTAAACTCCCCAGCCTTCAAGTAAACCATTCCGATGTAATACCTGACCATATAATCCCGCTTATGTTTCCTGAGCGCCTTTGCGAAATAATGCAGGGATTCGTTATAAAGGCCCTGTTGCATTAAAGCAAAACCGAGGTTTGAGTTAACGCTAGCTACGCTGTTCCCCTCTTCAAGAGATATCCTGAATTCATCAGCTGCCCTCTCATAATTATTATTCTGAAGATACATCATTCCCGCACCTTCATGAGTATCCTCGAGCCTATTCCTGGTATAATGAATATCCGCAGCATCCCGCTTTTTTCCTTTTAGGAGCAAATGTCCACCTCCAGCTCCGGGCCAAAATTTATTCTAAAACCTGAAATGACCAAATTATTTCTAACGACAGGCAATCGAGATAAAGATACAGAATAGTCATAAGGTCGGAAGCTGGGTTTACTGCTCTTTTTCAACATATCCATTTTATCATTGCGTTTTTCTTCTGGC
>JAJYVJ010000135.1 GCA_021792045.1 Thermoplasmata archaeon | reverse complement strand
GTGCAGACGATCTTGAACGAGACTTCAAGTCTTTTTTCCAAAGGCGCTTTGAAAAGATTGCAACTAGATCGATATACGATCTTGATGGAGAACTCATGAACTCCCTCACACCTGAGGAAAAGGAATTTATAACCGAGCTCCATAATGCTATGAGAGACGAATACAACGCCCTCCTTTCAGAATCCAAACCAGTTACAGAACAAAATACTGAGGAGACAGCTGGCGTTATTGAAAAAGAAATCGTAGCTGCAAAGCCTAAACCCGAAGCAGACAAGAAGGTAATAGTATTGATCACAACTGATCTGCCTCCAATAGCTCAGCCTGAAAGAGACTACTTTTTACACAAAAATGATATTCTGTATTTATCAGAATCTTTTGCAGATATGCTTATTAAAAGGAACTCAGCAAGAAAGCTTAATTTACACTAGGACCGACTTTTTTCCCTTTCATAAAATTCAGAAAACCCGCCCCTTGAATTTATACACGTGTACAGATGGAGATCTCCATGCGTCTTTAGGCAGTCCTGCCTTTTGACACGTCTCTTCAAGGAATGCAGGGACATCGAGATTGTACTCCGTAGCAACCTGAGGTAGAAGAAGCCCGGATCGATATCCGTCCGAAACGATCAATCCATCCTCTCCTAGACTGATTTTACTCAGTTCTTCCTTATTTCTTGGATCGAATTCAACTACATCACCGAGCACTGTGACTTCTACTTTTATCTCATTAAGTTCTTCAGGAGCTATCGGTGGAAACCTAGGATCTTCAACAGCAGCTTCAACTGCTGCTTCTTTTGTGGTATTGATCAGCGAATCTGTAGGGTACACATGCCCGATACAACCACGAAGCTGACCCTTCTCGAGAACGGTAACAAATACACCTGCCTTGTGACGGAGGATGGGGTCATTAGCGCCAAGTTCCAGCGGCTTCTTTAAGATGTGTGATCTTATAGCTTCTTCAGCTATGTGCCTAAGCATTTCGCCTTGATTATCAGTTATTTTTTCTATGAATCTGTCCTGTTCGTTTTCACGCATAAGTAAAATATCACTTAGCAGGATATATATTTAGACATAGGTTAGAAAATGAATCTTATGCCGTACATTAAAATGAAATGATGGTGAAAAGCATGTCGATAAAACAGTCGTGATTCTGTGACAACGTTTGCATGGATTAAATAACTGATATATGATCTGGAATGGTGTGATAATGACTGCTTACAGAATTAGAAACCCAGCAGTAAGTGGCACCTTCTACCCGAGTGACGGGAAAGAACTGAAAGATATGATTATGCACCTCCTCAGTGAGGTTCATATCGATATTAATTTTAAGAAAATTATTGGGGTCATCGTTCCACATGCCGGATATATATACTCAGGTAAAACGGCAGCCTATTCATACTCTGTTTTGATGAAAAGCAGCATCAGAAAATTCATTGTTGTGGGACCAAACCATAGGTCATTTCCGCCATATGCTGCAGTGGGTACCTCTGGTTTCTGGATGACACCGTTAGGAAATGCAAGAATAGATGAGGATTTAGCAAATTCAATTGTTTCAGCCAACAATGTTTTGGTAAACGATCCTATGGCGCAGAGGGAAGAGCACTCAGTTGAGGTGCAGATACCTTTCCTTCAGTATATTTTCCAGGATTCATTTTCTTTTGTTCCAATAATCCTTGGGGACCAGGATGAAGAAACTGCGGTTGCCATCAGTAGGGTTCTGAAACCGTACCTTGATGATACTGTTTTAATCGCATCTTCCGACCTCACCCATTATGAACCCAAGGAAGTGGCACAATCTAAAGACTCTAAACTTATAGAAGATATCATAAGCCTTAACACTAATAAATTTTATGAAACACTGAAGTCCAGGAGAATCAGCGCCTGCGGATACGGGGCCATAGCAGTCTTAATGGAACTCACAAAAAGTCTTGGTGGTAATATAAAACTTCTGAACTATTCCACATCGTTCGACTATTCGAAAGATGATTCTTTTGTCGTGGGCTACTCATCCCTTGTGTCCTACCTGTAGACGTATATGTAACATTCTTTCAGAAGCAGAGCTGACCACTAAGAAAGAGCAACACAAATCCATTATATTTTCACATTTTGTTGCGACGCCCAGGTAAAAAACATCAACTTCTATGATGCCTTTAATCCATCTGTAGGTCGAGCTGGATCTGATTGCGGCAGTGATTCTAAGTGTCGGAGCAGCCATTACTTTGAAAGAACAAATAAATCACCCCGAGGTGAAACTTTCGCGACCAAACAATCCCATATTATCTAACAAAAGAAGGTTGAGGTGGTAGACTATATATCCTTGAAACGAATAGATAAATAGAAGAGGGAATAACAGAATATGAAGGCTGCGGTACTGTTTCATGAAAATGAAGATGGGTCAATAACGTGTACTGCGTGCAGAAGGTATTGTAGACTTAGAAATAATCAAATAGGATTCTGTGGTGTAAGAAAGAATGTCGACGGGGTTCTTCAGCTACTCGTTTATGGTAGGCCGTTCGCAGTTAATATAGATCCTATCGAGAAAAAACCTGTACTTCACGCATACCCGGGAACAAAGATATATTCCCTCAGCACCGCCGGATGCGACTTTGCCTGCAAGTTTTGTCAGAACTATGAGATCAGCCAAAGAAGGGAAGTTGTCGGTGAACATATGGAACCTTACGAGATTGTTGACGAAGCTATACGCTATGGGTGCCAGGGAATTGCATACACTTACAATGAGCCTACAATCTTTACCGAATACGCAATGGACATTGGAAAGGAGGCCCACAAACATGGCCTTTTTAATATATATGTTACCAACGGCTATGAGACAGCTGAAACTGTTGATCTACTAAAGGAATTCCTTGACTTTGCTACGGTCGACTTCAAGGGGAACGCGTCGATAGAATTCTACAGAAAGTACATTCTTGTTCCTGATTCACACAAGATTTTTGATACCCTTGAGCTTTTGAAAGATACAAAGATTCACACAGAGATAACCGATCTCGTTGTTCCTGAAATAGGAGAGAACCTGGACGAAGCTGCTTACATGATTCAGCGTGTGAAGGAAATCTTCGGTGACGAGATGCCCATAAGTTTTCTCAGATTTCACCCGGATTATTTGCTAAATTATCTCCCGAGCACGCCCGCTGATGTGTTGATTCAACATTATGAACTTGCAATGAAAATGGGAATGAAATATGTATATATCGGTAATGTCCCGGGTCTAAAGGAACAGAATACATATTGCCCTAAATGTGGGACTCTCCTTATTAAAAGAGACAATTTGAACACACAAATTGTGAATCTCAAAGATGACTCAAGGTGCCCTAAATGTGGAACGAAGATACCCATACTAATGGGTAAATTCAAGGTAAGAAGTTTGAATATCGTATAACAGCAAGCCGTTATCCTACCAAATTCAGGAAAAATCCAAGGAATGTTATTATAATGCCGACCATGATCATTGTAATGATCCAGAATACATACTTTCCCTGAACGGATCTAGCCAATCCTGCCCCAAGAAGTGCCAATGCTATCCATGCAACGAGTTCTGGTACTATCCTACTTCCGCTGAACAACGCAGAGAATGTAAGAGGAATAAGTGCCCCAATGAATCCCGTCAGCACCGAGAGAGAGGTTGCAAGAACAGCTTCCACAAGGATGTCCCTCCCTATTTTTCCTTTAACTAGTTTATCTGGGGAACGCATTATTAACATTTTTGATGTTCTTGCTATTTCCTCTCTTAACCTTGAGTACTCTGCAATAAAGAAACTGAAACCACCGACAAAAGATGCTCCAAAGGCGATTCGAAAAATAAGATCGGTGGGTATGGATCCTCCGGTTAAAAGAATCCTTGACGTCAACATCAACGTTGTTATAATTCCATCAGAAAGACCAAGGGTTATCGGAAAAAGCAGGTTATTTTTATTCATTGCCTCTGGAGCTCTCTACCATCTTTTTCCCAGACACGACCTCGTCCACAGAATGGATTACACAACCAGTCTCTTCTATACTATTAACAAGAGCATCGAATTCAATATTAATACCTTCAACAGTCATGATAAGGCCCATTGTTTCAATGTCCATATCAGTAACCCGTATGTTAACTCCTTCCACACCTTGAACTGATTCTACTGCAGACGCAAGCTCCATTAGCGTTGGTCGGTTCAAGCCTTTTCCGACGTCCAGGACCAATTTTCGTAAACCCATTTTTTTCTACCTTTATCTAATAATTAGAGATTAATAAACCACGGAACAATTGTTTTACGCATCGGAAAGATACGTAACTCAAGTCCACTGATCTACGTACCTTTATCCATTTTCTGTTTATCATTTTTTCCTTTGATACTATCGAATAGAGTTTTTTTAAATCGATCTTAATTCTATTTTGCACAGCTTAGTACCGAAGTCCCCACAAAAAGTGTAATTTAGTGAGGCTTTTTTATGTGAAAGAAATAAATTGTATTTAAATATCTTTCAGAATTATCCTACATGTGGAAAACCGGAAACGCACCTTCACAATCGTTATACTGATTATTATAGTCTATACGGTATTGTTAGTTCTTATTTCATTGATGAATGTCATCTAATTTTGTGTTATCTCTATTTTGTATAATACTAGCGGTAATTGTGCTGAAGAGTACCTTTATATTTCTGGTAATACTTTACGCTTTGTATGCTTCCTACTATTGAGGAGATAAGGAAATTGCGCAAAAACCTTGGCATATCTCAAAAGGAACTGTCCATTGCAGTTGGGGTCAGTCAATCGTAT
>JAJYVJ010000015.1 GCA_021792045.1 Thermoplasmata archaeon | reverse complement strand
TCATTTTCAAGACATTCCTTGACATCGATCTTACCCAGTTTTTCAAAAAGGGCGATATACCCCATTAGTCTGTTGTCAATTGTTATTTCCTTCATAAGAATTTACCATAACCGATTTATTTCTGAGAAGTTCGCCTTCCATTATAAACTAGGTCTACAGCACCTGTGCCAAGCGTAATTGGTTGCCCAACTATTATGTTCTCCGCGACTCCTGTAAGAGGATCAATTTCACCGATTAGTCCTGCCTTAAGCAGATGCTTTGTCGTTATTTCAAATGCTGCCCTGGCTAATACACTGCTCTTCTTTCCGGAAATTCCCTGTCTGCCAACTGCTCTCACAGAACCGCCGAATGTCATCATATCAGCAACAAGCATAAGATGCCTGCGATCAACTTCAAGACCCTGTTCATTCAAAGTCCTGAGTGCTTCATTAAAGATCGCGTTCCTTGCAGCTTCGACACCAAGAACATTGTATATTTCTATTATGTCGTTTGTGTATGACCTGTTCGAATCAACTTCATCGACTTCTAGAACTTCCTTGAGATTTGATCCCTGCGTATAGATTACCCATTTACCAGATGATGGTTCTATCCTTGCTATTGCCCTCTTTATTCCAGGTATTCCCTTTATGGTGAGAATCTTGACCTGCTCCTGCATTTGATAAAGTTTACTGAATGATTCCTTCTGCAACCTTATCTCTATGTCTTTTCCATCAGAATTATCTATGACTATGCCCTTAACCTTGGATAGAGCACTGACAAGATCGTCGTTGACAACGAGACGTTCCTTCATCTTCCCCTTGTCGGGGCGAATAACAAGCTTCATCTCGGAAATGTCTGTGACGATATCGGAAACATCAAGAACAGTCGTACTCTCAAGTTCCTTCACGACACTGAGAACCATGTCCTCATTTTCTTCATATTCCTTTTTCAGGAATACGGTCATGCTAGGAGTGCTTGGAGTTCTCCTGGCATCAACGATCTCTATCAGCCTCGGCAGGCCTAGAGTGACATTCATCTCTCGCACACCCGCAAAGTGGAAAGTTCTCATTGTCATCTGAGTTCCCGGTTCACCTATACTCTGGGCAGCTATGATTCCAACTGCCTCGTGCGGATCGATCATGTTTACTGAAAGTTCCTTGCCTACGCGATCAAGGAGCTCTGAAAACTCCTTTTTTGAGAACTCTTTTTTGTACTTTACAAGATGTTCAGCCATAGACTCGGGTAAATCGATATTCCTTTCTTTGGCCTCTTTGATTATATCTTGTATATCTGGTGCCAGCGTGAGCATGTAATCCGCTTTTTCTGACATTTTTATAGACTGCAAATCGACAAAATCGAAATTCGTAAATGAACCCAACTTTTTTCCTGACTTCTTGAAGCTCGCGATCCTGAGGGGCTCTATCTTTTCTACCTTAGTTATTTCTATGATGTTTTTCAGGCCTGTCTTCTTCTTCTTGAGAATGTTCTTCGAATCCTTGAACGAAGATTTCTCCCCCAGGGACAACCGGTAAATGAATGATTTCCCGTCCGTTGTCACATATGCTTCTGATATTTCATTTGGAATCTCAAAGTCCACTGCATATTTTGATGGTGTTTTTTTAGAGAATAATTCAACGTTCTTTTTGGAATCCTTGAATATAAGTACTGTCATTTCTTGGCCCCCTGTTTTATGTCAAATGCTATCTGGTCGATGTCTACTGTGTCGCCATGATCGCTTCTTGTAGGATCTACGCCATCTTCTCCGTATTTGAACTGTACAATGGAACCAATAGTATCCCTCACCTTCCTTTCTTCATCGACCTTGAGATCCTCGAATGCGTTAATCAATCTACGTTGCATATAACCGCTCCTGGACGTCCTCACAGCTATATCGACCAGACCTTCTCGGCCCCCTATGCTGTGCATAAAGTACTCTATTGGATTCAGGCCTTCCTTATATGAGGATTGTACAAAACCACGGGACATTGCGCCTATGTCGTTGACTTCAAAGTGAGGAAGAGTCCTGCCATAATAACCTCTGTTAATCCTGCCTCCTCTCACGGATTGCTGACCGACCATACCGGCAACCTCGGAGATGTTCAGCATCTTCGCCCTTGCACCAGACCTCGCCATGATAACCGAAGGATCGTTGAGACCAAGGAACTGACTTGCTATCTTACCTGATTCATCCCTTGCGGAACCGGCAGCTGACAGGATTTCAATTTCCAGTGTATCCTCTATAGAACGACCTGGCAACGATTGAAGCTCTCCGGCGCGGTATATCTCGATGAGTTTGTTTATCTTTTTGATTGCATCTTCTGCGATTTCATTGATCCTCTCGATGGCGCTCTCCGGTAAGTCATAATCGCTGATTCCCGTTGAAAATCCCCGAAATGAGATAAAGCCTACTGCAAGTTTTGTCATCCTGTCAATGAATCGTGCTGTCTCCTTTGGTCCAAAGCTCCTGAAAATGCGATCTATGATCGCACCAGAGAAAGCACCTATGGCCGCGTCGTCTATTGTTCCATGGAGCAACTTTCCGTCAATAATCAAGACGTCCTTATCTTCCGGATCGTTCTCATATTCGCATTTTTCCCCTGCTCCAGCGCATAACTTGCTTCTGAATTTGAGGTTTATCCCAGGAGGCAATATCAATGAAAAAATGTCCCTCCCGTGGTAATGTTTCTTCCCATCAACTATTTCAGGTTCGGGAAGATGATCAATTTCCACATAACTGAGTATGTGAATTGTCTCCTCCTCAGTAAAGAGCGGGTTTCCATGTGTCAAAAGGAAAAGGGAAGTTACATGATCGTGTATGCCACCGATTATAGGCCCGCCAAATCTTGGTGACATGATCTGCTCCTGGACTTTCATAATAATCCGGGCTTCAGCTCTGGCCTCTTCTTTCTGAACTATGTGCATGTTCATTTCATCGCCATCAAAGTCAGCGTTATATGGTGTGCAGTCCGCAAGATTAAACCTGAAAGTCTGACCGTCTAGAATCCTGACACTATGGCCCATCATCGACATCCTGTGGAGCGAAGGCTGCCTGTTGAAGAGAACGATATCTCCTTCCTGGAGTTGACGTTCAACCGTCCATCCAGGTTCTATACGCGTCGAGTTTTCTTCCGCGTTCTGCGGTGTAACTTTCATTCTCCTTCCGTCAGGACGAATAACATAATTTGTTCCGGCCACGTACTTTCCGAATTCGTCGCGTGGCTCCGGGCCCCTCTTTACGAGAGCTCTGGTTTCCTCTATGTTGAATACGTTCACTGAAACAGGCACTGTCAGTTCTCTGGCTGCCTTTTCAGGAACACCAACCTCGTTCACCGAGAGGAAGGGTTCAGGTGAGATCACAGTTCTGGCAGAAAAGTTAACACGCTTACCAGAAAGGTTCGATCGGAATCTTCCTTCCTTGCCCTTTAGCCTCTGAACTAACGTCTTGAGCGCCCTGCCAGATCTATGCCTTGCTGGAGGTATCCCTGCAGTCTGGTTATCAAAATACGTTGTAACATGGAACTGAAGCAGGTCCCAGAGATCTTCAATGATTAACTGTGGGGAACCGTTGTCCCTGCTCTCCCTTAATCTCTGGCTTATCCTTATGATATCAACCAGTTTGTGTGTGAGATCATCTTCGCTTCTCTCGCCTGTTTCCAATGTGATTGATGGACGCACGTTAATTGGTGGAACTGGAAGAACAGTAAGAATCATCCATTCTGGCCTCGCAACTTCAGGGTTTAGGCCGAAAAATATCAGATCGCTGTCTGGAACTCTCTCCAGTCGTTCTCTAATCTCCTTTGGAGTAACCTTAATTCCCTCTTCCCTGAACGTAGTCGGTTTGTCCAGTATAACCTTCTTTAACTGCGCACCGCAATGGGGGCAAACTAGTCTTTCGCCAGCCAAGTCGGTTACCTTCTTTGACATCAATGCAAAATGCTCCGGTTCACTGTTTGATATGGATTCCTCCGTCAGTTTAACACGATAGTCACTCATCTCTTGTTCCGTCAATTTTATTCTGCCGCAGACACCACAGCATGCGTCAAGGAAACTCTTGATCTCTTTAATAAAGCCAACATGCACAACGGGCATGGCCAACTCAATGTGACCGAAATGCCCTGGGCATTCGTCAACTTTTCCACCACAGGTAGCGCATTTCAAACCAGGTTCTATGACACCCATATGAAGATCCATCAATCCTCTTTCAATTGGATATCCATCATCGTCGTACGTATCAGCTGTAATAACCTTCACCTGGGACATTTTCCTAATTTCCTCCGGTGAAAGAAGTGCAAATTGAATCCTGTTTATTCTTTTCGAAATACCCTCGTTCATTTGAGATCACCCAAAATAAGTCTCATCATAACACCCATAGAACTGAGCTCATCCCTCATCAGCTTGAATGCGTAACTTGTTTCAACAGGGTATATATTTCCCGTGTTACCACAGACCGGACATTTCAACGTTCCCTTTCTGCGATCAAGAATAGCTATATGCCCGCATGAAGGATTTCCGCAAACGTATATGATCGTGCCGTCACTCTGATCTAGTAAGCGATCTTTAATAACCATTGCAGCTCCATGTGCAATAAGCGTATCCCTTTCCATTTCTCCGAACCTGAGACCTCCCTGTCTAGATCTTCCCTCTGTGGGCTGCCTTGTAAGGATCTGAACTGGACCTCTTGATCTTGCATGGAATTTTCCAGCAACCATGTGATGCAGTTTCTGGTAATAGATCACACCTGTGAATATATCGGCCTTGAATTTTTCTCCTGTTATTCCATCGTACATTACCTCAGTGGAAGAGTACCTGAACCCACTTTTGATAAGCCCTTCTCTCAAGCTCTTTTCCGGCTCACCATCGAAAATAGTTCCGTCAATAATTCTTCCCTGTTGTGCCGCGATCTTGCCACCAATCATCTCGAGAAGGTGGCCAACTGTCATTCTTGAAGGAATGGCATGAGGATTGATAAGCAAATCTGGAATAACACCTTCCTCGGTGAAAGGCATATCATCCTGCGGTACGAGTGCACCGATTACGCCTTTTTGACCGTGCCTGGATGCGAATTTGTCACCGAGCTCAGGAATTCTCTCGCTTCTGACCCTGATCTTAAGAACTCTGCTATTGCTCTCAGACACCGTTAGTATGACGTTGTCAACATATCCTTTCTCGTTTGGCCTCATCGTAACAGAGGATTCTCTTCTTCTCTGTGGTCCGAGTTTTTCAGCGCCTTCTTCAAGAAATCTTGGAGGAGAAGTCTTTCCGACGAGAACGTCAGAGCCTTCCACATAGGATTCCGGGAAAATTATTCCGCTCTCATCAAGATTCTTATAGTATTCCTCAGAACGCGCACCCAGAACATCGTGCGATGGGATCTCAAATTTGTCTTCCTGACCACCAGGATAACGCCTCTCTTCCGCGCTATATGTCCTGAAAAAAGTGCTTCTTCCTAAACCCCTTTCAACGGACGCTCTGTTGAAAACAAGCGCATCCTGAATGTTATAACCCTGGTAAGACAATATTGCAACAACAAAATTTTGGCCACCTGGCCTTTTTTCATATTTTATAAAATCCATGACCCGTGTTCTTACAAGCGGAACCTGAAGATAATGAAGGACATGCCCCCTAGTGTCTGACCTAATCCTGAAGTTTGTAGATGAAAGACCAATGGATTGCTTTGTCATGGCTGCCGCCATCGTGATTCTCGGTGAAGAGTTATGTTCGGGATATGGGATTATGGAGGCAACAACGCCCAGGATAAGGGATGGATCGATCTCAACATGTGTATGTTTATCCGTGAGTAACCTCTCCACCTCAAAGTTTGCATGGCAGTGACCACATTCAAGGATAATTGGATTCTCTGCTCCCTGACCAGGATTGATCCATCTAACGCTGTTTCTTGATAAAAATTCCGAGCATTTCGGGCATCTCTCAGGTATGTTGTATGCATAAACAGCAATAAACACGTTTTCTTCCTCTTCTGCGTCCAGGTATTCTACTGCACCTTTCTTCAGAAGATCCTCTATGCCCACCTCACCTTCTTCCAGCTCCTTAAGCATGCGATCAGTAATGACTGTATCGCCGTTTCTTGTGACCAGAAGCGGTCTTCTTAATCGCCCACGATCACAATTTATTATAACTTCCCGCGTCGAAGGATCGTAACGCACATTCACTTCAGAGGAAAGATTCCCATTCCTTCTCTCTTCCCTAATTTCTCTGGTAAGCACCTCTGGATCATCGTAATAACCCACGAGATCGCCGTTGAGGTAAACTCTTCCTGTCTCCGCATTTTCACCTTTAACTTCTTCGACCTTTAAGGATCTCAAAAAGACCATTACCTCTTCTGGATCGATGCCTTCAGTTACATTAATTATAAGTGCAGCGTTCTTAACCAGGCCGCAGTTCTGGCCTTCGGGTGTTTCGTTAGGACAGATTCTCCCCCACTGTGTCGGATGCAGATCGCGAGCCTCGAAGTGTGGCTGTGATCTAGTCAAGGGGGATATAACTCTCCTGAGATGGCTCAGTGTGCTGACATTGGAAACACGGTCCAGCAGTTGCGATACACCTGTACGTCCACCAATCCAGTTTCCAGTGGCCATAGCGTGAAGCATCTTTTGTGTAAGAAGATCTTGTCTTACAGCCGGCTTAAGCCTAATACCTTTCTTCCTATTGTACGTTCTTTCCAGCTGGTACTTCAGATCTTTCATTATTGATTGGAATGCGTTTCGGAATAATTCATCAAGGAGATCTCCTGCAAGTTTTATCCTTTTATTCGCAAGATGATCCTTATCGTCCTCCTTCCTTACTCCAACATGAAGTTCGAGAAGTGAGCGGGCCATTCTACCGAGGTATATTGCCTTCTTAAGGCGATCCTCAACGCCGTCACCAAGGTGCGGGAGCAAGGATCGATCAAGCATCTGTGATATTTTTTTCTCCCTGAATTCTTTTGCCTGACCAGCGGCAAATCTTTTTTCGAGATAGGTAATCGCATCCTCTGTTGTGTTAACGCCATTAGGAGGGAAGACCTTCGGACTCTTTGATTCTTCTATATTTGCATAAATAATAGGCTCAATCTGAGGAAGAGATGCTATTGAGTTACGTACATCGATATCCTTTGACATACCGAGCGCTTTCATCAGGATAACTAAAGGAATGGAACCAGCAACACTGGGAACAGAAACGTTAATCACTCCATCATTTCCCCTCTCCAGAGCAGTCATTGCTCTAAAACCAGATTTCTGGGAGAACACCTTAGCAACTTCAACACGTGTCTCATACTTTTCCTCATACTCTACGAGGATTTTATTTGGTGCAAGATCTTCGAGAGAAACTATTACCCTTTCAGAACCGCCAATAATAAAATAACCGCCAGAATCATCTGGATCTTCTCCGACATACTGCAGCTTTTCCTTTCTGGACGCATTTGTTGGACCATTATTTTTTTCTATGTATTGATCCAGGTTATTGCCATAAAGTGTGCATATCTTAGACCGGACCATGACGGGGACTTCTCCGATCTTTATTGATTCCGAGTCTTTTTCTTGGCCATCCTCTACAACCCTGACTTTCAAGAAAATAGGTGCCATGTAATTGAGATCCCTAAGCCTAGCTTCGTTAGGGACTATTTGATTCGATGCTCCTGACGCTTCCTTAATTTCCGGACGCTCGACCCATATTGTCTGTTCACCTACGAATTTCCCGTTGTCCCGTGTACGGCCAAAATAGACCTTAATATCACGACCACCAACTTTGGATGGATCAAGCACTATTGTACCTGGCAAATCTTCGTCCGATACCTTAGTCTCATCCACAATCTGCTGCATTACGCTGTTTGGGTTGCCCAGAGAAGCGACAAAATTATTGTAAGAATCTATTTGATGGCTGACAACACTTTCATTCTTAAAAAAATAATCAACAAGTTCCTTCATTTAAAAACCTCATCTGCGATGACCCTATAATAAACAGAGTATCCAGTTGTAGGACTCTTACGAATTATCTTAATTATTCTACCGCTTTCGAGCGGACCATGGATTTCTTCAAGCGCCTTTATTGCTGGATCACTCCTGCTTATCTTTGGCAAAAGGTCTCTCGTTATCTCTAACTCCTTTAAAACCTTATCCTCTTCATCCTTTGAAATTAGGTGATGTTCTGGGACTAATTCGTGTTGCAACACGTTAAATTTACTCATATTTTTCTTCCTCCGGCACGGGCCCAAGGGGGTTCGAACCCCTGACCACCTGGTTAAAAGCCAGATGCTCTACCTGGCTGAGCTATGGGCCCATATTAAGCCCAATGTGATAAATGCTTTGCTTATAAACCTTGTTGAGAGGGGTGAAGAGACCCTCTATTAAAGAGACTGTATGCGATGAATCTTCTTTCCACGAAGGATTAAATTTGAGTATCGTTGAACGATAGATATTTCTATTAGTAGACCACTATTCAAGATCGTCTGAAATTTAGACCCAGGAATCTGTTATAATAATGAAACTGGATAACACTTCAAATGGAACTCGAATTAAATGACGTAAGTTTAACCTATTCAAAAGGTATGAAGAATGTTCTTTCAGATATAAATCTCCATATTGATTCTGAAAAGATTGCAATAGTAGGCTCAAACGGATCTGGCAAGACCACAATGATAAA
This sequence comes from Thermoplasmata archaeon, assembly GCA_021792045.1. Next base: position 14,374 of record JAJYVJ010000015.1, on the reverse strand, counting down.
GGGTATTATGGGCCTTGCAACGACAACAAGAGGCGAAATACGAATATTTGGAACTGATCTTAAAAATGCAAGTAATGTGATGGGTGTCGCGTGTAACCTTGACACCGTTTATCGCCTACTCGATCTAACAGTGAAAAGAAAGATAGAGATGTACTGTTCCATATCAGGAATCGACTCTGAAAAGATCTTCAAGCACATTGAGAGTTACGAACTATCAGATATACTTGTAAAAAGGACGAGAGAACTTAGCACAGGACAGGATAAGGCGTTTTGCAACATAATGGCTTTGGATATTGGCTACAGGATGACTCTTCTTGATGAACCTTTTGAAGGTCTCGATGCACGCAGACGACTGATGATGGTCAATGACCTGAAAAACTTTCAAGGTTGTGTTCTTATGAACACACACGATTTTGGTGCTTTAAAATCCCTTCCGAACTGGGGGCTTTACTTAATAATTGATGGCAATTTGTATGGCAAGTTTAATTCGAGTGATATCAACAGACTATATCTTACTAAGGGGGAATCACCATCAGCACTTTCAACTATCCGAACATCTTATGGTACTTTTTGCATAACGCTGGATAAAGGAGATACTCCGCTGTCGTCATCAACAGATTTAGCGAATTCAATACAGGATGTGGTTACTTGATTGCCAAATATTATTTCCGTTCATTGATAACGAATAAATTCCTCTGGTTCTGGGGGGGATTCTTTAGTTTCATGTGGGCAGTATTGGGAGCATTTGTTATGGACAAGTCCTTTCTCACGCCTTCAAGTGCACTTCCTATTACCGCATCCTGGTACGCACTGATAGCCCTAATTTCATTTTCTTCTGTTTCAGTAACATTGGCCATGTCAATGGCATGGTCAACAAATGCCCTAATTTTTTCATTCAGATATACCAGGCTTTCTAGATCAAGGTACCTCCTAGATCTGCTACTCGCCTGGATATTTGTCTCAGTGTTTCTAGTGGCTATAGGGCTTATTTTTACATCATCCATGTTCTACCTTGCTTCAAAAGTAGATGTGTTCCCTACATATCTGTCTTTTTTGAAGACATTTGGAATCGCGGTGCTTATCGGGATATTCTTCATGCTGATAGCTGTTATGCTTGTTCTTCTCGTTATCTCGTACGCTAATGTGAAGATTATCCAATTTCTATCGTTTATACCTATGATTTTGGTTTTTTCCTTAAGTTACCTTATGATTTATTCTTCTCCTCCAAAACTGTTGATATACGTTTCTCCATGGAACTCTGGACCAAGTCTTATCTGGGCTGCATTTATGAACAATCAACCGATAAACACTTTCGTTTCTTCTCATCCAGAAAGTCTAAGCTGGCCATATCTTGTGATAAGCCTTGTTCTATGGGAACTAGTTTTATTTACGATAAATATTTATATTTTTGGACGTATTAAACCACAGGATACGGAGGCAATGAGGCAAATATGATCTCTGACGACCAGAAATATTTGAAAGAGAGTAGATCTATTATCGAAAAGGCCTTTGATTTCCAGGATTATATCTACAGGCGCACGTTTGGCCTTTACTACCTTGGATGGGCTGTAGCCTTCTTCCTTTATACATTGCCTAGCTTAATTTATCCTGTTTTTTCCGGTAATGACTGGATTCTCCCTGTCTTCTATGTCTCGAGTACTTTTATTATTATGCTCCTTACAGGGCATATATTCGGTAAGACGTTTAAGGTATCCAAAATTTTTACACAGAGGCATAGATGGAAAGCCTGGAGTATACCTATTTTATTACTTTTGGTGATAATGACTATTCTCACCTTATTAGCAGAAATGGGCTTCGTCAGGTATCTTGCACTGTTGTATGTGATTCTTGCATTTTATGTCCCATGGTTGATAGTATTCGTAATAAGAAAAAGCATGACAAAATTTCATCCAGAAACATGGACGGCCTTAATTGTTTTTATCGTTGCTTGTGTAATTAGTATAGCCGCTATTGAAATGCAGACCTACCTGGTTTTAACTGTGACTTGGCTCTTCGTATCGATAACATGGGCGGCTTGCGGTATAATCGGATTATACAATGCGTATTTTCAGAGTGTGATGATCACAGATGACGAGTGAACAGGATCCTTTGAAGAAACTCTCTTCGATTTTTAATGACCGGGCACTTAAATCATCTCCCCGTCTCCTTATCCTTATATCATTGTCCATGAACATGAAGCTCGGTTTTACTGAATTGTCAAGACTCACCGGACTCGCAAAGGGGAGTTTAGGCAATCACCTTGCAAAGTTGAATTCGGCAGGCTATGTAACAATAGTCGAACATTCATTCTTTTCATCGAAAAGGATAACGATCAAGATTACTGAAAAGGGACTCGAAACTGTTCGAAAATACATTTTGGCAATCAACGAGTTAGAGTTGGGGGAAAAGGAAGAAAAGAATTCTACATTTTCTGCTGACATAATCCCTCAAAAATAATGAAAGGAAAACGAGAACCTGTTGATAAAACAGAATTGTTTCAGAAAACTTGAAACGACCTTGACACAGATTGGAATGTTTTGGATTTATTTTGTTTACAGACAATCTTTACAGATTGGAAAGAATTGCGTATGCAACTGCGCTACTTCAAGGACATAAGAACCATACACTCTGTAAGATAAACTTCTTTGCCTAAGATCACGGTCAAATAATTTGAAAAATTGTGTCCTGAAACATTAAAAGTGTTTAATACACTAAAGATATTACGAACCTCTGAGAGTGGCTAGAATTGGAAGAATTGTTAACTGGAAATTGTATAGAATTTGACCATGTAGTAAAGAACTTCCCCACTGTCACTGCACTGGATGATGTTTCATTTAAGATTTCATGCGGAGATCGGTACGCTCTTCTGGGTCCGAATGGTGCTGGAAAATCAACCACTTTAAAAATTTTGGTTGGACTCTTGAAACCCACCTCAGGGGAAGCGAAAATAGGCGGTTTTGATCCAACTAGCACGGAAGCAAAGAGAATATTTGGCTATTTGCCAGAAGATGCTTATCCTTATCCCACACTGACTGTGAGAGAGAATATAGAATATATTGCTGCTCTTCGTGGGATAAAAGACGCGTATCAGAGAGCCGGAGATTTAATGTCGCAACTTGATCTCTTCGAATATGAACATTCCAAGGTTGTAACTTTGAGCAGAGGGAATAGGCAGAAAGTATCAGTGGCTCTTGCTATTGTTCATAACCCAAAAATAATTTTGCTCGATGAACCATTAAATTATCTTGACATACCGACTCAGAGCGCAGTCATAAAGCTGCTTGAAAAACTTAATGCCTCGTATTTTGTTTCCACACACATTATGGAAATAGCAACAAGATTAACGAAAAACGTCATAATATTGAGCCATGGAAAAATCACCTGGCAGGGAAGTATTAAAGAACTTCAAGACCTGGCAACTGTGGATGAACGGATAGAGGACGTTGTCGAAAGGATAATGACAAGGGGTTTCTCATAACGAAACATGAACAACGGTAAAAATGTGGGTGAATGGAATGAGTGAAATAGGAAACGTGGAGAGGAATGGATGTCTCGTTCGTTATTTTCTTTAATAATTAGAACTAGGTTCACTACCGCCTATCTTGTTCTATTCGGACTGCTTTTAGTTTATGCTTTTGCAGAAGCTTCGTTTTTGCCACCTTCAGAACCTGTTGCGTTATTGCATATATTCAGATATATAATTTTAGGAGTATTGGTTTTATTCACAATAATTTATGGCCTCAACAGTTCTTATCCAATAATCCGCTCAGATACTGATTTCCTCTTCACTTCGCCCGTTTCGAAACGTGCTCTTGCGTTCGCACTTTACACGAGCAAGTACTTATTTGTAGGAATTATTTTCTTGGTATCAAACCTCTATATTGTGGGACTTGTAACGCCAGTTCCATTAGACAGAGTCTTTGTTATAATTGATACCTTAGTGGCGTCCATTCTAATCACGTCGCTGAGTATATCTGTTTCCAAATACACCGTTCAGAGAAAAATACTGGCCATTACAGGCATTTCTGGTTGGGAGGTATCTTCTCTGTTTGGATTCGGTTTTTCTCCTGCTTCCTATATTTTTGGCAATATATACTATGGGACGGCTATACTCATCACCTTAACTTTTCTTCTGACTTTCTACGCCTACGTACAGTTGAAAAATGCGGATATCGATACCCTGAAACTGACAATCAGCGGTGTCCACAAGAATAAAAGAAACAAGAAAGTCACAACTAACGGGAAAAAAGTTTTTGATAATACAACCCCCAAGAGGGCCATGCTGATATTTAATCTTACAAAAACCTCGATCGTCTCGTCGAGAAGATCATTCAGTTCCGACAGAAGTGTTGGAATTCACAAAGGTTTGGGGATCTTTGCACTCCTTGGTGTTGGGACTCTTGTTGCTGTCGTTTTGTTCATAGTTTCTTACTTCTTCCACGGAATAGCAGGAATCATAGAATTATACATTTTTGTAGGGATGTACTCCCTTATGTTTTTGTATACATTTGCCTATAATGCGCTCTCCGCTGAAAGAGCATGGGTATCATTTACTTCCGTGAAACCAGCGGTGTACATAAGGTATGTCATATATGGCCGAATGATCAGGAGTCTTGCGATAACCTTTCCAATAGGGGTTTCAGTTTTTTTCATATACTTAATGTTCCATTTGAATATTCTGGGATTGGCAGTGGTCGAATTTATTGACGCACCGTTGATGGTGGTATTGCTGATAATGACGACAATGGTCGTCGGTGTATTCCAAATTAAAGATCCTGAGTTTATAACGCCACAAAGAAATGCGAAGCAGATTCTTTACGCTCCAGTTAGTATTGGTGGAATGATCATAGGTGCTGTCTCGGCAATTTTCTTCATGCTATCTGTTTACATAGCTCTCGGAGTAGTTATACTGTCTTTGATATTCTTGTTCTATTCAAAAATACTGAACTTTGCCGTTTTAAGGATGACCGAAAAGGGATTTAGTTAACATTTTCACACTGACGATCCAGTTCGAGCGAATATAGCGTAAAAACCTAATTGCGATACTTTGCTTATCTGTACAACGATTTCCCCTTGAAATCAGCTGATTCTGCCGAATTTTTCTCAGATAAAGAATCCGCTTATAAGCCCACATAAGTCACGGATCATTTTGGAAATGCCGAAAACCAATCCCACTTCTAAACGCAATGATTTATTTTCTATGTAAAAAGCTTTATAATAGATGAAAATGGGGATTTCAGGGTGAACATAGTGTCATTAGCATTTGTCCTTATTAGCACTGTTCCAGGAAAAGAACAGGAAGTTTACAACAAAATTTCGAAACTTGACTACATAGCCGAGATTCATCCATTGTTCGGGGAGTACGATCTCATCGTCAAGATAGACGCAAAGGATTACAACGAAATAGGAAAAGTAATGATTGAAAAGATAAGGACAATAGACGGGGTAATCGATACAAAAACTTTGACTGTGATTACCATCTGATATTGAAATATCATTTTAGTAACGTAGTTCGCTTTAACTATATTTGCACTCTTTTGCGTATATTTTCCAAGGCCTCCATGATTACGGAAAAATTTTCTCCGAAGACAACATAGTCCGCAGAATCAGCCACGTGTCTTGAAGAAGGATTGAAGGCGATAGAAAATGCTGCGTGATCGAACATGAAAACATCGTGATCAGAATCGCCGACTACAACGGTATTCTCATCTCTAATATCGTAAATCCCCTGTATTTTCTCAAGGAGTTCTCCCTTTTTCTTAGGATCTACGGGGGCAAAACCTTCCTTCTTCAAGAAACCATTGCTGTCAACAAGGATACAGTTTGCGTATATGTCGTCGAAAGATACGATAGTGCTTATCTTCTCAGCTAGCCAATAAACCCCTCCTGAAATTATTATTGTCTTAATACCGCAACTTCGGATCTTGGAAAGAGTATCCTTGAGATTTCGTTTAAGCTCGATCTTGTCAAGGATTCCACGCACAGCTTTCTCGCTTACCTTTCCGAACTTATCCAACCATAACGAAACATCGCTCCTAAGGAATTCTTCGTAAGAAATCTTATCTTTTTCATAGAGCTCCCAGTTGGACTTGTTACTAACACCAAATGCTCGATGTAGGTACTCCCAACTGCTTACTTCGTTTGTAAGGACCCCGTCCATATCAAAGGCGATAAGCTCAATTTTTTTCAATTATACTTTACCTTTTGTAGTAATGTAAATTTGTATCTTAATGTTTTACGCAAATTCTCAGTTTCCAGTAAAGTTGATAGATCAATGACCCATTATTTTAGAGCTCGGTATGATCCGAAGAATCTCTGGATTGCAGTTACGTTTCCCGTTACGGCAAAAATAATCAGAAGCACATCTATGGGAGTTACCAAGATGCCTGCGAACATAACATTGAATCTGAAAAAATACTGAATAAGGATAAAGACGAGCATGAGAACAAGCCTGTCCGCCCTGCCCATGATCCCTGAATAATTCCTATTTAATCCTAGGGCCTGCGATTGAACTCCCATATAACTTGTCAACATTATGCCTATTATCGCGAGCAACCCAATCCAGAGCTGTGCGTAAACGCTAAAGGAGAAACCCAGAATTATAAATATATCTGAGTATCTGTCAAAGACATGGTCTATTAGATCGCCTCTTTTAGAAGCTATGCCTCTCATCCTTGCAACCTTACCATCTACTGCGTCAAACATTGCTGAGAGTAATAAGGTGAAGAAACTTATGAGAATGAAGATATTGTTAAGGAAAAATAACAGTCCAGTTAGCGCGGCCAACGCCAGCGATAGGGCGGATATTAGATTGGGATTTGTTTCCCTGAATGGACGAGATATCTTTGTTAAAGCCTCGTCAACCTTTGTACGGTAGGCATCAAGAACCATGTGTCGGAATAACCCACAGATATACTTTTAGTTTCTCTTCTGAAAGGTGTTTATTACCTCAATACATTTCAGAACTGCAGCATCTACGTCGTTCTCAATTACATTGACTTTTCTGATCAAGGGTGCAGGAAGGAATTCAAGACTCTCATAATAGATAGTGTCGCTGACGAGCGCGTCCATATTTTCCTCAATTTTCTCTTTGCTATACCCACGCTCACTCAGTGTCTTTCTCACCAGTTCAGGATCTCTTTGAAGTATTATGATCAGATCACAACCCAGTAGATGAGCGAAATGCCCTTCGATGATAGTATTGTTACTTTTTACCAAGTGTAACTTGCTCTTGAGACAATCTGTGTCCACCTCGTCACCGTCTAGGCATTCTTCATACCCCTTAATAAGGGATACATTCTTACAGTCGTACCCAAATTCCTTCAATTTTTTGCAGACTGTACTTTTCCCCGAACCTGGTATTCCACTGATGCAGATCAAAATGCACCACCTGTCCTAGGAGAACGATCCAAGAGGCTGAAGGGTTTGCTAAGATGTCTTCTTGCAGAAACAGGAACGTCATAAAGTCCTGGACTTATCTCTCGTTTTATCAATTCGTAGGAAGGTATATCTACTGTCTTTCCGCATATTGGACATCTATAGTCGTTTAGGCCTTTGTTAACCGTTCTTACGGAGCATGTCGGGCACTCAGGAGCCATTCTGTCGTAAATTTTTGAGGTAGTTTTAACCTGCATCTTCTCAACGTTAAGAGTGCCATTTTTTATCGAACCATAAACGCTTACAATGTCCATAGGACGCAACTGTCTGAATACTTTCCTGAATTCCTTTGTAGGTTCAAAGGCCGCTATTTTGATTCTCTTTCCGTCCGATATCATCTCCGAAAAATAATGAGAGCCATTTATTGAGTAAGGTGTAATGGAAATAATACCGTCGATCCTATAGGAATGAAAATCCTCGAAATGTGTTGAATTCTCTATAATATGATCATCGCTGGCTTGATTTGTTTCATATAACATGAATCTTGAATAGTGAATATCAGAGATTCCATCCAATTTAAGGACATTATCAAGAAATTCTTCAACGATCACCGATCTTATTCCCATTAATACTGGCGTGGACTGATCGGGGAATATTGCAGCGTGCCTGTTCTCATGGTCGATGTTGTTGAAAGTTCCAGGGATAGCTTCAGCTTTTTCTGACAGATCAAATTTTAAGTCCCTAGGAATCTGGTGGCGTTTGTCATCTGAATAGAATAAGAGTTCGTAGGTGACCGTATTTCTAGGCCATGCAATAGCTGCAGCGGCGCCAATTATACCTCTACCGTTCTTAATTTTGCGAAAATGGCCTCCATTGCGCATCACAAAATTCTCTGCTTCATCTATTTTGGATACTTCACGGACTGCCTTCCAGTAAAAAGCAGGATCAAATGCTTTCTTGCTTGCAACGATACCTGGATTCGTCCCCTCGTAATCGAGATCAGCGTAGCGATAAATTACTTCTTCTGCTATATCCATTAGATCTGATTCATCCGTCGATTCTTTACCGGAGTCATATGAAAAGATATCTTTTCCAAGAATGCTGCTGATCTTTTTTTTCTCTCCAATGCCCTCCCCTAGCTGTACGGCCAGAGATGCATTGCCTCTGGTCTTAAACGGTATTGTAGGATTAAGCCGGACCAGCCTGGGCATCCCTATGATATCCAGACCTGCTTCATGAATGATTTCGGTAAGAACAAAAGTTGTGCACATATTATTTGGGGAATCTGTATCATCTATTGCAAGGAACATTACTTTCCAAATCTCCTCTTCCGTTGCTGATATGATGCAATAGCTTTAAGAAAGTCTACCTTTCTGAACTCAGGCCAATACACTTCAGAGAAGTACAATTCGGAATATGCTGATTGCCAAAGCAGAAAATTTGATATTCGTTCCTCACCACTTGTTCTCAGTATCAGATCCGGATCGGGGGATGTTTTATCGTAGAGATACTTCCTGAAAATTCGTTCATTAATGTCATCTACTTGGATCTTTTTGTCCTCAACATCCTTTACTATAGATTTTATTGCGCTGATTATCTCTTCTCTCCCCCCATAACCGACTGCTATGTTGAGCCTGAACTTCTCAAAATCCTCCGTCGTTCGTTCGACCTCGTCTATGGTCTTTCTAAGATAGTCCGGTAGTCGACTAGGGTCGCCAATTATCTTGACACGAATTCTGTTCTTAAACACACGTTGATCCTTCATCAAGTCAAGGAGCGCCCCATTGATAAGTCTTAGTAGGAAATCCACTTCATCGGGATTCCTGTTGAAATTTTCCGTTGAAAATCCATAGACTGTAACGGTATGTACACCAATTTCCATGCACCATTCCAGGACTTCTTCAAGTTTTTTCTTACCCTGTACGTGCCCTTCCTCGTCAGAAATGTTATTATTTTTAGCGTATCGTCGATTTCCATCCGTGATTATCCCGACGTGACGAGGCACTTGGTCAGATTTTATCTGCTCCATCAGGACGCGCTCATACATCTGCGCCGTCAAATCCCCGATACCCTGGACTATTCCCATTTGAAAAGCCTAATACATTTGAGGTTGATTAATTTTCATAATTTTCTGGGGGGAAAAAATGATCATGGCGTCCATAATTTATAGAAAGCAGTAATGTAGTTATATGGAAAGCACTAGAATGAGTGGAAAAATTGCACTGATAACGGGTTCATCCAGAGGGATAGGGCGTGCAATAGCAGAAAGATTTCACAAGGACGGAGCTAGAATAGCAATAAATTATTCAAGAGATGAAAAGGCGGCCTTAGGACTGAAGGAGAGGTTATCAGGGTCCGAGATCTTCAAAGCTGACATATCCAACAGAAATGAAGTCAGAGATATGATAAAGGAGATCAATAAAAAAATGGGAAGAATTGACATCCTTGTTAATAACGCTGGAATTTTCAATCTTATGCCATTTGAAGAGTATGATGAGGAGCGTGTTGAGAGAATGTATGCTGTAAATGTAAAGGGTGCTATCTACACCGCACTGGAGGCTCTCGATAATCTTAAGAAAAGTAGGGGTATTATTCTAAATATAGCGTCAAACGCTGGTGTCGGTACAGCAGCAGATAACACAACATTTTATTCAATGACTAAGGCCGCAATAATAATTCTAACCAAACGGCTCTCATTTGAATTAGGGAAGTATAAAATTAGAGTAAACGCAATTGCACCAGGCTGGGTGGAATCAGACATGACAATAGGAGGAAAAACAAGGGAAGAAATAGGAACTTTTGAAAAGTTTTTCATGGAGAGAACAGAGCTTAACATGATCGGAAAACCAGAATATATTGCGAATATTGCATCATTTTTATGCTCGGATGAAGCAGCGTTTATTGATGGGCAGGTTATTGTTGCAGACGGAGGGAGAATAGACAATCTCACCCATAGCCTATGATAAAGCCCTGGATACTATTACGTGTCTTAAAAACATGATTTCCTAAGGACCGGCAGAATTATTTTCTTTCCTGAGTGTCAGAGAATACATCTTCTCAATTTTTGAATAACTATGAACCACTCTTTTCGAAACTATGTTTAGGCCCATTTTAAAAAGCTGTTCCATCCTTTCCTCTAGAGCAATAACATCGGCTATCTCGTAATAATTTATGAGACCATTTTCTTTAAGAGCTGCTTTTGCTGCGGGAACATACATAAAAGAATCATGGGGAAGATTCATTATGATTCGATCAACGTTTCTGAATTTCGCTATTTCTTTTTCTGCCAATCCCAGGATTGGGTGTATACTCCCCACCAGATGATTTTTCTTCAGATTTTCATTCAAAAGATCTATTGCCCTAGGGTTACTATCTATTGCATAAATTTCACACTGTTTTTTGTGCGCTATATTTAATGGAAAAGTTCCGATACCGGAAAACATGTCGACGATCAATTCACCTTTCTTTACAGACTGTGAGACTAGAAGGCGCTCCGTTGCGAGTCTTGGAGAAAAATACACACTGCTAAGATCCACCTTCATTACCACTCCGTTTTCCCTATAGTCAGTCTCATAGACTTGTTCCCCTTCTATAAGATTCAGGTCTCGGATACGATAAGGTCCAGAAACGCCCTGGTCATAATAGACTGCTTTGATGTTCTTATTGGTTATCAATATTTCATGTGCAACTCTCTTCAATCTGTCTGATTCTCTGTACTTTAAGATAGCTATATTGCCTATAAGGTCAAACGAGCCACCAGATGTTTTTGGATAGTATCTGATCCGCTTTTCCTTTGGTTCTATGTCGACAATTTCTGTATTCTCATACGCAATTTCTGGCATTTTGCTCAACGGCACGTATACAAATTTAGAATCCTTTTGAATTTCGTGTTTAAAATCTCTTAGTGAGCCCTTACCTAAAAGAATGATAACACTGTTCGCAAATTCTTTTTTTATTTTCAAGTGGATCGTCACGAATATCCTCTTTGGATCAACCTTGTTGCATTTTCCTTGGTAGCTTCAGCGAGTCTTTTTGAGAACCCTGGTATGCTCTGAAGTTTTTGTATATCGTATGATGCAATAGAATTAAGGTCTTTAAGTCCATAATTAAAGAGTCTTCTTGCCCGAACTCTTCCAATGTTAGGCAATACAATGAGGTGAACCAGTTCCTCCTTGATTCCTTCTTTAACTCGGATATTTAGAATTTCGAAGTATCTCCTTTTTTCTGGAAGAAACAGGCCTGCTAAGCGTGAGAGTGCATAAGATATCCAATCTGCACTGCTTGCCTTCGATTGAACATCGCCAGGACCAATGAAAAAATCACTGCAGATCTTATTTATAGGTACTTCCTGTATCCAGGAATATAACATCATCGCCAGCTTTATTCTGTTTAATGCGTCAGGATCCCAATCTTCTACAGGGAAATCAGCGACCTCAGCAAATACGATGGCCTGCTCTCGCTCTGAAGCTCGTATATAAAGCGCTGGTATCTCTGGAGATTTTGCAAGCCAGAGAAGAGAACGCTCATCGGTGATCTCTTTGCTTTCGAGGTACTCACGAAGCTGAACAGCAGTTACGGGATCAAGATAAAGATCCGAAACAATTTTGCCAAACTGGGTTGGTGACAATTTAAAATTACGCGAAAGAACAAGCTCGTTCTCTACCAGAAAGTTCACGGACTTTTCAATATTGTATGATAGATCAATATCTGGATTCTGAACGCTAAAAAGAGAAGAATCATAAAAGTCGGATATATCCTTGATGCTTTTAGCTAGACCATTTGAGACAAGCGCCAATGATATAAAACGAATCAGGCTTTCCTGCCCCAGGTTCGATTTCACAGGTTCAGGTTCAGATTCGAGATAGTCCCTGGCAGTTTCTTCTGTGTTCGAATTAGCGGCATAGAGTATGCCGTAGCCGAATTGATCATACTTTGGTCTTCCTGCCCGGCCCAGCATTTGATGAACCTCAGTTGTTGAAATGTACTCCATACGCCCGTTGGAATAACGGCTGAGATCAAGGATTAGGACTGCACGTGCTGGTAAGTTTATACCAGCCGCAAGTGTAGGGGTTGCAACAAGAACTTTGAGCTTTCTATCCCTGAATCTTTCCTCTACGAGCTCCCTAATCTTATTGGAAAGACCGGCATGATGAAAAGCAACACCTGAGGAAAAAAGCTGTTGCATCTGGTCGTCGTAGTAATTCATTTCATCTTCATTAGCCGTGAACTTCACCGGTTCTATTTTATCTTTATCTATTCTCTCTGAGAGCTTTAGCGCGAGGTCTTCTGCCCTTTTTCTTGAACTCACGAAAATCAGGATCTGACCCCCTTCGGAAACTACCTTGTTGCAGAGACCAACCACTGCATCCTCGTCCTTGAACGACGCTATCTTTTTATCAGCTATCTCCAGGTGTGACTTGGTTAATATTCCCTTGCTCAGGGACACAGGCCTGAAGTCACTGACTACTGGCACGGCTTTAAGCCATTTACACAGATCATTTATGTTTGTAATGGTAGCAGATAAACCAAGAGTCATCGTATCCGGGCTGGATTTAACTATGGCTGAAAGAAACGTTTCAAGTCTTGATCCCCTGGATGAATCTCCAAGAAGGTGCAGTTCATCAGCGACAACAAGTGATATTTCAGAAATGAAATCCGGGTCTCTGTGAAAAAGAGAATCAGCTTTTTCTGATGTACATACTACTACGTCGCATTTCTTTATAAATTCAGGGGTTTCGTCATAATTTCCAATGGACAAGGCAACACGCATCCCCTGAGGGCTTAATTTTTTCAGCTCATAATATTTTTCAGAAGCCAAGGCTCTTAGGGGGACGATATACATGCTTTTATTTTTCTTAAGGAATTCTTTATATATGGCGTAGTAAGCAATTAGGCTTTTCCCTGATGCGGTTGGAACAGACACTATTACATTTTTGTGGTTATCCAGAAGCTTTATGGCTTCTTCCTGATGTGGATAAAGCTCTACATCATTTCCATCAAATAAATCAAGAAAGGACGGTGGCAGAGATAGTTCACTTAGCTTAGTCAACAGTATGTGATAACAGTATGAGATATTACCTTATCTTTAGAATTGATCGATCTTTGGCCTATAGAGTTATTGATATTCCCACTCCAAGATGGACAGGACGATTTGCCTGCATGTAGTATTTAGCTCTCTTTAGACAGTAAAGTATCCGGTATAAAACCGCTGATACAGAAAGGGAATATGGAGGTACAATGAAAGACAAAGAGGTGCTAAATAAGAGAAAGTCATGTTCATCTTAAACATGGGAATTGCCGGTGAGATTTAAATGCCAAATGGTCTTCTTAAACTGATACTGTTCACTCGGTTTTCGAAACTTTACATAATATTCCTAGCCATCTCCGTCATGATTAGCGTTGTACTTGCATTAGATCTTCCGTATTCCGGGAATCTCTTATTCAAAGCAATTTTCGTTGGCATTAGTCTATTTTTCATATACTATTTTGTTTATACCGCAAGCATACCCATACTCAGATCAGATGTTGATTTCCTGTTTACATCACCGATAAATGACAACCGTAAGGCAGTATCGCTCTACATGGCTAAGTACATTTTCGTTGGCCTCTCAATTATGGATACGCTCCTGTGGACCGGAGGACCAGTCTCAACGTTTCCGTTTGGCAGATATACTATCATAATATTCCTATTAGCACTGTCGTTTATAGTAACCTCATTGAGTGTTATTGCGTCAACCTTCACGATAATAAAGAGAGTTTTTATTTCAATAGGTTTTATGTTATTTACTCTCTTATACCTTGTACTTTCTTGGTATACGCTTCCTTATCTTTCCGGTATAAATGACATTTCAAGTCTGCATATAGAGGCGCTTAGCATTATCATGCTGCTTATTCTTCCGATAACTCTCATATTTTATGCACTTAAAACCCTCAGAAACGTAAATTCCGAAAACCTGGGTCAGATTGTACCACACCTGGATACAAAGACGTTCTTAAA
>JAJYVJ010000134.1 GCA_021792045.1 Thermoplasmata archaeon | reverse complement strand
TTGCTTTGCGGAGATTAGCCTGTGTCTGCAATACAGGAAAGCCGCGGTGGCCCAGTGGTACGGCGCCAGACTTGAGATCTGGTTCCCTTGTGGATCGGGAGTTCGAATCTCTCCCGCGGCGTACTTCAAGTTTCGTGGTGCACGGCTTTAGGATTCCACCGCCTCCGCTAGAAAAAATCTTTTTTTTCACCTTGCCCATAATTTCGTCGATGACCCCTACCAGGGCGATGTGGGTGTGAATCGATCTCATCTCCATGTCCTGACGGCCAAGTATTTTTGATATAGCATATATGGAAACACCCTGCCTGAGCCGTTAGGTTGCATAGGCGTGCCTTGCCATGTGGTTGTGGAACCTCACGCCGACCATTGATGCGACTCTTGCCATCCTCTGCCTGATGTTTTCGTATGACATCCTCCCTCTCCTGGATGTGAACACGTAGTTCCTGTCTGTTGGAAGCCTTATCTCCAGATAATCCGACAGGGCTTTCCTCACCCCTGCTTGGAGCCAAACGTCCCTTACCTTCTCATTCTTGCTCCTGACCCTCAGATGATCCCTGACGATGTCCTTCAGCTGCAAGTCCCATATCATGCCGATCCTGAGACCGCAGCCGAACTCCAGTGAAGCTATGGCCCTGCCCCTTTTCCCCTCATACTGTCAAGAATCAAGATCTACAGGATGAAGAAAGGGGAGATCATGAACGCGATGCCGAAAAATGCGAAAGACCTGGTGTCGGATCTGAAGATTGATCTTGGCATTTTATGTAAAAAAGCTTGAGTTAATGTTTAATTGTATATCGTTTATTAACTTTGAGCGGTGCTGTAATATCCTTTGGTAGAGAATTTAAGACCCAAAACATGGGCAACCATAAACTGAATCCCATAAGATACGGTGGAGCTTTAAGTCCCATTAAGCGTACTGATGCATTAAGAATAACTCTTAGTTCAATGCCTCTTACAGTCAGAGTTTGACCTGGATAAATAGTCACTCCAACATAAATGGCATTTACAGAAAGAAATTCAGAGAAGGTTATCTAAAATCATGACTTAACATAAGCACAAATTTATACAATTAAACAGGATGGCTCTTTAGCATGGGAATACTCTACTACGGCGATAATCTTGAAATAATGCGAAAGCATCTGAAGGATGAGTCAGTTGACCTGATTTATCTTGATCCCCCTTTCAACTCTAAAGCTGATTACAACGTACTGTTCAAAGAAAAGTCAGGAGAGCAGTCTGTTTCTCAAATAAAAGCATTTACTGATTTCTGGCATTGGGATCTGTCTGCTTCTACAGCTTATTACGAATTGATGCATGGAAATAAAACACCCTCAAATGTCAGCACAACCATCGAGGCAATAGTTAGGCTGCTTGGTCAAAATGATATGTCAGCTTATCTCGTCATGATGGCAATAAGGCTACTGGAAATGCATCGAGTACTCAAATCCACTGGGTCGATTTACCTTCATTGTGATCCCACTGCGTCCCATTACCTGAAGATTGTGATAGATTCTATTTTTAGTCCTGAAAATTTCAAGAATGAGATAATATGGAGAAGGCATGGTTCGAATAACTCCGCAAATAGATTTGGGCCCATCCATCAAACTATTCTATTTTACGGGAAATCAAAAGAAATGATTTATTATTATCCAAAAGGCCCTTACACAAATGGGTACGTGCGTGACTTCTTCACAAAGGAAGACCAATATGGGAGGTTTCGATTGGTGCCTCTCACTGGAGCAGGTGTTAGAAATGGAGAAAGTGGAAAGGAGTGGAGGGGATACAATCCAACCAAGGGAGGGAGGCATTGGGCAATACCTGAATATCTTAAGAGAAAATACAGGGACTCAGCAGGAAAAACACTGGATGAACTCACAACCCAAGAGCAGTTAGATTTGCTTGATGGTATAGGAATGATTTATTGGGGAAAGGATGCGAAAGTACCAAACTATAAGTTCTATCTCAGAGATGCTGGGGGCGCGCCTCTTCAAGACATCTGGGCATATCAACCTGGAACTGAGGGTTGTGTATTTGGTAACCCGGAAGTTGCCATTGATCAAGATGTGATGTGGCTCACTGGAACTAACCAAGAAATATTGGGATATCCTACTCAAAAACCACTTGGCCTGCTTGAGCGCATTATTCGTGCAAGTTCAAAGGAAGGGGATGTGATCTTTGACCCATTCTGTGGCTGTGGAACCACTGTGCATGCTGCCCAAAAATTAGGCAGAGATTGGATAGGGATAGATATAACCCATCTCGCCATAAACTTAGTCAGAAACAGATTACAGGACGCGTTTGGAATCAAAGTAGAAGTTGAAGGTGAACCAAGGGACTTGGAAGGAGCTAAGAACCTCGCCATCGATGATCGATTTCAATTTCAATGGTGGGCTCTTTCTCTGATTGGGGCAAGACCATTTGGTGGGGAAAAGAAAAGAGGTTCAGATCGTGGTATAGATGGTGTCGTCTATAATCCTAAAGGAAAGAATGAATCATATTATGGAATCGTCCAAGTAAAAAGTGGTCACGTAAAATCAGGAGACATCAGGGATTTCAGAGGTACAATTGAAAGGGAAAAAGCGGATTATGGCATTTTCATAACTCTGGAAAATTCTACGGATGAAATGAGAAGAGAGGCCATATCTGCTGGATTTCTGAAAACTGTATGGGATGAGAATATGCAAAAAATTCAGATTCTCACCATTGATGAATTAATGAATGGTAAAAAACCGGATTTACCGTCAAAGCCGGAAGTATTTGAAAAGGCACAGAGAGAGAAAACATATAAAGATAGAAGTGGGAGCAATACAACCTTAGATTGAAATGAGACCTTTCAGTTTATTTGGTGATTTGAATATTAGCTTACTGGCGGTTTTATAAAGAAGGTTGGAGATTCAGTTTTAGTATATTTCGATGTCTGGCTTATACTTCAAGTCGCCTTTTAGGGATTTTTAGCGATTGTAGATTTCGTTTATTGGCAGCCTACTGGGTCATATCTTTAGTGAACCAATTTATTGGAACGAATTCCCCCTCCTCTACTGGTATAATAAACCTTACACCGCTGATGCATGGTTTAGCCTTGTTCCAGTATCTCCCGTTCTGACTCAGAATAATTTTGTTAGTCTTCTTTGCTATTTTAGTCATTAGTATTCCAATCGGGTGTTGGTATTCGCCTTTTTTTCAGATTCAAATTCCCAAGTAGATTCTTATTCCAAAGGGAGGCTAAGGAAAATTACATAGAATGTAAAATGAGATTCGACCGCAAGGAGAATGGCTCAATGGTGAAATAGATAGTATAGTTAATTACCTACACTATTATACTTGTATCTAGGAATTTCTCTGCCCATCTTTTTGCAAATGTCAGTCTGCATGATAACTCCAGGAAACTCTATTTTATTCTCTCTTTCAGCTTCTCTTCCGAATCTATTGGCGCAATTGATACAACTCTCTTGATACTCTTCCAGATGAATTCTAAGGGATTCAGATCTGGAGAATACTGAGGCAGGAATATCAGCCTGATATTCAGCATAGCTGCAGTTTCTGCAACTGCTTTTGAATGATGTGATCTGAATTTGTCCAGTATTATTATCTCTCTTTCAGGATTCATATCCCATATCTTTCTTATGAAAGCAATCACGTTTTCCTTCCTTAAATGATCCTGAAAATCAACAACACTCTTACCATTGAAGGAATAGAAACCGAATGTGTTCGCCCTGTATTTGGAGGTATCCTTGATGATCTCCTGCTTATTGAAAGGCCACAGCATCACTGTATTCGATATTGTCTCCGGCGCAATTTCATCCAGAATCCGATTATGCTTTCCTGCATTGATATCTTGCCTAAGTTTTTTTTAGGATGTTCTCTGCGTTATCCGGTCTTCTCCTATCATGAGGACATGGCTTCGCATGCCTCATGCCCATGCTATTCAGAATGACCCATACCTGCTTCATCGTGTATTGAACTCCAAACTCCTCTCTTATCATGTCTCGTACCTGTGCTGTTGTGTATTGCCCATGCATAAGTTTCTCCTTCAATGCTGCCTTCTGGTCAGAAGACATCTTTGAAGGGCCTTTCCTTGCGTATCTGGGAATAAGGCCCTTATATCTCCTTCCGCGTTCCATTTCTTCTGCCATAAATAGCCAATCATCTTTGTTATTCCTATCCTGCCTGCAGCAGTCTCGACAGAATCGCCATCATACCGGTATCGGATGAAAAGAAGCTTCTTCAGTATCCTTGTGCTTCTTTCAAGGCTTTTTATCAGCCTGTTGAGATCGTCCTCACTGATCTTCCTCTCAATTGCATACATCTCCGTTTTAACCATGAAGATGTAATGATTATAAGTATAACCGTTATAAGATATTTAGATCTTTCTAACAAAGATTCTGGGACCTTCAAAAGGACCATTTCATTTTGAAGTTGGGTCCGAGATCATGGTTGATAGCCTCCAATAAATAAATGCAATAGATACTAGAACGAAAAGAAGCACTAAGATGAGATACAACACATCAAACTTGATTATTGCAGTCCCATAAATCATGCTTACAACCCCAAACGCGTAATATGCCCATACAAAAGCGGTAACTACCTTTACCTGCGAGATGAAGGCATGCATCAGATACGAAATCAAGGCAAAAAGAACTGCAATCAATCCTATTACAACAAATGCCTCCTCTTTGTTACCTATGTCAATATAAGAGAGATAGAACAGGAGTATCGAGATTATGACGATGATTAGTGCGGCCACAGTTCCAGTGACTTTTCTGGGCGATGCCATATCGATGGAATGCAAACCATTCTATATATTTGCCTACCAGACC
>JAJYVJ010000133.1 GCA_021792045.1 Thermoplasmata archaeon | reverse complement strand
GGCCCATCTGGTTATTCCGTTTCAGTGTCGCCAAGCGTAACTGTGAGCAATGCAAACACAACATTCAGTCTTACGTTCTCCGCGATCCCGGAATACACACTACTTGTAACAGAAACTGGTCTTTCATCAGGATCTTCCTGGACCTTCATATTGAATGGGCACACATATACAACTAACCTTTCAGCACTCTATGTCCAGGTGACCGCAGGGACATATACGATAAACGCTACGGGCCCTTCAGGATACACAGTTACGCTGAAAGCAACCTCCGTGACGGTAACTGGAAACACTACACTTTTAGTGAGCTTCAGTTCACAACATGCTTCATCATCTGGTTCCATCTATGAAGGGCTTGGTATCGGCGTAGTGGTTGGTGGTCTTGTTGCTGGTCTTGGAGTAATGTTTGCAACTGGTACTGGAATATTCCGCAGCATGAAAAAGGGAGGCAAATCTCCCTGATCTCATTTTTTTTTATTGGCTAAAAAAATGAGCCACTGGATCCCTTGTAATTTTTACAGGAGTTCTTACTATAAAGATGCCAATCTAATTTTTATTTGCAGAATTAAAAAAAATGAAAGTTTTATGAAAATAAAAAATCAGGATATTGGTTGGGAATCTACTGGTCCTTAGACTTGAGCTTCTCCAGAAGACGGTTTAGGGAAGCAGTTAGCTTACCTAGCGCTTCGATATTGGATTTTGCCTCTTCCGGGACGTCGCTGAAGTAATTCACGTAGTTCTCCATCTCATTGATCATGTCCTCGATGGTATTAGGCCCAAATCTTCCCCCGAAGCCCCTCATGACCTCTCTCCTGTATGAGATTTCCTGCTTTCCGGTTTCGGTTATGGAATAAGACCCATTCTCGTTCCGAACAACGAGATCCAGCGATTCAAGGTTTCTGAGCAGCGGATATATTGAACCTGGGCTTGGTTTCCACTTGTCCATTGTCTTCTCCGCTATTGCCGACATTATTTCGGAACCCTTCATTGGCTTTTCGCTGAGAAGTTCAAGGACATAATGCCTTAGACCCCTGAAACCGACTCCTCCCATGAACCCGTGCCTTCCATGTCCACCATGCATTCCTTCTCTGTGTTCATTGTATCCATACATATCTATCAACACTATATCGCTTTCCGATATTAATAGATATCGGATTTCGATATTGTTTCAGAGGAATGATAAAAGAAGATTAAATATCGGATCAGGTTAGCGGGAATAGTTGATAGACTGCGAAGACTTTGGTGAAATACTGGTTTATGATAGAAAGGGAAAGCAGAGAACACTGGACCATGAAACTACGGTCGCTTTATGCAAAAAGGCACAGGAAGAAGGCATCGGTATAGATGCTATCATAAAGAGGGAGATAGAGCCAGATCTGAAGATGTTAAAATTCCTTTAAGTCACATTTTAACCGCGTCGGGAGTGTTTGCGTAACTGGTCACTCTCAGACGAGGTAAATTGGTTTTGAAGTGGAGGATAAACCTCAAGTTGAGTCGTCACGTTTCCATGAGGATTCATTTTACTAAAGCAAAAGTGTCATTGAAATCTATTAATACAGAATGGTTTAAACAATGATCTCACCCATTTTTAGATCATAACAGTTTATCGGATAAGTTGAGCATATCAGCTAAACATCCCGCCAACGGGACCTCTTTACGGCAATGAAGGTGAATATCAGCGTTATTATGATAAGTATGAGCCAGTAAACAGCAGTCTGCAATACAGATAGTGCTGCAAAACCAGCCTGGCTCTGCGCAATCTGGGCGGCATATGTTGTGGGTGAAATATAAGCAAGATACCTGTAGGGGAGAGGAATATAGCTAATTGGATAATATATCGGCGGTATAGTGGTAAGTAATGGAGACAATATTCCGGCAAAGGCCCAGCTCTGCACTATATCCGTTGAAAGCGTGGACAGGAAGAATCCCAGCGAAACAGCAAAGGTGAATATGGTGGCCATGTCAGCCGCAAGTATCAGTGCCCCGATTGCAGTTAGATGAACGAATAATATGTTGAATATCGCCAGAAGAACCAGAGTTGGCAGACTATAGACTATCTGAGAAATAGCCATTCCGGCTACATAAATCCCCGGTCCCGTTGGTGAGCTCACAACCATGTCCTGGAGCCTCATGTCGTTTTTCAGGTGAGATAGATCGCCCTGCATCGCGGTCCCGCTTCCAACCATGTTCATAATCAGTGCGCCTTCTGCAGCAACAGGCAGAAGTGTTCCATGGCTTGCAAATGTTACCACAGCAAGAATTGAAAGAGGGGCTAGAAGTGTGTTTACGAGCGTTACAGGGTAATTGACCATTGCATATAGGGAATTAACAAGGACAGATGCGTAAAGCTGGCTACTGCGATGTCTTATCATTCCTTGTACCTCCATAAATGATATTCTCAAAAATCGTGTTTAACGATATTTCCTGGACAGTGAACCTGAGCCCTCTCGATATTAGGATGCTGACAAGGCTGTATACCTGATCCTCGTAAGTGAATATCTGTGTACCTCCTTCTGCCAGATGCACTACTTTCCAGGAATCACCTTCTAATTCGAAGTCCGGTGAAGATACCCTGATGCTGTATGGATATTTGGATAAGTTCCTGAGGTCTTCCATTGTTCCAAATCCAACGAGGTGGCCCTTGTTCAAGATTCCTATCCTTGATGCAAGTGCCTCCGCTTCCTCCAGGTAATGCGTGGTAAGAATGATGGATTTTCTGTCCTTGATGGAGGAGAAGAGGTTCCATAGATCTTTCCGGGAAATATAATCAAGACCTGTGGATGGTTCGTCGAGGAAAATTATATCAGCTTCCGACGCGAGAACCGTGGCAACCAGAACCTTACGCTTTTGGCCACCGGAAAGTTTTCGATTCTTCTGGTGCTCAAATTCTTCCATGCCAAGTTTTCGTATCGTATCGGAGGCCATCTCCATTGCTTCTGCATGATTGTATCCGCGATACATTAGATAGGATGTGATTGTCTGGATGGGAGTCATCCACGGAACCGCCCTAGCTTCCTGTGGGACTGCAGCAATCCTTTCGCGTATTTCTTTAGGCCGTGAAACAACATCAACGTCATCGATAGTTGCAGTTCCGGAGGTTGGAAGTAATTGTGTGGAAAGAATCCGAACTAGAGTCGTCTTTCCGGCACCGTTCTCACCAATAAGCGAAAAAATACCATTTTCCTCGAGGGAGAAGGATACATCCGTAAGCGCCGGCACTTTCCCGTCGTATGTTTTGAAGATGCCGGAAACTTCAAGTCGCATAAACTCTCTGCTGCAAATGGCTCACCCACGTAATAGCTTTTCCACAAATCCAGTGACAGGCAGATTTAGTACTCCGCCTCCCTAGCGTGGATGTTGCAAAGATACAAAGGCTTGAGAATGTTTGAGGGCGGGAATGGGATATTGCAAGTATTCATCTCCCCATCTTAATAGCTGAATTTCCTGATTTTTACAATTGTGTTACAGGTAAGAGTTATCTGTTATCGCAATGACAGGAAAAAATTAGGGGTCCTGCCTGAAGCCTAACTTAAGTTCGCAACAGTTATGAGATGATAATCCTGTCATGATTTCATTTATAGAATTGGACTTTGATACATGGAGACTCTAAAACTAAGTTTTTAGCCCGCTTTCAGTGTTTGCATAAGGAATCCTTATAACTTACGGACCTATCTTAGCGGGATGTTTGAGCCCATTACAAGAAACATTTTTCGTTGGGGGACTATAGATGGCGAAACCGGGATTATGATGTATTCTCATTTGCTACTGA
Source organism: Thermoplasmata archaeon (assembly GCA_021792045.1). Next base: position 1,067 of record JAJYVJ010000133.1, on the reverse strand, counting down.
GAGAAAACAAGGCCGTACTGGTTGATCCGCTTGCCATGCCTGGGGTCATCAAGATGATCCGGATTCTGGGAGACCCAATAGCTGTGATCATGACAACTTATCCACATCTCAGAGGATGCTCTTTACTTTCTAGGCAAATGGGCATTCCATTATTTATACCTGACATTAAAGCAATTGATGAGGATGAAGCGATTACAAAAATGTTTATTGATCTGTATAGTATGAAAGAAGCTCGGCAATATAATGAGTCCACCATTCTGCCTCTTGATATTAAAGCCTATATTATTCCAGGGAGACACGAAATGGCGCTTAAGTTTGATGATTTCCTTATAGTGGGAGATTCCGCGTATGGATTAAATGGCAAACTCACATTTGCGTCTTTAAAACCAATTATAAGGAAGACGGCTGCAAATGGACTTCTATCGGGGCACTTGGAAGACATACCCAATGGCCTGCAGGATATGTTATAGGAAACTAAGGAACTACAATTATTTGCATTCATTTGATTTGATGCAATACATTGGAGCTCCCTTTTACCTGCACATCAAAAGGAATCGGCTTAACATTAGTCAATTTTAATGTTTTCTATGCACTCAGATTTTTTTACCTAACATTGGCAAATAAACCAACAGAAGCCTGCTCCACGCAGTAGAATCCTTGCTATCATCTTCTTCAGGTTCTACGGAAAATGCGCTCCAAAGTTCTTTTAAGACGGGATCAATTCTATTTGAAGTCTTCTTTGTGATTATTGCATAAGATATAGTGTTTGGAGTTTGTTCTATCAACCACTTTCTGAGACTTTCTGTATCGTCATCTCCGGAAGCGGCAATCCGGTCTGCAATAATGTTCAGGATCATTGAGTATCCCATCAATATTGAACTCACTGTTTCCTTAATTTGCTCAGCGGTTGCACTAAGAAGGAGTTTTTCCCACCCCTTAATCTCTTCAGCCTTGAACATTTCCTCGTTCAAGCGATAAAATTTTTCAACATAATTCTTTCTGGGTATTACTTCAGGAGGCTTCACAATGCCTTCTTTAACCATCTGAGCTATGAAATGATAAAGATT
>JAJYVJ010000132.1 GCA_021792045.1 Thermoplasmata archaeon | reverse complement strand
GAAACATTTTCAAAACCTTTAGGAGTTGACGATATTCCTAAAAAATCTGTTCCGATGGATACGTGTTCCCATCCGAAGTTACTCCCAATGTATTCTGCATTCTTGGCTATGTCATCTATTGAAGGGGAATCAGAGAGTGTTGGATTTATTGCTGTCAATCCAATGGTACCTCCTGTTTTGCAAACTGCCTCAAGTTCCTCGTCATCAAGGTTTCTTACGTGATTATGAACCTTGGACGTATTCGCGTGAGACACGATTACGGGCTTTCTGCTTATCTTGCAGGTATCCAGAACCGTTTTCCTGCTTGCGTGGGCAAGATCAACCACAAGTCCCAGTTCATTGCATATTTCCACTACCGACTCACCGTTTCCTGTAAGTCCGAAGTCTCTTTTAGACATGCAGGATGCAGCAAATTTCGTATCATAGTTCCAGGTTAGTCCTATTGACCTGACGTTAAGCTCCTTCAGGAAGTACAAGTCCATGGGATCAGTGAGCGAATCTGTCCCTTCTATTGCCAATAATAAGGTAACACCACCAGAAAGGATATCGCTATATTTCCGCACTATTCGCACATCGTGCTTTCTCTCAAGATAGAGATAAAACTTAATCTGCTCAATCAGGACATCTCTGGAGGGAAAGGTCGCTGTTGAAAATGTTCCATACTGTTTTGTAAGGAAATCGCTTACCTCGTTCATGGTGTTGACATGGGGAAATAAAACGGAAAATACAGTCACATCCCCCAATGATCTAAGGAGCTCCACGCTTGACTGTTCAGAAGAGTTTACAACGTCGACTCTTTGGGAAGAATAGGCTATATCCTCATGAAGATCAATTAAACGCATAGGACTCTATCTTTACCTTTTATTAATTCTTTCATTGAAAAATCTGGCGTAGGGTTTAAGAGCGATTTATATCACTCGCACCGTAAAATTCTTATTTTCCCAAGTCTCTGAAATACTCCAGTAAAAGGTAAAGATTATCTCTGAACCTGAAGGAAGTTTATCGGTATCAAGATCAATATAGAAGGCCCCTATGTCCACTGGCTTTGTCTCCGCGTCCGATACTGTTTTCCAATCATCATAGCTGTAATGTACCTTTGCTTGGCTCAAAGTGAGGATCCTTAGCTTTTTCCCGACGGCTATCCACGAAAGTTTGTTATTGAAACTCCAGATAAACATGGTGGTTTCGGTGTGGTTCTCTATATATCTCTTCCTTCCCTGTGGAGGCGTATCAAAAACTGCGCCGTCAAGAATCGATCTACAGAGTTTGAGATATTCAGCGTGAGCCCAAACCAGGGGCATAGCGGAACCAGAAGGTTTCCCGTTGAATAATCCTTTTTCTGGAATATCTTTTGCATCCCACACCTGTTCCGGTATCATTCCCCCGGGGCTTGTCTGATGCTCAATAATCTTCTGGATTCTTTTCGCTTCATCGATGTTCCCCCTTGCTATCTCAAAGTGTGCTCTTTCACCAGCAAGAAGAGGCCAGCCCCGACCCATACCTGTCCCATCAAATGGATCGCCATCTTCGTGCTCCCCGTAGCCATCCTTATTGTATCTGTGCCAGACTGTTCCAGTTTTTGTCTCAGTTTTCAGAAATGTATCAATGACCTTGACCGTGTCCAGGATCCTTTTGTCATTTGGGGACCTCAACCCAAACCGGACAAGTGAAAGTGTTCCTGTACTGATAAGATTCTCTGCCCGCTCTTTACTATATTGAGGTGGACGGTTTCGAATCGGAACGTATCCTTTCATGGGCGAGGAAGCGAATACTTGCCCCTGATCAGGAGGGGCAATGCGTATATAATATCCGTCTACACCAAGTTCCTTTGAAATTTCGGTATTGCTAACGTAGGTCCATTCCTCAAACTTGGAGTTATAGAAATCTGCAAAATCCCTGAAAAATTTTCCAAGATCAGATGCATGGTTTAAATCGGCCAAATCCGCTGCGGCCAAAAGCGAGGAGATTATGACAGATAGGGTAAAAACGGAAAATCCAGAATCTTCTTCCCATCGGTCTTCTTGAGTTACGGGGCCATTTTTAACCAAAAATCCGGCTGCCCTGCGCACCATGTCCCAGATGGATGAATGATCCACCAGATCCATCGAGACCATTTTACCCGCCAGAAGTATTGGAAAACCAGTTTCGTCAAGTTGAATTCCAGACCAGTATGGTCTTCCATCCAACCACATGTTTTGGGGCCAGTTTCCATCCAACTCCTGAGTAGACATAAGGTAGTTTAAAGCAGACATAGCTCCCTCATAGTCACCTACAGCAAGCTCAGCCTGCGCAGCCTCAACCATATCTCTTGGCCATACAAGATGATACCCACCGAGATCATCGTCGCTCTTTGAGTTTCCCCATGGTATCGAGAGTGATGCTATAAGTGCACCTGGGAACTGCCCTTTGGCCTGATGAACCTTTAAAACATTTTCACTTATAGTAGCGAGAGGAAATCTGCTGGACAATTCATTTATGTGCCTGTACCTTGCACGCAACGCCTCCCACCCTGAAACATAAAGATTGAAAATATCTGCATTATTCTTTGACATTGAGGAACGGACCTTGAGGGCAGCCTCCTCAGGACTCTCTCCAAAACCCATATACAGCGAAAAGTTTTTGCTCTTGCTTATGTCTATTTCCCCGCATATTGCAACGTTTCCGTTGTTGGCGTACTTAAAATCGTAAGTCATCTTATAATTTTTTGAAAGATCCTGCCAGCTATCCGAAAAACCAGCAAATCCAACGTTCATGCTACTAAATGGTAAATTAGCACAGACGGCGAGTGATATGCCATCTCTTGAGGCAAAAAGCATAGGTACTCCCTTATAGTTCCCTACCCAGGCATTGTTCCCCCATCCGCCATTATTTAAGTGCGGGGAAATTAATGCATAAATTCTAGGGGTGTTCTTGACGTCATCCAGCCACTTGAATTTGACATTCTGTATGAGTACATCAGTTTCTGGATCGGTAAATATGATCTTCTCTATTACATACTTCCCTTTCTTTTCTGCGTTCTTTAATTGGAATGCAGGAACACCGGTTCTGAGCCGAATTATGGAATGCTCTGTGTCCCTTTTTTCCTCTGAAAAAAATTTATCAGATGTAACCAGAAATTGTGCGTCCCTTATATCAGCCGTATCAATCTTTGGGTAATAGACCTCATTTATTATTCCATGCGAAACCGTAAACCAAAGACGACTGTTAGGAGAAGCAGATGTACCTATGCCGTCCTTTGAACTGGAAGTCCACTTTGGTTCAACACCCGGCCACCCGAATGCAAAGTCATTATCCATGTGGTATTATGTCTTCATGCTATTCTATTTTTTGCAGTCTCGGATAAAGAATCTAAAATCAATTAATCAACAAATCTACTGGAAAGCTTTCCGTATTCTTCCTTTATCTTGTGTGGTAATTCCTTTCCTAGACTGTCAAGGAAGTTACCAATGTCCGATATTTCTCTTTTCCACTCAGATCTGTCAATGGACAGAATAAGCTTCATGTCCTCTTCAGAAACAGGAAGTGATTCTGATTCTATCTCTTCCAGATTAGGCATATAGCCAATCTCTGTCTCCCTAGCAGGTACTGTGTTCTCTACTCTTTTGATCATCCATTCGATTACTCTAAGGTTTTCTCCGAATCCTGGCCAGATGTATTTACCTTCCCTATTCTTTCTGAACCAATTAACATAGAATATCTTCGGAAGCCGCAGATTTCTTGTGCCGAAAGAAAGCCAGTGATCAAAATACGCTGAAACGTTATATCCAATGAATGGTCTCATAGCCATTGGATCTCTGCGAATGACTCCAACTTTTCCCTCAGCAGCCGCGGTCTGTTCGACCCCCATGCTGGCACCAAGAAACACTCCATGATTCCAGTCAAACGACTCAAACACGAGAGGAATCGTTGTTTCTCTGCGTCCACCAAATATGATGCCAGCCAGTGGAACTCCTATAGGATTATTAAATTGATCAGAAACCTCAGGATATTGTTCAATAGGGGAAGTAAATCGAGAATTTGGATGCGCTGCTATTTTGACTGAGCTTGGATCTATAGGTTCACCCAGCCAGTCAAAGACCTTTCCATTTGGAGCAGGAAGGCCTTCCCACCACGGATCACCGGCTTCTGTTAGTGCGACGTTTGTAAAAATCGTATTTTTGCGCATAGTCTCCATTGCATTTGGATTGGTTTTATAATTGGTTCCCGGAACGACACCAAAGAATCCATTCTCTGGATTAATGGCATACAATCTTCCGTCTTTACCCGGCCGAATCCAAGCAATGTCATCACCTATAAGCCTCGTTTTCCAGCCAAGTTCCGCATATCTCTTAGGAGGCTTTATCATTGCGAGATTTGTTTTGCCACTAGCACTTGGAAAAGCTGCAGAAAAATAATATTTCTTCTTACTAGGCGTTTCAACCTCAAGTAATAACATGTGCTCGGCCATCCAACCTTCCTCTTTCGCCTTTACACTGGCGATTCTGAGAGCGTGGCATTTCTTGCTCAACAACGCGTTTCCACCGTACGCAGAATTTATGCTTACAATGTGAGCGTCAAGATCTGTGCGCTTCCAGGGAAAATGTAGAATGTATCTATTTTTCGGATCCAAGTTCCCAGAGACATGGATACCTTTGATCCAATCTTCGCGATCAGAATAACTTTCGATCTTAGAGGTTCCCATTCTGGTCATTATCTTCATATTGGCTAACACGTAAGGACTGTCCGTTATCTCAACACCGATCTCTGAAAAACTGGATGACAATGGGCCCATAACATAGGGGACCACATACATAGTTTTCCCCTTCATACTTCCTTTAATCAGTCTTCTGCATATTTCGTCAGCTTGATCCACAGA
>JAJYVJ010000014.1 GCA_021792045.1 Thermoplasmata archaeon | reverse complement strand
CTTTTGGCCCTCTCTGTTTCCTGTTCCTTTTTTTGTTCTTCCAAGTCCTGCTGATCTTGAACTCCGCGTTGCATCTCAAGAAGTTTTCTTCTTCTTATCTGTTCAAGTTCATCTTCATCGTCCATTTTACCTCACTCATAGATATTTTTGAAGAGCAGGCGTTTTTTCGGAAATGGATTTCATCAGTTCTTTTGATGTTTTCTCAACCAGTGAAGTCCCTTGTGGCGTTAGGCTCCTACCGCGTTTTTCCGTCTTAACGTATCCGAGTTCTTCTAGTGTCTTTATTGTATGCCTAATTATGAATCTGCTTCCATTCCCGGGATGATATCGTTTCGATCCCGCATCAACTCTGCCTCCATACTCACTGCTAAGCCTTGAGATCCCTATCGGGCCATAAACAGATATCTTACGAAGTGTAGATGCCAACCTTCTGTAAAACCAGTCAGTTGTTTCCCATTTCTTTTCTCTATGCACACCTGCCTTCAGGTATCTTGTCCAATCCGGGACCTTAATTCTTTCATCTTTCTTGAATATCTCTGTTATGCTTTCAATCAGCATATCTGGCGGAACTTTCAAAGCATCAGTCATTTACTATCACGAGTTGAGGTAAATTTAAAGAGTCCTTATAACCTTAATGGTCTAAATCCTACTTTCTGTCAAGTTGCTCATTATGTAATATAAATGGCACAGGTTCTATCTTTTCTTTTGATCGTCCTTACGGCATTTCCAGAAGAGATCACAGAATCGAGATATGGAGAAAGATGTGAAACATATACGCTACAGCGAATGAGGCAGCAGCTGCCAGAAGAGCAAGAGAGGCAGCTTTCATCGCCTCCCTGACAACGGTCATATTCATGGTTAGGGCCACGATCGCGTTGGAAAAACCTTGGACAAAGAAGACCAGAGCAGCAGAAACAGCAAGAGCATAATAGGGAAGCAGGAAAATATAAGGTATTATGGGAATTGCAGCCCCTATTATATAGAACACACCAACATTTCTTGCAGATATTGTAGAACCTTTATTGATAGATTTTATTTTCTGTAAATCATCAGATTGGTTCTTGAGTATGGCATGCCGTTTTACCATTGAAATTCTGTACTTTGATTCCGTGTCGGCAGAAAGATAGGCACCAACGCTCATACTTATGGCTCCGCTGATTGCAACTACGAGCCCGCCAAGGGCAATGTAATAATGGTCTGTTATTAGGGCGGTTAATCCTGCAAGTGCCGCAAGAACCTCCACGAGCCCATCGCTCATCCCGTAGACAATGTCCCTGTTCCTTGAAACAAGTTTCTCGTTTTCTTCCAACGAATAACTAAATATATCCTCATGTTCAATTTCGTCGTCTATTATTCCCTCAATGTCTGTTTTGAATTCTTTGTCTTCCTGGGAGATGTCAGCAAAGGATCTGTATTTTGCCACGGTTTCAACTTCACCATGCTCCATTAATTTGACGGTAATTCCAGTACCGAGAACAATGTGAAATATCAACAGAAGGCGGATTTTCAAACTTCTAGGTCTTATATGAGCCGTCGGAATTCCATTACGCTCAAGAAAATTTTTCCAGAATTTTGAATGCTTCTCTTCAACGGAAGCAAGCATAAAAAGTTCCTTTTTTAAACGTTCGTCTGAAACGCGTTCAGAGAGTTTCCTGTAAAATTGCATGTCTGTAAGTTCGTCTCTATAGAATGTCCTGATTTTTGCAAGCTGCTTGGAAACGTCCACGTAACGGTAACATGTTCAAAATAATAAACTTAGAGATATTACTTTACGATATTCGTATTAGCAATACGTTTTGCATTTAGAAAGATATATATTATTAATTGATATAAGTAGTTTATGATGGAAAATACAAATTATGAAAAGTTGGAAAAAATTGATATGAAGGTTACGCCGCCTGGCCCAAAGGCAAAGCAGGTTATTGAGGATGACAAGAAGTTTCTTGCAACCACGACAAAGTCGTTACCAGTCGTATGTGATACGGCAAGTGGTTCCTTTGTTAGAGACGTTGACGGAAATGTATACCTGGATTTTGCTATGGGGATTAGTGTCACAAACGTTGGGCATGTTAATCCTGAAGTTTTGAAGAGTGTAGAGGAGCAGCTGCACAAGTTCTGGCACTTTGCAGGAACGGACTTCTATTATCCCCAGCAGGTTGAGGCAGCTAAAGCAATTAGCTCAGTGACCCCCGGAAAATTTCAGAAAAAGGTATTCTTCAGTAACAGCGGGACAGAATCAAATGAGGCAGCAATCAAGTTCGTAAAGACGTATACGAAGAAACAGGAATTTATTGGTTTTATCGGCGGGTTTCATGGGAGGACCACGGGGGCGCTCTCTTTCACGTCGTCAAAGGCAATACAGCAAAAAGGGTTTTTCCCATCTCTCCCAGGTGTGTTTCACGCTCCATTTCCAGATCCATACAGAAACCCATTTGGCATAGACGGTTATGAAGATCCTGATGAACTAGAGAACCGCGTCATGGATTTCATTGAAAAGTTCATGATCAAGACATTTATTCCTCCTGCCAACCTTGCAGGATTTCTCGTAGAGCCGATTCAGGGTGAAGGGGGATATATAGTTCCTCCAAAGAACTTCCACAAAAAATTGAGGAAACTTGCAGATGAGAACAACGCTGTAGTAATAATGGATGAGGTTCAGACAGGATTTGGGAGGACTGGAAAGTTCTTCGCATCAGAGCATTTCGGTGTTGAGCCAGAGGTAATTTCTCTGGCAAAGTCAATAGCATCGGGTATCCCCATGGGAGCAGTTGTTGTCAAAGACAAACTCGATTTCCCAGAATCTGGGTTGCACTCTAATACGTTTGGAGGAAATCCGCTCGCAAGTGTTGCTTCGGTTGCCACCATAAAGTACATTCAGGAGAACAATCTCTTAAAGAATGCTACAGTGCAGGGAGAATATCTCAGGATGAGACTAAGGGAACTCATGGACAAGTATACGAACATAGGTGACGTGAGAGGTCTTGGACTGATGGTGGGTGTAGATTTCGTGAAGGACAGGAAGACAAGAGAACCGGATGCCAAGTTCAGGAACAACGTATTGATAAAGTCCCTTGAGAATGGTCTTATTCTGCTTTCTACAGGGTCCAGTGCAATTCGAATCATACCGGCATTGAACGTAACAGAAGCACAGATAGACATGGGAATGGAAGCTTTTGAAAAGGCCATAAAATCTTCCATTTAAACCATTTTTATAATTTTTCTATGCCCTGATCATACTTCCTGATTTACATAATCTATTATTTTAATCAAAGGCATGCCGTCCCGCCACTTTAAAAAAAAGTTTCCATTTTTTGTCATACCGATCTTTGGAATCCTATCGTAGAGTTGTCTCATTCTACCCACTGGTTGGGATGGGGTGGAAAATATTCTCCAAGGATCCCCAGATGCATTCTTTATCCTGAAGGCGTAAATTACGAAAAGACCTGCCCTGGCGCAATTGGCCATAAGCCTCTCTGCCTGCTCCTGGCGTTGCCCAGAAGCTTCTGTAAACATCAGTGTATCGGAAATGGAGGATTTTACTTCAATTACAAAGGAGAAATCGGATCTGAGGGCTATTAAATCTGCCCCAAGGGAGCCTGCAGAACGTGTGACATAGAATGGCTTTGATATTAGTGAATTTATAATCTCCCTCTCAGTTTCATCTAGTTTCTTAGAAAATCTTTTTATCTGGTCTTCTCGACCAGCAAGTAGGGACGCTAACTCTCTCTCATAAATGCTACCGTTCAATTCTAACTATAATCCATAATCCCGTAAAATACTTACCGTTGGGAAATATTAGCACAACAGTGGCCGAAGCGATCTACCGAGTGATCTTAAACAATTAAAAAAATTTAACATATATGAGCTAGAAGTCTCATGTCGCTAGAGATGTGGAAAAGGAACGAAACTGTATTATTTCTCGATACATATCCATTGTACACTGGTAGACAGAAGTGAAATAGGTGGGATTGCATATTGCTTCGTGCGTGCCTATATCCGTAAAATCGGGTAGATTAACATGAAGTACAAAGCGCCTTCGGACCGAGGGGAATTCAAGCCAATCGAGATCCCGTCAGTAACCTTTGAAGTGAAAACCTCTCTAAGGAAGCCGGGAGAGGAGGTTACTGTACCGTGTCCTAATCATGGCATTCAGATGGTTAGATCAAAGAAGAAGATCACAACAAGCAGGGAGCGATCACATCTATGATTATAAAAGCAAAATATAATACGCTGTTAAATACAAATAAAAAAGTAAGGAAATGATGACAATGGTTGAAAACTCCAGTTTTGTGTATACACCTAAGAACCCGGAAAATACCAAAATAATGGCATTTGCAATAAAGAATGGGATCCATGATCTTAGGACTCTTTACGATCGTGCTGATAATGATCCTGAATGGTTTTGGAGAGCTGTAATTGATGACATAGGAATCAGTTTTAAATCGCCATTTACAAAGCTCAAAGACGACTCCAAGGGGATTCCTTATACAAAGTGGTTCGTAGGCGGTAAAGTCAACATAACCTACAATTGTGTTGAAAAGTTCAAAGAAAGCGGAGCCGTAGCCATTAAGTTTGAATCTGAGGATGGCGAGAAACGATATCTATCGTTTAGGGAACTCGATCTGGCTACCGGAAAACTTGCAGGAAGTCTACGCGATTTGGGCATAAAGAAAGGAGATCGGATAGGCATATATATGCCCTCAAATTCTGATGGTGTCATCTCTTTATACTCTATACTTCGCCTTGGTGCTGTTGCCGTTCCGGTTTTCTCCGGTTATGGAATAGAAGCTGTACAGTCAAGAATGAAAGACGCCGGCGCGAAATTTCTTTTTTCACAGGAGAGATACAACAGAAAAGGAAAAAAGATTAGCACAAAAAGTATCTTGGATGAATTATCCGATGTAGAGTTGATCCTTGCAAACGGGAAACTTAATGGCAGTCTGGACTTTAATGAGTTAATAAAGAACGGAAATTATGTAAATAGTGTTGCTACGGACAGCGAAGATCCTGCTATCATGCTTTACACTTCCGGAACTACAGGGAAACCAAAAGGAACAGTGCACGTTCACGGTGGAACCTTGGTAAACATAGCGAAGGAAGTGAAGTACTACATGGATCTCGGGCCGGGTGATACACTCTTCTGGATATCCGACCTGGGGTGGATGATGGGGCCATGGTCTATTATAGGGGCAAATGTCAATGGTGGTTCTATCTTTGAATATGACGGTGCAGTAGACTATCCTGATAGCCATCGCTTATGGGATATCCTGAAGAATCACAATGTGACACTGCTGGGACTCAGCCCAACTCTCGTCAGGGCCCTTCGAGCTAAGAAAATATCAGGAAGGTTACCAAATGTCCGCGTTTTTGGTTCAACAGGTGAACCCTGGGACGAAGAATCGTGGATGTACCTTTTCAATGAACTGGGCGGTGGAGAAGTTCCGATTGCAAACATCTCAGGAGGAACAGATATAATCGGCTGTTTTCTGGCTTCTACGCCTGCAATTCCATTGAAACCAAAATGTCTATACCGCGGACTTGGCATGAATGTTTCTGTATTTGATGAAAATGGAAATGATGTGTATGATACTGTCGGGAATCTCGTCTCTAAAGCGCATTGCCCCTCAATGACAAGAGGGATATGGCATCAGGATGAAAAGTATATAGGAACATACTGGTCAATGTTCGCGAATATCTGGGTTCAGGGAGACTGGGCCTACATGGATCGTGATGGTTACTTTTATCTTTACGGACGTTCGGATGACGTCATAAAGGTGGCGGGGAAAAGAGTTGGACCAAATGAGCTTGAGGACATAGCCATGACGGTGGATGGAGTAACTGAGGTCGCTGTTATAAGCATCCCCGATCAAGCGAAAGGAGAGGCTATCTGCGTTTTCTTCACAGGAGAGAACAAAGACAGCGTTATCTCAGCCATATCAAAGAAAATAGAGAAAGACATGGGAAAATCTTTTCTCCCACGTTTCGTTATATGGCTTCCAGCCCTTCCGAAAACAAAGAATGGCAAAATAATGAGACGGCTTGTCAAGAGAGCTTTCATAGGCATGGATTATCAGGACACAACCAACCTTGACGATCTGTCAATAGTTGAATATATACGTGAGATCGGCGGGATATATCTGCCATGACATAGAGAATGACAGTAAATTTGCCATCCCTGTCGTAAGTTTATCAACGCGCCACTATCGGTTGGTACGCGATATCAAAATACTAGTTTACAATATACTTTGATTATGACAAGCGGAAGACCGGAGGTTCACCTTTTGTCTGATGGTAATTTTTCTCTTGATCCAGGTGCATATTTTGGCATAGTACCGAGGCCATTGTGGGAAAAACATTTTTCTCTTGACACAAGAGGACGCGTACTTCTCTCTCTTAACGTTTTACTGGTCCGTGGAGAGAAATATAGTGCACTTGTAGATTCTGGGATTGGTCACATCGCTAATGAAAAACTATCTAATATATTTGAAGTAAACGAGAATCGTGGATTTGTTAAGGACATTGAAAAATACGTAGAGCCAGATGCGATCGATTATATTTTGCAGTCTCATCTTCACTTTGATCATTCAGGGAATTCCTTCGTTATGAACCAGGATAGAGAATTCCTGTTTAAAAATGCAAGGATAGTCGTACAGAAAAAAGAGATGAATGCATTTCGTAAACCGGATGAGTTCACAAAAGGAAATTACATGTCTGGTAATTCAAAAGTACCTGCTTCCAGAATGTTATACATTGAAGGATCTAAAAAAATCAATTCCGACTTGCGTGTAATCCTTACAGGCGGCCATTCTCTGGGCCATCAGGTCATAATTATTGGTTCTCCCGGTAATGAATTCATATATTTTGGTGACCTGATTCCTTCCGCGTTTCACGTAAAACTGCCTTACGTTACGGCTATCGATATAGAGCCTCTTGAGACGGTGCGAATGAAGAAGCTCTTGATCAGGAAGGCGATCCGTGATCATGCGATCTGCATATTCAATCATGACAATGAAATGCCTGCCGCCTTTGTCTCAGGTGAGCCGGAAAACCCAAAGTTGGAAGCAGTATCTCTTCAATGATTTTAGAGAAATTTTGCAGATTATTCGTTCCCAATCGTTATCTCGTTTCTTTCACCAAGCAAGAGATCCATTGCCAGCTCGGCAATGTCTGTGGAATAAAGACCGATCCTGAGAATTTCTTCAGAAATTGAAGATACAACGTTCGATTGCTTTTCGCTCTTTGCTTCATTAACGAGTTTGTTTTTCATCTCTATAATATTTCCTTTTTTCTCAATTAACCCGTTCAAAACATTAAATTTACGGGAATAAAATGCTTCTACGGATTCATTGAATAACCCCAGAGACTCCTTAAGATAGTCAACAATGCCGCTTGCATTCGACTTATCACTGGAGGGCTTGGATTTCCAGATCTTGCATATATTTACAGCATGATCAGCTAATCTTTCCAAAATTCTTGAGAAAATAAGGTAATAAACTGCGTTATTGCCTTCTTCTGTACCCGCTCTAACCTCTCGGTAAAGATAATATAAATATCTATCAACCTCGTCATCTCTCTCTATAACGTTTTCCAATAATTTCACTTCGGAATTTTCTACACCAGTTATGGTGTCGTTGATCATTGCCTCGACATTCAGAGACATCCTTCTGACGGCTTTGGACAGAGGGAAGGAAGATGAGTCAAGAACATTCTGCAGCGTTATCGAGTTTGATGATTCCTCAAATATCTCTATGCCCATGACGAGTCTTGAAAATCTCTTTATAACCTCTCTTAGTTCTTCGTTGAGGTAATCCTTACTACCAATCACCAACGTGTTGAAACCGGAAATGTATACTGAAATGAGAATTCTTTGGAATTCATTCACATCGATTTGATCATTGATCATTATCTTCTTTGAAATCTCAATTTTTTTTGGCTGTCCACTGGACAACCGAAGAGAATCGTCAAGTTCTGATATGATTATCTCACTCCCTCTTTGAAGATTATTACTCCTGATCCATTTTGACGGCAGTGAAATAATATATGTAGATCCGCCAGTTAACTGTAGTCTTCTTGTATATGTAACCATATAAATAGAATAGCTACAATCTATATATATTTTTCATATTACTAAATATATAACATATACGGCGTGAAGGGGGGATCAATATAGAACTTATTTGCACATCTCGTGAATGGTTTTAGTGTAATATTTTTCCAAGCAAGAACTCCGAATACGGTTTCCCTTCAAAGATGTAAGAATCTCTCTGATATCCTTCTATGGCGAATCCATTTTTTATTAATACTTTCAGAGAAGCCGGATTGTATTCCAGGACCTTTGTGTAAAGTCTGTTAAGACCGAGGTTATCTCGGGAATAGTCGCATATAAGGGACAATGCAATGGTCGCTATTCCTCGATTCCTGAAGTCCTTTGAAATCCAATAGCCAACATGCGCACCTCTGTTAACGGTATCGATATCGCTGAGTCCAATCACACCAGTAAAAGTGCCCTCGTACAATATCTTGAAATCTATGGAAAAAACCTCCTTACCTGATTCCCTCGTTTTCTCTATGAAGTCCAGGGCATCGCTCTCAGTGTATGGGAAAGGAAATGAATGCCCTCCTATATTCCTGTATATCCCATAATCGTTGGCGTTTTTTGCAATAACTGGGGCGTCTTCTTTTTTTAGATCATTTGTAAGTTCTACTGGTCCATATTTAAATGACAGTATCTGCACACGGCTGAATTTAAACTCTGTATATAGGATTATCATGCTTCAATTTTGATTCATCAGGCCGGGGAGAGTCTTCTCTGCAATTATCGTTTCGATCGATCTCTTTAGTAAAGGAGTGTAAGAGATTAGGGCTATAAAAGCAATTACCACAACTATTGCAGTAACGTAGAAAGGGAAGGAAAATCCGTATATCTGTGCCAGGAACCCCGCCATTATTGGTGCTATTGCAGCGCCAGCCCATCGAAGAAAATTATAAGCAGCCGATGAAACTGATCTTGTAAATGGGGAAACTTCCATTGCGAGGGACGTGAAGGAAGCGTTAGAAATGCCGCAGAAAATGCCAGAAACAACAATTGTTTCAAGCCTGAGAGATGGAAATTCCCCTAGTATGATGAATATTATTGCAAAAAGGAGAAGGTTAATCTGAAGTAGTTTTAGTTTATCCATTTTACGTGCGATTCTTGGAACCAATACTACAGAAGAAAACGCCACCAGTATTCCCCACAGAAAATACGTGATACCAAGCTGTACTGTTGTCAACTTGGAGAGGGTTAGCGGTGTGAAAGCCAGTATAGTGAAAAAACCAAAGTTATATCCGAGAGCTATAAGGGAATTCACTCGAACTGGTCTATTGGCAAGTGCATTAAAAATCTCAATAGGTGTTCTACGCTTTTCCCAGTTTCCTGGCTCTTTGACAAATGCCACTGTAACTAAGAAACCTATTGCCATGAGCGTTGCGGTTCCGAAGAACGGATAGCGCCAGCTAAATGATCCCAGAAAACCTCCTAAGAGAGGGCCCGAAGCTATTCCCAGACCAAGGGCAGCTTCGTAAATTGTTATCGATCTCTCAAACTTTCCTGCGGATATTCCTACTATAATAGAAAGCGCTGTTGACGTAAAGAACGCATTTCCTAATCCCCAACCTCCTCGAAATATTGCAAATATTGTTATGCTTGGTGAAAGACCGGAGAGAGTCGCGAACAGAACCACTATGAGAAGTCCTATAATAAGTGTTTTCTTCCCACCAAATCTGGTTGAAAAATAACCTGAAATGAACATAGAAAGAGACATCACCGCGATATAACTTGTGAATAGCCATTCAACCTGGAACGGAGACGCACCCATCTGTCTTCCGATTAGAGGAAGAAGAGGATCAACCACGCCTATGCCCATGAAAGCTATAAAGGTCGAGAATGCAATTGCAATTGTTCCTCTAGTTTTCATGATCATTCCTATTCCTGAATGATTCATTTTGGATATATTACAATTGTCAAACTAGTTCTGGAAATTTTTTGCTGTAGGATTCCTTTACGTTTCAGAGGTTCATAATAAAATTCATGGGAAAAGTAGAGCAAAGAGGGTAAGGAAAAATTAACAATTTAGAGCAACATCTTGTATTTCGCTAAAGCACGAGGCGCATATCTGATCTTGGTTAATATTTGAAGCAAGTCACGGGTTGGAAGGCGGCTGCAAGGGTGGTGGGGAATACGGGGGCTGGTTTGCAGGTGGAGTCTGCTGCGGAGGAACCCTGGATTTTGATATGGACCTCGCAAGAAATACTCCGACGGCGAATATGACGTAAAGGATCAGCACTGCTATAAGATAGTCAGATACAACTACAAGAGCATAAATGGAATAAGGTGAAGCTGTCAGCGGACCTTCAACTGGAGTGGTGTATATTACAGTAGTACTGTTCCTGATGCTGACATTGTACCCATAAATTCCGGCCGGGAAACCGGAGACATTAAAAGTGAATTCCTTTGCAGAATTTGATATATTCTTCATTGGAGACATCTCTGAATATGTTACGATTTTATACGCTGTCGAATTTCCGGATGCCGTAATATTCACGGACAAGGTTGTAAAGTTCAAACTTGCAATATCACTTGAATTGATGATTATATCATACTGGTAGGGCCCTTTCTGGCTGGAAAACGGAGTAACAGAAACGGTAGCGTTTGTGTTGGATTTGGATGTACCATGAACCATGTCGTAAGTTAAAACTGGATGAGCACTCACAGTTACGCCAGTCACGATGCCCCCAATGATAAGCATGAAGGCGACAAGCACAATCGCCCCGCCAAGCAGCCTTAACTTTATTCTCCACAAGCCAGTAAAATGGAAAACAAAAAATATTACTACTGGAATAAGAAAAATTAAATCTGATATAGTGTATAAGGACGCGTACCATACTCCCACGGACGCAAGGGTTGCAATTATAGGAGCAGAAATCCTGTTATTCTTTACTATCCAGCTGTCTGGATTCATGCAACCTAAATCCCAATCACGCATATATAATGAATTCCATGGAGTGCGGCAACACGAAATCGACATCCCAATCGTTCTTACGTTTCGCTCACGTAAATATCGTTAAGTATTTACATAGAGTAATGCGAATAATTTTTATAATGGCTATAGATAGTGATCTGGTGGTTGAATGGCGCATCTAAGGGATCTTGAAAAGTATGAAGAAAATGCACTTGCCCAGTGCACAGATCCGGTTTATAGAGAGAAATTAAGAAAATGGGTGCAAAAGAAAAATGCACCTATTGATGACTATGACCTGAAAAAGCTAAAGGACAAGATTGAAAAACATGCCAGGAATATGTGATCGGTCAAAGTGAGGGCTTCAATAATCACAATCGGAAACGAAATTCTTAAGGGAAAAACGATAAACACAAATTTTGCTTATATTGGGAACGCGTTGACAAACGCCGGGTATGACGTTTGGCGTGGAATCATTGTGCGTGATATCGCAGATGAGATTGGATTCGCGTTAAAGACTGCCCTTGATTCGAGCGATTTAATTGTCACGAGTGGTGGGCTCGGGCCAACATATGATGATATGACACTGGCTAGCGTAGCAAGGGTGCTCGGCTTAAATATCACGCTTAATAAAGACGCTCTTGGAATGATAAAGGCTAAATACAAAGATCTAAACATCCCGATCACTGATCAAAGAAGAAAAATGGCTATGCTACCTGAGGGTTCTTATCCTTTGCCGAACCCGGTTGGTACAGCCCCGGGTGTATTCATAAGTTATAAAAACAAGACGATAGTATGCCTTCCTGGTGTTCCAGCGGAGATGAAAGGTATCCTCGATCTAACGATAGGTAAGCTCAAATCGCCTGGAAAAAGCTATGTTGAAAAAACAGTGAGGTTACAAGGGATCATGGAAAGTGCTATTGCTCCTCTGATCGAGGAAGAAATGAAACTGTGGGGTAATAGAGTTTATATCAAAAGCCATCCAGGTTCTATAGAAGTATCCAACCCTTACATAGATATAGAAGTCTCGTCTCATCTTGATTCCAGAGAAGAGGCTGAGAGGGACGTAGATTCTGTATTGAATGAGATAATGGCTAAATATAAATCTTATATAGGAAAATAAAGCCCTGTAGTTCGCCGACTTCCTCTTGGACAGATTTCCTAAGAACTAAACACATCGAGCTTTGATTATTGGCTAAAAAATACAATCTCGCAATTTCCTTATGGATTCACCTTAACATAATGCCTTTTGCGCAACTATATGCAAATTAGTGCGCACCCGGTGGGAAAACTACGTTGTCAAAGTCCCTGTATCTCTTGTCTTCAAATCGAAGATAATCTGGATTTATCCCGCGATACAATGCCATGTAGTAGGCTAAGTAATACATTTTTACCATATATGCAAAGGGAAAATATGCAGCCATTGGGACCTCATCCACCTCCAGAGAATAGCTGCCTTCTCCATTAACGACGAGAGTCTGTGTATCTGTATATTCACAAGCCTTGACTATTTCGGATGCCCTTTTCTGGTCGACTTCCGAATCAATTATTATAACGAGAGAATTTTTGTCGATAACCGACGTGCAGCCATGATTGAATTCTTCTAGTTCTATACCCTCTGCATGCAGATGTGTGGCCTCCTTCAGCTTTTGTGCAGTCTCTCTAGCAGCGATAAGGTTTGGGCCAGAACCAAGGACAAAAACATCTTTGACATCTCCTAGATTTTTTGATATTTCTTCAATCTCCCTCTCGCTTGAGTTAACTTGCCGTTCCACTATACTGTATAATTCTTTCCAATCATACTCAATTTCACCAAAGGCGCTGGCTATCTCCAGAGAAGCGAACGCATTATCAAAGAAGGCTTTTGTGTTACAAAGGGAAAGATCGGGAGAATTTATGATTACTGAATTTTCTGCTGCTTTGGTTAGAGGAGTTTTCCCAAAGTGCGTGATCGCAACTGTTCGAACTTGATCTCTGTATTTTTTTAAGGCATCTACCGTTGATTTTGTTTTTCCTGTGTGAGAAAACGCGATGAGTGTGCCTCTTGGTGGGTAAAAGTGTTCCATTTCATAAGCCTGAATAGACTTCCATTTTTTGTCTGTTCCATAGAGTACCTGCGCACCAACTGTTGCTGAGTGAAACGCAGTCCCGTTCCCGGTAAAATACAGTTCATCGCTCAAAAAATTGAGATCCGTTTTTTGCAATACCGACATTGTCGCCCGAATTCCCTTTGGAATCTCTTTTATCATGTCGTACATTACGTAAGGCGGCTTGTCTCTATGTTCGGGAAGATCATCGGTCATAATACGTTAAGAATAATATGTGATTTAACACTTACGTGAATCGAGATTACAAGAATCGCACACCACCGAAACCTGGGATGGATTGAAGAGAGTAGGATAAAACGATCTCAGGATTCAGCTCTTGGCTCTGGCCTCTTTCCTGGCGTATCATCTTCGGTTCCGGGCAAGGGAGTTATCATGTTTATTACAACTGATTCCACATCGCTTCTCATTTTCATTAATTGCTCTATGGAAATTTCTCGTCTGTTTGCCTCCTCGCAAATGGCTTTCGCATCATCACCCTCAATAATTTCCCTATTTTCACCAGCATACCTTCCGGGGCCCACTGATTTATGGATTACCGTTATCCTGTTGATTTTTGAGCAGTTATACATATCTGGGAAATGTCAAGAGTGCTTATTTCTATTTCGATAGTGCCTCTCGACATAATTACGATACTTGAGACTATCTGGCGATCCGGCGATAAAAATCCCTCATTCAGTAGATTGGATCTTCAAAAGAAAAGTTTGGTAATCATAATTAATAGGAAAGGAGATAACTCATACGGATAAACATGAATATATTAAAGAACAAGAAAGGAGACAAAAGTGTCACTGTAATCGAGCAGAATGGGGTGTTTTATGACCTGAATGATCCAAAAATTGCATCCGAATCGACAATACAACTAATAGAAGAAGGGGAGGATATCGGTTCCCTGATGGGCGAGGAAGTCAAAGGAGAAATAAGGTATGATCTACCAATAATTCCTAAAAAGATGTTCCTTCCGGCACTCAACTTCAAGAGTCATGTATCCGAATCAAATTCTACGAGGTCTGCCAATCCATACTTTTTCACAAAGTTCCAGAATGCCCTTGTTCCGAATGGCGGAAATGTTGTCAAGCCAAGGGGGATTTCCCGTTTCGATTATGAGGGCGAGATAGGCATAATCATAGGAAAAAAGGGAAAATACCTAAGTCCTAAAGAGGCTCAGGAATATGTTTTTGGATACACAATTGTGGATGACGTAAGCATCAGAGATTACCAGATGAACATCGATCCATCATTTGGAAAAGATTTTGTCATGGGCAAGTGTGCAGACACTGCTCTCCCCATAGGTCCATGGATCACAACTGCTGATAGCATAGATTTCGACAAATGCGTGATCACGACGTATGTTAATGGCGAGATCAGACAGAACGGATCTGTAAATGATATGATCTTTTCTGTAGGTGAACTTATTTCAAGAATTTCACAAATCGTAACACTTGAACCTGGCGATCTTATTTCCACTGGAACTCCTGCTGGTGTGGCTGAGCACTCAACAAGACGTTTCCTTTCTCCTGGAGACGTTGTGGAAATTGAGGTAAAGGGCATTGGTTCACTGAAACATAAAATAATTGATGATACATACACCAGGTAATGAACTACCGTCATGACAGAATAATATCATACTCTCCCAATTTTTTATTTTCAGATTCTGGGATACTCCTAGGCCACTCAGTTACTGGAAAAGATGTTTTCCTGAGTCCGGATGCATTAAAAAGGCATCTTGTAGTTCTAGGAAAAACTGGGACCGGTAAATCAAACATCCTGAAGAGGATCGTGAGTGAAATTATTGATAAGAATCTGGGATCGGTTGTCGTTCTTGATCCTCACGGGAACATGGCCAGAAGCCTTGCGTGCAGGTATCGGGATTCTACCATGGTGCTTTCACCCAGATCTTTGTTTTCCGGAAATAAAGAGAAATCGATAACTCTTAACCCCCTTCAAATCAACGGGAAACAAAAAGATCCGTCCGTAATTGGTGGTTGGGTAAGAGATGCATTTTCTTCTGAAAGCACACTTTCGCAGGGGACATGGGGCCCAAGGTTGGAGCTTATATTCACTTCTGTCATGAACGAGCTTATCCTCTCGAAAGACAATGCTAACCTTGGCGATCTCCTGGACCTCCTCGCAAACCCTTCTAGAATGAGGCTTTTTTTGAAGGTCATAAAGAACGACAACCTTAGACAATTTCTCAAGTCTCAGATGGCTGACTGGCGGGGTTGGAATCAATATGTTGCCAGTTCGATAAACAAATTGCTGCCAATAATTGCAGATGGCGGTCTGAAAAATATCGCTTCAGGAAGATCGGATTCAACAGACTTGCTTGAGTTCTTACAGCGCGGTTCAAGGATTCTTGTTCCCGAGATATGGAAGGAGGTTACCTCTGAGGAAAATTATAGAATTATTTCCGTGCTTCTTATACTCAAACTCTGGACTTCAAGGATCTACGATGCAAAAGAGGACATTCCGATATACATAGTAATAGATGAAGCGCAACTTCTCTCCGAGAATGTACTCGACAGATTGCTGAGAGAGGGTAGGAAATTTGGTTTTCACATTATAATGGCAACACAATTCATAGGGAAATACAATGACAGGATCATGGAAACCGTCAAGGGAAACGCCTCTAATTTTATTTCCTTTACGGTATCAGACGACGAAGCCAAGATAGTTTCAAGGAATTTCTTTTCGGAACCCGTTTCCACGCAACTCTTCCATGTTCTTACATCACAATCGATTCACAAATGTGTCCTCTGGTCCCAAAGAGAGGCAGGCATTTCAGGCCCGTTATCCGTTATACCCGAACTGTGCGACATCAGCGATGATTTGGACTCCTTCAATCGTTTGCGTGAAGAAAGTATTGAGAAATTTGGGACTGACATAGAAATCGATGATGCGCCTCTCGTAGATCTGCACGAACATATTCTTGACCAGTTTGAAAAATTCCTGAAGGATCACAAGATTCAAATGGAGCGTGGCATAAAGATTAATAGTCTCATCCCAGACGGCATTTTTTATTATGGCGGTACAAGGTTTATCGCTGAAGTAGAAGTCTCTGACATAGTAAATAAGAGTCGGATTCGGGAAAAACTGTACAATTATTATGATCATAGGATTGTGTTTCTTGTTCCTTCAGGATTTCATTCAAATATTTTAGAGACACTTTTGTCTGAAAAGGGCATTGATTCTCTAATTAAAAGAAAGGGGAAAATTGCGCTATCTTCAATCATGAATTTTTCTATCGTTGAAGTCAATGATACTTTTTCAATTTTTGGATTGAATTTTCAGAAGACTTTAGACCTAGAGGATCTTCTTAAGGGCTCAGTGTCGTTGACTGTTAGTAACCTTACTTTCCCGGAGATTAGGAAGTTCCTACTCAACGAATTGGTTGTCCAGAACAGAAATGCAATTGAATATCCGTTGAATAAAATAATAGAAATATTTGGAGAGCAAAACGCAATGTTATTCAAGGAGAGATGCGTCAGGAACGACGACACAATTAATATTGCAGAAATACTTGTTGATTAGGTGTCAGAACTTGAATCTCAGTTCCTTCAGGGATTTGGATGAAATTAAATTACCGTTTCCACGCGTTGAACCAGTTGATATGGTGCCATCTGACATTTCTTTCAGACCCGAAGACACCAAATGGTGCAGCATCCGTTTCACAGTAGAGCATAATGGGGTTGAATACAGAATTAAGGAATTCTTCCTTGACTGGTTCTTCCTTGGATTTCCAAAGTCATTGATGAGAAATTTTGTAGAGTCGTACTCAAAGATAATTGATCAAGAGATCAACAACGTCATAGTCTTCATCGGGAACGACTATAAGGGCATGTACGCTCTGAGTTCTTTTGTACATGGGACACAGGTTGAAATTGAAACACAGTATCACAATCCGAAAGATATTGCCGAAGTGTTTTCAAATCTCAGGGTTAACGGATCAGATTTACAGAGACTCAATGGTTTACAGTATATAGATCGCTCTTTTTTTGCCAAAGGGATACATGACGATTGGTTTGAGGGCGAAAGGATAAGCAGGGTTCACTGGCAAAGATCGGAACATAGGCCGTTGGTGATCAATGGCAGGATATTATCTCCAAGTGGCCTTGGATCACTGTCTACTGGTGAGAAGGAGCAGCGGATTCTGGTTTTGGAGGAGGATAATTTCCATAGGTGTGTCTGGGTAGAAATCACGGATAGTGAAATAGACATTCCTTATGCTTTTTATAAACTCAGACCAGGAAAGTATCTTTATGATAATTTTAGCAAGGGGGGGGATGCCGAAAAGATGACAAAACTGTTCCGAAGAAACAGCGGGCCAAGTGTGGTGCAGTTTGAATATAGTGGCAAGGTAGTTACTATTGGTTTTTCTGCAGGATTCAGTGAGAATGATGTTGTCTCGTTCGTCGATAAAACCAATATGATAATTGATGCGGCGCTACTATGATTCCAGATTTGCATATCTATTAGCTTTTCTTAGTATCTCTGTGAATTCTTCTTTTGTTATTTTTCCGGTGTTTACGTTCCTCGGGCTAGGATGATAAAGGCAGTACACCCTGATTTTTCCATAAGAGTAGAATTTTCCATTTTTAAAGTCATTCTTATTCTTACTGCTGCTCTGGTTCCTATAAAGTCTGTCAACAGCTTCAAATGCGATTTTTCCAAGACATACTATGGATCTCAAGTTTTTCATGAGTCGAACCTCGTTATCCAAATATCGGGAGCAATTCTTGATTTCCTCGTTAGTTGGTTTATTGTCTGGAGGAACGCATTTTACGGCCGCTGTGATAAACATTCCATTGTAAACCAAGCCATCGTCCCTTGAGACTGACATGGGCTTGTTTGAAAGTTTTAGTGAAAAGAGGCATGAAAACAGGAAGTCTGAGCTCTTATCTCCGGTGAAGACTCTCCCTGTTCTATTTCCACCGCTGGCTGCTGGAGCGAGACCAACAATGAGCAATTTTCCATTTATATCTCCGTGCCCAGGAACAGGTTTTCTCCAGAACTCGACTCCCTCATATTTCTTGTTATTTAATAGGCAGGTTTCTCTATAAGACACAAGTCTGGGGCAGAGCTTGCAGGATACTACCTTTTTCTCAAGGTCGTCAATGTTTGCATATAGCCGCATAATCAAGTTCAGCCATCACTTGCTTCAGTATGTAATTTGTCTTTGAAATTATTACAGTGCTTAAAGTTCAGAAGGCACATTTATTCAAGGAACAATTGATCGAGGTCTTTAAACTATCTGGTAGAGAATGGAAGAAAAATGATCAAGACACAGAATTTTGTACACCGTTAAAATGAATGTCCGTAAATGCTGAGAGATACGCTCTATCACGGTATTTCCAATAATTATTATACCCGTTTGTGATATTTATTATGCGGTTTGTATGAATCTTATAAACCAAATCCTTACCGGCAAAGCTGGCGAACGTTTATTTTTATTGGGTAATGAGGCGATTTCAAGAGGATTGCTTGAGGCGGGTGTTAAGGTCGCGACAACTTATCCCGGCACACCGTCCAGCGAAATAGGCGATGTACTTTCTCAGATTGCCAAACGGGCAGGTATGTACTTTGAATTTTCCGTAAACGAGAAAGTTGCTATAGAGATGGCATTTTCTGGAAGCGTGTCTGGTCTTAGATCGTTTGTGTTTATGAAGCATGTCGGTTTGAACGTTGCTTCTGACAGCTTTATGAGCACGGTATATTCCGGAGCAAAGGCCGGTTTTGTAATAATGTCTGCTGATGATCCATCAATGTTCTCATCCCAGAACGAACAGGACAACAGGGAGTATGCAAAGCTTGCGCATGTTCCAATGATAGAGCCTTCAAATCCGCAGGAAGCTAAAGATTTCCTGAAAACTGCTTATGAAATATCAGAGAAATTCAGTATCCCTGTTCTTTTCCGGACAACGACCAGGGTGAGCCACCAGAGATCGACAGTGGAACTGTCCGGAATACCAGA
This sequence comes from Thermoplasmata archaeon, assembly GCA_021792045.1. The sequence goes on along the minus strand of JAJYVJ010000014.1, from coordinate 4,313 downwards.
CACTTCAGGAACCAAGGGTATGTTTGTTTACGACAAGGGGTCCTATGTTGATCTCCCCTCAAATTCATATTCTCTCAAAGAGAAATTAGTTAAAAAGATGCAGGAAATCGAGAAATTTTCCAACACTTTAGATATAAATAAACTAATCGATAATGGCGCTAACGATGTCGGCATAATAACTTCTGGAGAAGCTTACAATACATTTATGGATTCACTTAATGAAAACGATCTACGGGCAGATGTATTCAAAATTGGAATGACAAATCCGCTCCCATCTTCCACCTTGTTTAATTTTTTGAATTCACATGAAAGAATTATTGTTGTTGAGGAACTAGACGATTTCCTTGAGGAAAGTGTAAGGGCACTTGCGCAGGAAAATGGTCTTTCCAGAAATATTAATGGAAAAATGGACGGGTATTTCCCCTACAGTCATGAATATAATTCTGATGTAGTATCATTGGGCCTTTCTAAAATTCTGGGTTTCGATTTTAAAATTCCACAGCCTATGGTTGAAGTTTCCGATCTCCCAAAGCGTCTTCCTGTCCTCTGTCCCGGCTGCCCCCACAGGGCCACATTCTACGCAGTCAAGAGGGCCGTAAAGATGGCGAAGCTTGAGAATGTTATTTATTCGTCAGATATCGGATGTTACTCGCTGGGTTCATATCCTCCTTTCGAAATGGCTGACACCATGCTGGCCATGGGGGCCTCTGTTGGCGTTGCAACTGGACTTGCGAAAGCGACGGATCAGCGCATAATATCCTTCATAGGTGATTCAACATTCTTTCATTCTGGCATCCCTGCCATAATCGATGCGGTCAGAAACAAATCCGTAATGACGCTGATTGTGTTGGACAACAGAACTACAGCAATGACCGGTCAGCAACCAAACCCAGGAGTTCCCATAGATGGAGTAGGGGAATTATCTTATGAGGAATCCATAGAAAATATTGTGAGGTCGCTTGGTGTTGAAAATGTTGTAACTGTTGATCCGTACGATCTGAAGAGCACGCTACTTGCAGTCTCTTCGGCCTTGAGGTATGAAGGCATATCTGTTGTGATTGCAAGGAGAGAATGCGCGATACTTAGGGACAATCGAATGAGAAAGGAGAAGACATGGAAGACATTTGAAATCGATCAGGATAAGTGTACAAAATGCATGCGGTGCGTGACTACTTTTTCGTGTCCTGCAATTTACATTGATGACGGATCAGTGAAAATTAATCCTACACTCTGTGATGGCTGTGGTGTCTGTGCAGAACCCTATGTTTGTCCTTATAGGGCGATCAAGGAGGTCGTTCCAGTTGCAGACTAATATCATTATCGCTGGAGTCGGTGGACAAGGTGTCATAACCGCAGGATATTTGATAGCTGGCACATTATCAAGCAAGGGTCAAAATGTTGTCATGTCAGAAATCCATGGACTGGCCCAACGTGGTGGTTCAGTTACTGTTGAGCTCAGAATAGGCAATGTTTACAGTCCAATTATTCCGCAGGGCAAGGCGGACATAGTCATTGGTTTCGAACCTATTGAAGCAGTGAGGGCAGCATCTAGGGGGCATAAGGACACATACGTGCTTATAAATTCTGAAAAGCAGGTTCCTGTATCCCTAAGTATGAATGCTATGGAGTATCCATCAGACGATTTTATTTTTCACAAACTTCTAGGTTTTAAACGGGTGGTATTTCTCGATGCCTCCTCTATGGCCATCGAAGCAGGGAGTGTACGGGCAGTGAATACGGTGATGATAGGCGCTGCTATGGCTTCATCTGTTCTCCCAATTTCATTGGAAGATCTGGAGATTTCACTTTCAAAAAGATTTGAAGGAAAACTGCTTGATATAAACAAAAGAGCTCTTCAGTCAGGAATAGATTATGCGCGAAATAAACTTCGAGAAAACATTGGGGCCCTACAGTATCCTTAAAAATATCGCGTTCTAATGCATAGCAAGGGTTGAATTTTTTAGGGCCGTTTGAAGGAATACATTATCACAAGTTATAGATCGGTGCAGTAAGTATTAGCGGGTGAGAACTAATGACCGTTGATATTCCTAATATAAGGCTAACTATGAATAGTATTACAAATGTAACTACTACGACGAGTATGGCAATGAGGAATCCCCTCAGGATTCCCGTCCTGAAGATAGAACCATAGAGGGCACTTAAAACCAATATAGATATTATAATGGCTATGAAGTTTCCAAGGACCGGGCCCATTATGAAAGACAACCCAACAGCGAATATGAAATAGAAAATCTCGAAGACTATTGGGCCAAGCAGAGCTGCTAAAAGTGCTCTTCCAAATGTCGCTCTCTTACCGGTTACTATTTTGGCAGCAATCCATATAAAGAAAGCAGAGACTATCCATGCTACTACAAAGCCAACAAGTAAGACTAAAATCTCATGAAATGGAACCACAGTACTTTCAAACATTTAATAGTCAATATCATCTTCGCTAATATAAATCATTGTTTCATTATTTTATCTAGCAAACCTAAGCGATTTAAAGAAGCATAAAAAAAATATTCGGAGGAGGCTCTTATGCCCCTATTCCTCCTTTATGTACTGGGTTCCAAGCTTTATCATTGTGTCGATTTCATCCGTTCTGTATCCGCTGAATAATGACCACACATAGAATATCCCTGCAACTACAGCAACAACAACAAGGTCCCACGGAAATGGCATTATGCCTGTACCGCCGTATGTTTTTTCTCCGATATACGAGAGAAAAGCCAGAACTACAATATAAGTTGGAACCCAAGCTCCAGCCTTCAGACTCTGTACGTCAAACTTTCCAGGAGCCTTGAATCCATAAACCATTACAGCCCATACAGCTAATCCAAGGAAGATTGCGATCGCAAGATATCCCACAAGTGGCCATCCACTCCAGTAAACGATCTCCGATGCGCCTATGAACGCTATAGGTGCAATTATGGACGCTCCTTTCAAAGTAAATGGTCTGTGAAGTTCCTTTCCGTGCTTCCTTAGAGTCATCAACGCAGATCCACCAACTATGTAGGTAAACACCGTAGCGGAAGTAATGAATCCAACCATCTTATACCAGCTTGGAAACGGCAAGAAAAACAGGAAACCGATTAATAACGAAACAACCAATGGTATTACAGGTATCCTGTGTTTTTCCTGGACTTTTATCATCCTTTTGGGAAAGTACCCTAGCGTCCCGATGCCGTAAAGAGTTCTCTGTGAAGTTCCAAGATAAACATTGAGCGTTCCCGAAGGGGACACGTAAGCGTCAGCAAACAGGAAATAGGTCAGCGCCACAAGACCTGCGGATGATGCCAAAGTAGCAAAAGGCGAAGTTACAACACCACCTGACAAAGCAGCCCAGTCGCCAGTGGTCACTCCAAGTGCAGTCCAGTTTATTTGGCCAATGAAAACCAACTGCAGGAGAGAATAAAGGCCGATTCCTATCAGTACCGAAGCGATTGTAGCTATTGGTATCGATCTTTGCGGTGTTTTTGCTTCACCACCATAATCGAGTGCCTGTCTGAAACCGAGGAATGAGAAAACTATTCCGCTCGTGGATACAGCGGCAAAAACAGCAGACCAGTGGTATGGTACCAGACCATTTGATAAGAAGAAATTGGACACGTTAAAGTGAACAACAACCAAAAGGACCACAGTTGCGGCCGGGATTATTAGTTTCCACCATGTCATTGCGGTGTTTGTCTTTCCCATTATCCTTACGCCTAAGTAGTTCACGAAGAAGAAAAACACCATCAGAAGAGCTGCGAGTAGAATACCTATTGGTGTAAGAACTCCTGCGAGTGCTCCATGTTCATGAGCCAGTGAAACATACTTATTCACATATGTTGCCGCATAGGTAATTACAGCTTCAGCTTCAATCGCAGGAACCGATACTGCCGAGAGGAAATATGCCCACCCAAAAAGATATCCCGCAAGATTTCCGTGCGAGAACTGTCCATATCTTACGATCGCACCAGATCGGGGAATCATTGAACCTAGTTCGGAGTATACGATAGCAATAACCAATACTATCAATCCTCCAATGACCCACGCGAATATAGCTCCTGGACCCGCAAGGATAGCTGCACCAGAGGCAGCAAATAGCCATCCAGAACCAATAATACCACCAAGACTTAAAAATAGCAAGTCCCAAGTGGTCAATGCTTTTCTTAGTTTCTTATCTGAAAACGTCGCCTGTATTTCAGTTTCTGCCATTAACAAGGTTATTCATGGTAACCTATATAAATGTTCTCATGTGACATGGCTACAAATTGCATGCATTGAAAAAAAGGAGAACGTTGTTTATATAATTAATTTTCAGGTGAATA
>JAJYVJ010000131.1 GCA_021792045.1 Thermoplasmata archaeon | reverse complement strand
AAAATGCTTACTTTGATCTTCTGTCCAGAAGGATGTCAAAGGCCATGGTACTGTTCTTTGCTATAGGAACTGCTTCTGGGATCGCTGTGGCAGTTCAACTGCTAGTTCTATGGCCAGGCTTTATGGGACTTGTCGCGAGTGTTGCCATATTACCTTTCTACGTCGAGGTATTTGCATTCTTTATGGAAGGCATTGCTCTTGGTGTATACATATATTCCTGGGATAAGATTGCAAACAGACATCTGCACATGTTCTTTGGTGCTATGATAGCATTTTTTGCGAATCTCTCTGGTGTTCTCATAATAATGGTAAATGCCTGGATGAACACGCCTAATGGCTTTAATATAAGTGCCTATCTCAGTAGCGGCGTTCTTACGGGGCTAAGTCCACTTTCGGTTTTTGGAACGCCTTCCACTGCAATTGAGGTAATGCATGGTCTTGGTTCCACACTATTTACCGGTGCATTCTTAATTCTGACATATTTTGCGATAAAGTTCCTTTTTGCTAAATCAGCCGAGTTAAAATACTATTTTAAGAGTGGGTTAAAGATTGCCTTTGGCCTTGTTTCCCTAGTCTTTATTCCAGTAGGTTTGGGCGGAACCCTGTCAATGGGTATGCTTGGGACGCTTGAACCCGCAAAATATTCCGCGCTTGATATGAATCTTGTTCCCCATTCAAATGCTTACGAATACCTTTTTGGGTGGAAGGTTCCAATTCCAGGGTTACAGAGTTTCCTCCTTACAGGCAAGACGTCTGGGACAGTGCCCGGGTTAAGTTTATTTCCGAAGTCCGATTGGCCTCCGCTATTCGTTCACTCGACCTTTGACCTCATGACAATATTTGGAATAGTACTTGGTGTGTTTATCATTGTAAGCTTAATTGCAATAGCGGTGAGGTATTATCTATCCAAATCTAGAAACTGGAAGCACAAACTAAGGTTCTCTCAAATATTCGATCCGGTTTATGGCTCGTTCATGACATATGCCACAATATTCATGGGTGCAATAGCTATGATAACGCTTGAGCTCGGTTGGATCACAGATGAGGTAGGACGGCAACCATGGATCGTTTATGATGTGGTAAAAACCTATGCGGTGTCTAATCTCTCTGGCTGGGTAATTTCGCTTGGTATTTTTGTAATGGTAATGTATACCTTCCTGGCAGTCTTTACCGTTTTCATTCTCAGGAAAATATTAACCAATGACGATATTGTATTGAAATTAAAGGATTATCCGTCATGGGAGAGAAAAATTTCCGGCAGCGAACGGCCTGTGACAATGGCGAGGGGATCAAAATGAGTGCAATTCCTTTTTTTATCAATTACGGAATTCTTGCAGCATTTCTTGCCTTGTTCTTGGTTGAAGTAGGCATGGCATTTCTTGCAGCCTTAAACTATGAGAAGTTTAAAGGATTAATCATGCCTTATATCGTTCCCATATGGGAAATAAATGGGACATTCGCTGTATTTTATGTCGTGAATCTTGAAGCCACATATCCTTCACTTGTTCCTGCTGTGGGCACACTTTTCGTAGCTCCGTTAATATTTTCATTTGTCCTTTATGCTGTACACAACGGATTTCTGGCGTATTCTGAATTCATCGAGAAAAAGGAGCCAGAAAGAATTTTTATGATCACCTATGGCATTTCAACGTTAATCGTGGCGTTTGTAGCCGTTTCCATGCTTACATCTTCGGTCAGTGCTATAGGCATCAGTCTGAAGACACTCAGTATAACGTCTTATACATTCTTCCTAAACGGATTTAACATAATGTACTTCATAGCAATATTTTTCCTAGTCCTCACTATGGTGTTCATACTATTCAGCGTTAAAATGTACTCTCCCTATCTCCCATTGGTATTCCTTTTCATTTCACTGATATTCTTATTTGTTCCAACTTATATTTATACGAGATATATATTCAATAATTTCCTGCACTACTATCCTATATTTATCGTGGTTCTTCTGATATTCATTGGTTCTTTCTTGCTTTATTACATTGAAAGATACAAATTGGTCTCAAAAGTATTGCTTGTTTTAGGTTCTTATATGTCAGTGATGTTCTACGGTGCTCTTGAATACCCATACTTTTTCAATGGTGCCATAAACGCGTCAAGTGCAACGGTAACAGGGCCGATCGCAACTGCTGAAGATGTTATAACGATAGTTGGAGGCCTTGCCGTAGTTATATTCATGGCAGTATTTATTTACTTTAGCTACTTTATTAAAGAGGGAAAAGTAAAAAAGACGAGAGCGGGCAGCCCGGCAAAATAAGCTTTTGTTTTTTTTACATAAATTAATCCTCAAAATTTTGAAAACCTTAATCACTTTATTCAGTATTCATGTTGCACCGGTAAGAAGACATGGAGGAACCACAGATCCTATTTTTCTACACACACGAGGATGATCCATCAAAATCAACTATGAGAAAACTGAAAAGATTTGGTCTGGCAAAGGAATCAAATTTATCAATTATTTCGAGAGCTGTTTCGTTAACTCCGTATTGTGAGAAATACATAGGACCATGGGATAAGGATCTGGTGCTCATGCAAGGTCTTGGAGTTATCGACGGATCTTGGAATAAAATTAATTCCATTAAAGAAATAAGATTGCGTTTTCCAAGAAAACTTCCCGTTCTAGTTCCTGTGAATCCAGTCAATTACGGAAAACCGGAAAAACTTTCATCCGTGGAAGCAGTTTCAGCAGCACTGTACATAATCGGTTTTCCTCAACAGGGTTTGGAGCTGCTTAATAAGTTCAAATGGGGACCAAATTTCTATATTTTGAATAAAGGACCACTGGATGACTATTCGAAATGCAGGTCTGAGAGAGAAATAATTACTACAGAAGGGGCTTATTTTTGATCCATTCGTTGTTTCTTAATCCATATTCTCCACTTGTGTAATTGGAAACAACATTGCGAATAGAATCCCTGAAAGCTTCAGGCACCAAAGAGAATGATTCATTTTCTCCTGGAAGTATGTGTATAGATTCTATATGCCTCCGGTCCTTATTGTTGGTTGGCTCCTTTCCAAGGCGTTCCTCAAGCAGAATAAGTTCATCCGGATCGAGTCTCATTCTTTCCTTGGCAACTTTAGCAAGCAGTTCTTCATTGCTGAGATCATCGTACCCTATGGTTGAAAGATTTCCACCGGCAGCCTTTACAAAGAGCATCACACCCATGCACTTACTGCAATTTCCACAAGGTTTTATGAACTCTCCAACTCTTCTGCAGGAGTGGCACGATCTTTGAAGCCGAAACAAATCAGGATATCGCTTAACCAGTATTTTTTCGACAATTGAAGCTGTTATGGGGTACACCGCTGACCAGACGCTGGTTTGGAATCCCTTGTGATTGAGATATGCGCTCATAATATTGTTGAAGTCCATGGACTGATCAAATATACCATAATAATGTTTGAAACCCTTAAAATCTCCCATCTCTCTTGGGTCGTCAAATTCATCGCCGATCACAATACCACTGATATTATTCTTTTCTATAATGGGCAACGAAGACATTACGTAAACTGGGAATATAAAAAGCTGTACCGGATATGTATCTGTTTTCCTTTTTATCATATTTTGGTTGATCGACTGCATATTTCTCAAGCAGAATCTATAAAATCTGTCCACGTTAGACCAAATTTTCTCGACATTACTCCGCTTTGCCACAAAATCATCATAGGCTGTTTTCGCAGTCATCCAGTGTGCTCCAGATTCGTTGAAAAATATCTCGAATGTGTTTGCGCCTATTTCACTGAGCATCCCATAAGAAAGCAGGCTTTCTTTCCCTCCAGAGGAAAGTATGGCAACATTGTTTGCCGTAGTTTCATGAGCATATGTATCCCTGAAGATATTTGTTCGCACAACTTCTGTGATTCCATCAATGTTACTTGATGTTACATCTGAATCGGCAGGGATATACTCTGGCTTGAAAAATTCATATCTCCTTCGCAAAAGCTTGTTTATGAACACGTCCCTGTTGTTTATTTTCACAAGCTTCTTGATTACTTCAATATCGTTATCTGAGACGGGATAATCGAGTGTGAGTTTCTTAGCAAAAAGTGTAAAGTTAATTGCGGGCATTGTAAGGATCAGACCACCAAGGTTCTCATTCAAACTGACGTCCTCAGAGTACCTGAATTTTAGGTCGAATGGAATATTTTTGCCATTCCTTGCTAATGTGATAGTTCCAGAAAGCGTATTCTTTCCATAAGAAATGTTAGAAATAGTGATGTTATCGAATTCAGAAATAATGTCTGCGAAGCTCATTTATTTCAATGGACATATATTTCTTGAATCAGTGACGGAGTGAAATCAAACGGATCAAACGCCGGGATGCCGAAACGGTTTTCAAGATTTGCGATTTCTTCCCTTATCTCGCTTCTTTCCATCCCTTCACTGTTCAGTGATATTGCTATGACCTTTTTCCCCGAAAGAAGCTCAAGTATCTTGATGTATTTCTCAAGGTCCGGGATCTTCATTGACGGGAAACCATCAAAGTACTTCCTCTTGGGCGCATGCTGCAATATTATGGCATCAGGTCTGATGGCTCCTATTATTTCAAAACTTCCTGGATATACCGGATGAAGAACTGATCCTTGTCCCTCCGCAACCATTACTTCAGGATGTTCTTCTTCCCAGGCATCAATTGCGATTTTTTCCAGACCACCTGGAACAAAGTCATTGATCATCGAATCGATAACGGTTGTGTGTTTGAATCCCTGCATCCAGGCTGTCTGGCCTGTCCCAAGCATTACAGCGTTAACTCCTTTCTTTTTGAAGTTATTTGTTACTATTACAGCAGTTGTCCTCTTTCCTATCGCACTATCCGTGCCAAGGACCGCAATTCTGAAGGACTCTACATTGAATATTTTTCC
>JAJYVJ010000130.1 GCA_021792045.1 Thermoplasmata archaeon | reverse complement strand
TCGAGACGAAGGGCAGCCAATCTAAACAGCGACCTCACGGGTCAAGGGAATAATCAGCTGCCTCTCCGACTCTCACGCCTGCACCGTCATGCAGGCGTGGACAGAAAACTTTTTTCATGACATCTAATAAAGCAAACGATCGATTTAAGCGCACTAGAGGTTATTAGGGCTATTTCCTTATCAATCTTCATTGGATTTCTGCTGACATTGGTAAAAAACTTAGTTGCCAGGAGTGTCTATATAGGACGGATAACGATGAAGAAATGAATTTGACTTAACTATATTAAGTTAAATGTATTATTTGATATATTGAACAAAGTACTTCAAAAAAATGGCGGGGTGAAAATTACTTTCTCCCCTTCCTTGAAGATCTGTAGGCCGGATTGTTCGGATTCATCTGGTTGCTCCTGTTGTTTGCATTGGTCGACGAATCCCTTGACGTTGGGTTGAGGGCATCCGACCTCTGGTCGTTCGAAGAGCGCTTCTTTTCGTCAGGCATTTTGCCTCATTCAGACACTGTCAATATTTAGTTGATTTTTCTCCTAAATTCAGCATGGAACCGAAATCATGAAATATGAATGAAACATACCATTACATGCGACTGAGGAAGGCGCCATATACTGAGTTCAAGAGGATCTCAACATCCCTTGATGATTTCTCACCACTGGGCACCTCCCCTGTTTTCATGATCAACAATATACCCATGATGGATCTTGAACTGAAGGATCAGGATCTCATAAGCTACATGAATCCCATGTGTCCTCAGTGCCTCTCCAGGAACGTTGTGAAGAATGGCACATGCATCAGGAAGCTGGAGAATGGAACTCTCTTCAGGGTACAGAGATATATCTGCCAGGACTGCAGATATTCATTCGTAGCAAGACCTCCGAATTACGGTTACGGAAAGCATTATCCTGACGATATGAAGGAGAAGGGCATCCGGACCAGGGTAAAAACATCCCTGAGAAAAACAGCAGACATCTTTCACACAATCGGAAGGATCATAATATCCCATGAGACTGTGAGAAAGACAATTCCTCTCATTCCTTCAACAATGATGGACTCATCAGGTTATTTCGTGTACGATGAGCAGTATGTCCACATAGAGGGCATAGAGAAATACAGGGCACTGCTCAAGGATACTGTTACAGGAAACTTCGTTGAGGATATCCTTGACGATCTGGGAGAGGAGACAATTGTGAATTTCCTTATCAGTGCATTATCAAGATTCATCATACCTGATAATATCGATTATATTGTCATAACAACCGACGGCTATCATTATGAATCCATACTTGAAACAGTATCCGAAGAGATGCACATACGCATAAAGAGGCAGAGATGCCTGTTCCATATCGAGAAGGATCTTGCACACAGGATCAGGCATGCCGGCAGGGAGAAGGATCTGGACATGGCAAAGAGGCTGATCAAGTACATGTTCTTCCAGAATGAGAAGAACCTAAGGAATCTGGGGAGCAACAGTGACCCCATAGAAAGAATCACCCGGGGCATGACCGAAAGGGAGATCGTTGACATAATGCTTGACAGGTTGATGTCGTTATACGGCGATGATCCCATCATCGCCGGTTTCCTTTCATTCATGAAAAGATACAGGAAAGAGGTATTCCTGTATCTTCAGGATCCAATGGTGGAGAAGACATCCGACATAGCGGAACAGCATTTCTCCATACAGTCATGGCTGTTCAAGCACAGGTTCAAGACCAAGGAAGGATTATTGAAAACATCCTTCTGGTACCATCACTATCTATCAACCGATAATTGACAATGTCCTCATTCAATAGAACCATCGCTAGGTCATAAATATTCTGTACAAAGGTGCCAGCTGTGTCACACATTATTATCATGATATCTTATAATTTGATTCATGTTGGTATTTCCAAACTTTGTTAGGTTATTTTCTCCTCGCATCTGATACAATTTAATCCTTTACAGATAGGAGTTGTACTATCTTATGGCTCCTGATACAAAATTTCTAATAATTTCAATACGAGTCTAAATCTTTGTTAAGAAACCATCAAAACTTAACCCTTCTCGTCGAATTTCTATGAGATCTTGAGCTGTTAGCAAGGAATTGATATATAAATTCCGTTAAGTTTTACTCTAAAATTAATTTAAGTGGTAAAGGGAAATTCGATCACCAATCGCTTTATTTATATTCCAGATGAAAATAAACAAACGATCAGAGATGAGCAGTCCAGAATCAGTAACTTGGTATTTCTCTAATAAAGGGATTCAGTGGTCAAGATATGGATCTTTGGAACAATACGTGAAGCAGGTGGGAAGAGCCAGAATAGCAGACGAGTTTAGAAATGATCCAGGATTTGTGGAGGTTTGTGAATATGCCAAACAAGCAGGAGAACTCCACCTTCGGTCGGAAATTACTAAGTCTGTAGAAGATCTCGTTGGCGCTGTATTTGGCATTCCTTTCGTTGGTGCTCTTGATGTTATAATCGGAGCAATTGAAGATGCCTGCGGCCATAAATTTCTTGCAGGTAGGTTAATAAAAAGTGGGATCGTGCTTTTGGGAGCAGCTGCACTCGCTTCGGCATTTTCAGGCAACACAAAGAAGTAGAGTTTCTCGAAGTAAGACTATTGTTGAATATTCCAAAAGATAAGCGACTTATGTTTTCACTGAACCGCTTTTTTATCAATTTTCTCGAGCGTGGAAAAGCACCTAGAATTTACAAAGGTTGAAATCGCAATACCGACTAACATCAATCCTAGGTACATATAAAAGAAATTTTTGAAGGGAATAACGTATCCACTTGCCACAGGCTCCATTATAGACAAATAAAAGATAAACGCGATATTTCCGTTCATCCAATATCTGTTTATGATCCGATATACATTTGCATCTTCTCTAGCAACAGAATCTAGCTCTGTGATCGTTGCTCCCAATGCTTTTTTAAAACCAAAAATACCTATTCTAAGCACTCTAAAAAGTAATATCCAAATATAATCTATAACCAGCAGCCCAACAAACCATAAGGAAAAAAATGAAAAGCTCCCAAGAGACACACTAATGCCCATTGATAAAAGAGAGATTGCTTCACCCAACACTAGAATGTAATTTACCAAGGGGTAGAGGTTCAAACGTTTATCAAAAGAGATTTCACTTTCAAAATGCCTTGACACTCCGACAATAAACTGGATTGAAGTTATTATAAAAATTAGGAACAGCATAAATTCTTTAGGGTCAAGAAACAGTGCACTTAGAGGCGTAATTTCTGCATTAGGAGGCAAGAGAGAGAAAATAACTCCTCTAGATGCTTCGTATATAGACAACGCCGCGACGACCTCGTATATCCTATAGAAGACTGTTTCAGTGGCATGACCACTTCCCCTACTGTTTTGAGAAGACACAGATTTATTATTATATGCTTCGTTAAAAGTTCCCGTATTCGAATCATGAAATTTTGAAACATTCCAATATGTAGTTGTTCCGTTCACGATCAAAATTGTGAAGAATGCTAACGTTCCCATTAGGAAAAAAATATAGAAAGTACTAGGATATAGAGGAACAATGAGCCTCACCAAGACAAAATAAGAAGAGGCCGATATTGCTAACCATAGATATATAGAGGATAAAAGGGTGAACCAAACTTTCATTTTATTAGTCATTCGGTTGAGTTAATTATGTCTCTTTTCTGCTGTCGTGACATTTTGTTGTTCGCCAAAATCACCGCGACAGCGATTGATGAGGCAAGCAAAATTGCAACGCTTACCTTAGGTGAGATAGGCTCTCCCTCATCTGACACTGCTTTTGTTATTGCTTCATTAAGTTTTTCGGTTAGACTATCAGTTGCAATCGCATTCCCTTTTAGATCTATTTTCCTTATTATTTTTTGAAGATCTTCCTTTGAGAAATTCTTCGATATGTTGTCTTTTACGGAATTTATGTACGAAAGAATGGATTTAAAAGAATCATCTTCTTTGAATTCTGAGGAGATCTCATTCGGACTCTTCACTTCTAAATACTCCCGTGCACTTTCATCGTTAGAAGTCCATTCCTTCCCCTTCCTTTTGAAATATTCGAATACTAGGGCATCGGAACTTAACATAAACGATGATGTTTATACTTATTATTTAAGATTTCGGTAGTGATAATGTCTGGTCTAGAAACTTTTTTCTCTCATACTCTGCCGGATATCTCATTTATCAGCCATCTTGCATTGTTCATAACCCTGTCAAGGTTCTCTTTTCCAAGGTTCTTGCCCTCTGACTTGGCGTTATCCAGCCATCCCTTGATGTAGGCTGCTGAATCCTCCCTGAAGTCAAAGCCGAAGTGTGCACCGACAAGGTAAGTTGAAAGGTCAGCCTCTGCCTCGGCAATTCCTCTGGGAATGTCTTTCCTGTCCAGGTGATCAAGGTGCGCATGGGACATCTCATGGATCAGGGTATGCAGAATATTCACATCTTCACCGGTATTTTCATCACGATAATTTTCTACCATTCCCCTGAGTGTGCTGTGTATCCTCTGGCTTCATTATCAATGGAAGATTCCTCCACCGTATAATGCTCCCTTGCAATTTTTTTCAAAGTGTTATAGAGAATTGTGGCCTTGATGTCATCTTCTGTAAACTTCGTTTTATCTGGAATTGGTGTGGTCTGTGACATTCCATATACCTTTACAGTTAAACTACAGACCTCTACCGATCGAATTTTGTGGTCAGGTTCCGGGCCCTATACCAACAAGGAATGAAAGTGCTGAGGGAAATGCCCCGTCGCTTCTCATATTGTGACTTTAAATTGTCCGATAAAGCGCAGTTTATCATCTTCGGTTATAGTAAATTCTAAATGAGAAGACATCTGCTTGTATAGCTCTATTTTCTCTGACGTTTGATATATCTGTATATGGCAATTGAAGATAGCAGAACAAGA